>JBQCJG010000254.1:0-7637 GCA_051952955.1 Lysobacteraceae bacterium | reverse complement strand
GAATCAGCTTCGGTTTTGGCCGACGGCTATCTGGGTCCAGATATGCCCCCGAGCTGGGCACTTACGACCTTAGGCACAGTCACCAACTACGGCAAGACCGTGAAGGTAGAGCCGGCGGACATACCCTCCGACGCCTGGGTGCTGGAGTTGGAGGACATCGAGAAGGGCAGCTCGCGCATACTGCAGCGGCTAACCCAGTCTCAGCGACAGTCGCTCAGCACGAAGAACCGCTTTAACGCCGGTGATGTTCTCTACGGCAAGCTGCGGCCTTACCTCAACAAGGTTGTCATCGCTGACGCGCCGGGCTTCTGCACCACTGAGATCGTGCCGGTGCAGACCGGCCCAGCGCTCGAACGGCGATACCTGTTCTATTGGCTCAAGCATCCTGCTTTTCTGAAGTATGTCGAGGCCTCGAGCCACGGCATGAACATGCCGCGTCTGGGGACCGACGCGGGGAGAGCCGCGCCGCTGATCGTGGCGCCGCGGCCAGAACAGACCCGCATCGCCGACCAACTCGACATCCTCCTGGCGCGCATCCAAGCCTGCCAGGACCGCCTGGAGGCCATTCCGGCGTTGCTCAAGCGGTTTCGACAGGCGGTGCTCAGCGCAGCCACGTCGGGATCTCTCACGGACGATTGGCGCAGCGACGGAGTCGCCAGTTGGCGAGAAGTACAACTGTCGGAGGTCGCATCCGACTTCTCGTATGGCACCGCCGCGAAGTCCGCCAAGACAGGCGAAGTTCCCGTGCTTCGCATGGGCAACATCCAAGACGGGCGTATTGACTGGACCGATCTGGTGTTCACGTCGGACGCACAAGAGATCAAAAAGTACGAGTTGCGCGCCGGCGACGTGTTGTTCAACCGAACCAATAGCCCAGAGCTGGTCGGCAAGACGGCTGTTTACAAGGGTGAGCGGCCTGCTCTCTACGCGGGATACCTGATTCGGATCAGGTGCTCGCAGGCGCTGCTTTCTGACTATCTAAACTATTGCCTGGGTAGCAGGCATGGACGCGACTACTGCTGGTCCGTCAAGTCAGACGGTGTGAGCCAGTCAAACATCAACGCCAGGAAGATTGCCGCCTTCCCGTTTCGGCTGCCCCCGTTGGGTGAGCAGACCGAGATCGTGCGCCGGGTCGAAGCGCTACTCGCCATAGCTGATGCAATCGAGGGGCACTACCGGAAGGCCTTGCGGCAGGCTCAGCGCCTTGTGCCAATCACCCTCGCCAAAGCCTTCCGTGGCGAACTGGTGCCGCAGGACCCCAACGACGAGCCCGCCAGCGCGCTGCTGGCCCGCATTGGCGCGCAAGGCAGCGCGCCTAAGGACACCGCCTCGGCCCGCACACCCCGCCGCGGCCGCCCGCCCCGTGCCCCCAAGGAAATCGCCGCCATGACTAAGAGCCGCCAAGACGACGACGTGATGGGCCAGCCCTACCTTGCCGGGCACCTGCGCCGCATCGGCAAGCCCGCTAGCGCCGAGGCGCTGTTCAAGGTGGCCGAATTGCCCGTGGCCGACTTCTACAAGCAGTTGGCTTGGGAGGTAGCCCATGGCCACGTGAAGGACAACCAGACCACACTGGAGCCCGGACATGCGGCTGGATAAAATCAGCATCGACGGCTTCAAGAACCTGCGCGGCCTAGAGCTGGACTTCGATGAGAGCCAGCTCACCACGGTGCTGATCGGCCAGAACGGCGCCGGAAAGTCCAACCTGATCGAAGCCATTGCCCAGGTCTTCCGCTGGGTGGACCTGCGGCGTAACGAGCCGCGCTTTCGCTATCGGGTGACCTACCGCATCCAGCCGCAGGGCCCGGCGATCCCGAACCCGCCGAGCGTATGCCTGAGCAACTTCCCAGGCGAGCCCGCGATTCGGGTCAACGGGCAGGAGGTGAAGCGTACCGAGTTCGAGAAGCGAAAGACCGAGTGGTTCCCAGACCTGGTGTTTGGTTACTACTCCGGCGGCAGCCGCCGGCTGGAAGCGCTGTTCGACAGCCACCAGCGGCGCTACTACGACGACATCAAGCTCGAAGACGACGCAGCGAAGGTTGCCAAGGCGGAAGAAGCGCGGCGCCTCTTCTACTGCCGACCCATCCATGGCGTGCTTGCACTGCTGGCGCTCTTCGCTTTTCCGGACCCTAAGGTCACCGCCGAGCTGGCCGGTCGCTTGGGCATCACCGGCTTCCACTCGCTTCTGGCACTGTTCCGCGAGCCTTGGTTCGCCAAGGGCCGCAAGACCAGCGCCGATGACCTGTGGGGCGCCGGCGGGCCGGCCGGCCGCGCCGCACGCCGCTTCAAGGAACTGGCCTTCCACCCGTTTGCTTTGGAAGGCAATGCGGTGGACGACTACCGCGATAAGAAGCAGGTGGAGACACAGTTCGCTGCCTTCCTGCCATCGCTGACGCGGCTGCAGCAACTGGCGCAGCAGTTCAAGAATGAGCGCGAGATGTTCTACGCCCTGGAGGCGATGGACATCTCCGACCTGGTGCGCGAGATCCAGGTCTGGGTGACCCGCAGCAACGACACCAGCGGCGACGTAGGCTTTGCCGACCTATCCGACGGCGAACGGCAACTGTTGATGGTGCTCGGCCTGATTCGTGTCTCACGCGGCAAACGCGCGCTGTTCTTGCTGGACGAGCCCGACACGCACCTCAACCCACATTGGCAGCAGAGCTACCTGAAGCTGATTGAGGACTGGACGGGCATCGCGGCTGAGAAGGAGCACTGCCACATCGTGCTGACCTCGCACAACCCGCTCACGATTTCAGCGCTGTCGCGTGACGAGGTGCGGGTGATCAGCGCGGACGCGAAGTCCAACGCCATCGTGGTTGAGCCGCCTTTCATCGATCCGCGCGGGCTGGGAATTGGGGGCGTGCTGACCGACATCTTCGGCATGCCCACCACGCTGGATCAGCCAACGCAGAACCTGATTGCGGCGCGAAACCGGTTGGCTAGACTAGACGAACCCACGGCAGAGCAGCTTGATGCCTTGGACGCGGTCAACGAGAAGTTGCGTGCTCTGGGCTTCATGTACGAAGAGCGAGACGAGCTGTATCGGAAGTTTCTCAGGCACTTGGATGCAGCCGAGTTCACTGCTACCGGCCCGCGGTCGCCGGCTGAACTGCAGCGGCGCGAGCTGATGATGAGCCACGTGATCGAAGAGCTTCTACGAGGCAAAGAGTGATCTACGTCCACCGCGACTGGGACACCGTGCCGCAGGAAGTCAAGGCCGCTTTGCGCCAAGCGGCAGTGGAATTGGAGGCACTTGCCGACGTGGATCAGCGCAAGGCGTACATCAACGCGAACCGGGACAAGTGGGCCGCGGTGCGTGCCTACCTTTCCGGCATGTCGCACGGCAAGTGCTGGTACTCAGAGGCCCGTGAGGCCGTCTCGCGCTATCAGGTTGACCACTTCAGGCCGCATGGAAGGTCGAAGCAGGCTGCCAAGCAATACAGCGAGGGTTACTCATGGTTAGCCTTCGACATCGAGAACTTCCGACTTGCCGGAGTCCTCTGCAACACGGTGAACCAGGAATTCTCCGAGGACTCAGTGGGCAAGGGTGATTGGTTCCCATTGGCGGATCCTGCACGTCGTGCAACGCTTCAGAACAGGGACACCGGTCAAGAGACGCCGGTACTGCTGGACCCGACGAATCCGGACGACCCGTACAAGCTGTGGTTCGATGAGGATGGCAATGTCGCTCCGGACCCGGAGATGTTGCCCGACCAGAAGGCAGCCGTCGAAGAAGCCATCACTTGTCTAGGACTCCGGCAAAGCCGGCTCAACGAGCGACGCAGGGCTGTCCTGCGTCGGGCTGCCAGAGCCGCTGTGCGCTTCAAGGATACAAGCCGTGTACCCGCCGGTGCGCGAACGGTGCGTGATATGACGAACTTGAACGAGGCGCGCGCTGAGCTGTTGGCAATGTCGGCGTCAAAAGGTGAGTTCGCCGCTGCCGTGCGGTGCTTGCTGGTGGCGTACGGGCTGCGGCAACTGGTTAGCACCGACGAACTCGCGCCACTGGCTATGGCACCTGATCACGTGTGACCGCCGGGTAGCTTCGTTCTCCTTCGCTTGCAAGAGCGTTCGGCACATCGGCTAATCTCGCGACGAGTGCGTGCTCACTTATCCTCCCGCAAAGTCCCAAGGGATTCATTACAAGCCAGATCTTCCAGGGGCAGAAATGGGGGCAGGCTAAGCTGTGTTTTCGCGCACTTGTTTCAAAAATCAATGACTTGGCGTGACCATGTGTCGAGGGCTACCCCGACCAAATTCGATTGTCCAATCAGCGGCTTGCATGGCGACATGCAGGCCGTTTTTCTTGCTTCACCCTAATCTCACCCTATTTCCATCCTATCGGGAAGCGACAGCACGCACGCGACACGTTGCCACGGGATGTCGTGGAGACCTCTGCGTCCTTGTCGTGCCGGCGTGCCCCATCAGCGCTTGACTGCTCGATCGCCGAGCCGCGTTCGACCGCATCCCGTTTCCTCTGACCAGAGCCCTCCGGCAGTCACCCTCGACCGACCGCGACAGCGGCAGACACTCCTGTCATCAAGCCGCAACACGACCGCCATCCAATGGGCGTCACAGCGCCATCGGATGTATTCGCAGCGATGTCACGGACCGGGAACCGCACCGTCACGACCACTTTCCGCACCCAGCCGGGCGTGCGCGACGCGCTGGCGGTCGCGGCCGGGCGCGAGAACCGCAGTCTGTCCAATCTGATCGAGCAGTTGGCGATCGAGCATTGCCGTCGCCAGGGGATCCCGATCGACGGGCTCGATCCGCCCGCGCAGACGGGTCATCGCAAGGCGTCCAACGGGGAGTCGACATGAAGAAGTTCGTCGGGCCGATGCTGGCCTTGCTGCTGCTGGCCGGCGTGGCCGCCGGGATCGTGTACTCGGCGCGTGACAAGCGCGCTGCCGACACCGCGGCGACGCCGGAACCCGCCGCGAAGGCGGAGGCGGGCAAGACCGTCGTGCGCGTGCTCACCGGCTCGGAAAAGCTCGATTTTCTGCGCGATCCCGAGCTGGCCGCGGTGCTCGCCGCCCAAGGCATCGCGCTGGACGTGCAGAAGGCGGGCTCGCGCGAGATCGCCACGCGCCCCGACCTGAAGACCTTCGACGTGGCCTTCCCGGCGGGCGTCGCCGCGGCGAAGAAGATCGCCGAGGCCACCGGCTCGCGGCGGATCAGCAACAGCTTCTACACGCCGATGGCGATCGCCAGCTGGCGCCAGCTGCTGCCGCCGCTGGAAGCCAACGGCATCGTGCGCCGGCAGGGCGGCGTGTACTACGTCGTCGACATGCGCAAGCTGGTCGAACTGATGGCGCAGGGCACGCGCTGGAAGGACCTGCAGCCGAACCCGGACTACGCCGTCGGCAAGTCGATCCTGGTCACCAGCACCGACGTGCGCACCAGCAATTCCGCGGCGATGTACCTCGCGCTCGCCAGCTATCTCGCGAACGACGACAACGTCGTCGACAGCGATGCCGCCGCGGACGCCGCGGTCGGCCGGCTGATCGGCCTGTTCTCGAAGCAGGGCTACCAGGAAGCGAGTTCCACCGGGCCGTTCGAGGACTACGTCACCATGAAGCTCGGCAAGAGCCCGCTGGTGATGATCTACGAGCAGCAGTTCCTGCAGTACGCGCTGCAGCACGACGCCATCGACCCGGACATGGTGCTGCTGTATCCGCAGCCGACGGTGCTGACCAAGCACACCATCGTGGCGCTGAGCGATGCCGGCGCCCGGTTCGCGGACGTGTTCGACCGCGACCCGAAGATCCGCGCCATCGCGGCCCGCTACGGCCTGCGCGGCAGCGACAACACCGCGCTGTTCGCACAGGCGAAGGCGCGGAAGATCGAGATGCCGCCGACGCTGGTCGACGTGGTCGATCCGCCGACCTACGACCTGCTCGAACGCATGATCGCGCGGATCGAGACCGCGCTGAAGCAATGACCCCCGGCCACGCCACGCCGCCGCGACGGAGAACGTCCATGCGCCTCGCTTCCACTCGTGGGCTCCGCACGCTGGGCCTGTTCATCGTCGCTGCCGCGCTGGTTGCGCTCGCCGCGTGTTCGCGCGGCGACGATGCCACCGTCGCGGCCGGCGCCGCCGACGCCGCCGCCGACGCCAGGGCCTTCACCATCCTCGCCGGGTCCGAGCTCAAGGACGTCGACACCGCGCTGGGCGAACGCATCCGCAGCGCCACCGGCGTGAACGTGCGCTTCACCTACGCGGGCACGCTGGACGCGATCGATCGCCTCGGTGCAGGCGAGGCCTTCGACGCGGTCTGGGTGAGCCACGGCAAATACCTGGCGATGAATCCCGCGCTCAAGCCGCGGATCCAGGCGCAGGAGAAGATCATGCTGTCGCCGGTGATCCTCGGGGTGAAGGCCTCGAAGGCCGCCGCGCTCGGCTGGGACAAGACCGACCCGACGTGGAAGGACATCGCCGACGCCGCGAGCAGCGGCCGCTTCACCTTCGGCATGGCCAATCCCACCAGCAGCAACACCGGCTTCACCGCGCTGATCGGCATCGCTGCGGCGCTGGCCGCGAATCCCGACGCCTTGACCGAGGCGGACGTCGCCAACCCCGCGCTCAAGGCCTTCTTCCAGGGCCAGCGCATGACCGCCGGTTCGTCGGGCTGGCTGGCCGACGCCTATGCCGCCGATCCGGGCAAGGTCGACGGCCTCATCAACTACGAGTCGGTGATCCTGTCGCTCGATGCCGGCGGCAGGCTCGCCGAGCCGCTGGTGCCGGTCTATCCGAAGGAAGGCATCGTCACCGCCGACTATCCGCTGATGCTGCTCGACGCGGCGAAGCGCGCGGAGTACGACAAGCTCGTCGCCTTCCTGCGCTCGCCCGAGTTCCAGACCACGCTGTCGGCGACCACGCTGCGTCGCCCGGTGAATCCCGATGCGACCGTGGCGGCGTCGATTCCGAAGCGCACGCTGATCGAATTGCCGTTTCCCGGCCAGCCGCAGGTGATCAACGGCCTCCTCGATGCGTTCCTCGCCGACGTGCGCATCCCCGGCTCCTCGCGCTACGTGCTCGATCTGTCGGGCTCGATGGGCGACGACCAGCGGCTCGACCAGCTGAAGGCCGCGATGGCGACGCTGGCCGGCGACACCGGCGAGTCGCTCGCGAGCCGCTATGCCCGCTTCCAGAACCGCGAGCGGATCGGCCTGGTGCCGTTCAACAGCGCGCCGATGGACACGCTCGCGTTCGACATGGGCGACACGCCCGAGCGCAACCGGCAGACGCTGGCCGGGATCCGCGATGCGGTCGCGCCGATGGACGCGAGCGGTGGCACCGCCATCTACGACAGCGTCGCCAGGGCGCTGGGCGAGCTCGCCGGCGAGAAACGGGCGGAAGCGTCGCCCCGCTACTACACGGTCGTGCTGATGACCGACGGCGAGAACACCAACGGCACGGACCTGCGCGAATTCCTGGCGTGGTATCGCCGGCAGGACGAGACGCTGCGCTCGATCCGGGTGTTCCCGATCGTCTTCGGCGATGCCGATGCCGGCGAGATGGACCAACTCGCCGCGGCGACCGGCGGCAAGGCGTTCGACGCCAAGGCCAAATCGCTGGCGCAGGTGTTCAAGGAAATCCGCGGCTACCAGTGATCGACCCAGTATTCGAC
>JBQCJG010000253.1:0-6932 GCA_051952955.1 Lysobacteraceae bacterium | reverse complement strand
CGCCGGCCGACGGCGGCGCGTCGCCGCCCACGCCGTTGAACACGCGCAGTTCCAGCACGCGGTCGCCGTCCGGGCCGCGGAACGTGGCCTGGCGCGGTTCGATGGCGGCGAGCGTCCACTGCGGCGCGGTTTCCACCGCCTCGCCCATCTTCACCCGCACCGGCGCCGCGCCGTCGGCCGGCGGGCGCAGGATCGCGATCCGGGTATCGCCGGCGATCAGCACGCTGGTCAGCAGGAAGTCGAAGGTATTGGCCTTGGCGTCGTCGGTGGCGCCGCCGATGCGGAACGCCTGCGGCTGGCGGTTCTCGGAGAAGATCGGGCGCAGCGCGATGGTCTGGTACTGCGCCTGCGGACCGGGCCGCTCGGCGACCGGGATCTTCGTCGCCGGCAGCCGCTGCGGCGGGATGTCGTTCGGCAGCGGGCCGAGCCGGCCGCCGAGGCCGACCAGCGCGAACACCCACAGGCACACCGCCCAGCCGGCGACGCCGGCGAGCAGCCAGGTCCGGGGGCTGAGACTATCGAGCCGCATCGCTGTTGCCTCCCGCGGCGGGCGCGACATAACCGTACAGGTCGAAACTCACGTCCACGCCGCCGCCGGTGGGCGCCTGGTCGGGCGTGAAGAAGAAGCGCTGCGCGGTGACGTTGAGGTTGTCCACGAACAGCCGCGGCGAGCCGCTTTCCAGCGAATGCAGCACCGCCGCCAGTTCCGGCGTGCCGCACTGCAGGCGGACCTGCACGACCGCGCGCTGGAAACGCTCCTTGCGCGGCTCGGTCAGCGGCGAGCGGTTCTGGATGGCGCAGCTGCGGTTCTTCGGGCTGGCCTCCTGCACCGCGGTTTCCAGCCGCTGGATCAGCGACGCGGTCGCCAGTTCGGTGCTGCCCTCGCCCATGAAGCCGGGCAGGCGCGCCGCCTGTTCGCGGACCTCGCCGAGGCGCTTGCGGATCTCCGGTGCCTGCGCGAGCGTGGCGCGGGCGCGGGCGTCGCGATCCTTCAGTTCGTCGATGCGGTCCTGCAGGTCCAGCATCGGCACGGTCCACCACGCATGGACCAGCAGCAGGTAGGCCACCAGCAGCACCGCGGCCAGCAGGCCGAGCGCAGCCCAGCGGTCGCGCGGCGGGACGGTCGTCGTCGCGATCATGGCGCACCCTCCGTCTCGGCCGGCGCCGGACCGCGCGCGGGCTTGTCGGGCTTCGCGGGCGCGGTGACGGTGAGCTGGGCGACCAGCGTGAAGCGGTCCTTGCCCTTGGTCGGGTCGGGCATCAGCGCACCGGTGAGGTTCATCGCATGCCACAGCTTCGACGACTGCAGCTTTTCGACCAGCTGCGGGGCCTGCGAACTCAGGCCGATGATCAGCAGGTTGTCGCCTTCGATCGACACCTTCTCGACGTAGGTGTCGTCGGGCAGGCGGCGAGTGAGTTCGTCCAGCACCTCGACCGTGGTCGGGCGGCCGTTGCGGGTCTGCTGCAGGAAGCGCAGGCCCTCGACCAGGTCGACCAGCTGCTTCTTCTCCGCCGACACCTTGCGCGCCTGCTGGCTGCGCTGCTTCGCATCGGTCTCGAGCGCGTCGGCGGCGGCTTCGCGGTTGCTGCGGATCTGCCAGAGGCCGGCGCCGGCCGCGACCAGCGCGACGACGACCAGACCCGCGTTCCAGGCGGCGCGCGGATCGCGGCGACGGCGGCGGCGCGCGCCCGGCAGCAGGTTGACCCCCAGCGGCAGGCCGTCGGGACCGGCGATGTCGACGCCGGCCAGGGTGGCGACCAGCGGTTCGCCGAGCGCGGCCAGCGCCTGGTCCAGCGCGGCGCGGGGGACCACCACGAGTTCGGCGTCCAGCTGGTCGCCGCGGCGGCCGATCAGGCGGGCATCGTGGTGCACGTCGTCGGCGGAGAAGGGCGTCTGGCGGTCGATCTCGAAGCCGAGCACGTCGCGCAGGCGGTCGGCGGCGGCGGCGGGCAGGGTCAGGCGACGGCGCAGGCCGGTGGCCGCGGGCAGCACCAGCCAGCGCGGCAGGCCGGCGATGCGCGGGGAGAGGATGCGCGCCAGCGGGTCGCCGACGGTGGTGGCGAGCGCTTCCTGCGGCAGTTCGGCGAGCGTGCGGAGCGGAGACTCGCCGGGCTGCGCCGGCAGGGTCAGCCCGAGCAGCAGCAGGTCGTCGCGCGTCTCGACCAGCAGCCGCTGCTGGGCCAGGCCGAACACCGCACGCATCCGCGGCGGCAGCCAACTGCCCAGCGCGTGGACCCACCAGGCCCAGAACCCGCGCACCCCCGGCCACGCACGGCCGAGCGCGGCCTGCGGACCCCTGGGGAGCGCCCGGGCGGGCGTCGCGTTGTCGGCGGATGTGCTCAGAACCTGTCCTCGTTCGATCGCCGCGGCGCGCCCCCATGGCACGCCACGCACACAAGACCCCGTGGATCCCGAAAGGTTCGGGCTCCCGGAACGTGAAGGGTGCGGGCCCGCGACGGGCCCTGGCCGGCGCGGCGCGGTGCCGGGCTCATCGCACAATGGCGCCGACGTCCCAGCGCAGCGGCGTATAGGCCGACCCCGGCAGCCCGCTGTTGCCGGCGCGCACCACGGCGCGGAGCACCGAGACGCGACCGCTCCGCAACCGCGCACGGCTGTCGATACTATACGTGCCCGTGCCCGCACCGACGAGCGGCGCCGACTCCCCGGGCTGGCGCGGCCGGCGCCGTTCCGCCAGCGTCCGATCGGCATCGATGCCCATCGCCTGCAGCACCTTGGCATCGGCGTACTGCTCGTTCGGCCGGCCCTGGCCGCTGTAGACCGTGAGGTGGGGCGCCAGCTTCGCGAACAGCTCCGGCGTCATCCCCAGCACCAGCTGCAGTTCGGCGACGGTTTCGAACGGCGCGTCCTTGGCCCCGTACGGCAGCCCGGCACTGGCATAGTCGCCGTCCTCGCCGCCACCCTCGGCCTGGGTCAGGGTGTCGGGGTCGCGCCAGTCCATGATCGCCGCCGCCAGCTTGCGTGCCGGCGTGCGCTCCACGCCCTCCGCCTGCATCAGCCCGGCCAGCAGGTCGAGGTCGGCCGCGTTGAGGTCGATCTTCCCGGACTCGTCGGTGATCGTGATCTTCACGTCGGCGTCGCCGTACTGCCAGTCGTAGTCGCGGCCGTCCGGCAGCCACTGCCGGGTCTGGTCGAGGTCGACCACGCGGGTCATCGCGTATTCCAGCCCGGCGCGCGCGGCTTCGTCGGCGACCACGCCGTCGCTCAGCGTCCGTCCCTGCAGGTATTCCACCCGCGCGGCCATGGCGAAGGCGCCGACCACCGCGGTCAGCAGTGCGATCAGCCAGATCACCAGCAGCAGCGCCGCGCCCGACGCGCTGCGGCGCGGGCGACGACGAGGCCGACGGGAATGCGATGGGCGGATCATCACGGCACCAGCTGCGCCGTGCCGCCGTAGCTCGCCGCCTGCGGCAGCGACACCACGATCGGCGGCCAGGCCGTGCCGCTGCCGTCGACGATGTCGATGCGCACCTGCAGCGGCATGCGGTCGACCTGCGTCCACGCGTCCTGCCAGTCGGCGATGCGCATCTGCTGGTCGAGCGCGCGGTAGCGGATCTTCACCGCGCGCAGCCCGCCGACCAGCGATTCCGGCGGCCGCGGGTTCGGCTCCTCGACCACCTTGTTCGCCAGCACCACCGCGAACTGCGCCTGCAGGCGCACGCCGTCGCCGTCGCGCACCACGCTGATGTCGTGCAGGTGCGGACCGCCGCGGCCGAGGTAGGCCGGCAGGTCGGCGACGAAGCGCAGGCGCTCGCCGTCGCCGACGAAGCGCGACGGGTTGCCGGTCTTGCTGTCGATGTCGAAGGCGACCGGCAGCGCGGAGGCGATGCGCTTGCGCAGGAAGCCCTCGACCGCGCGCATGCGCTCGTTGCGCGGCGCGCGCTGCTCGCCGCGCGTGGCGGCATGGGACGACGCGCGCAACGTCGCGAAGCCCAGGGTCATCGCCGCCGCGAGCAGCACCGTGGCGACCAGCAGTTCGATCAGAGTGAAGCCGGCGACGCCGGCACGACGTGGAGGACGGACACGGCGGCGGCTCATGGCACCCGTCCCGCAGCGTTGAGATCGGTGGGCGTGACCAGCCGCAGCGAACGGATCGCCAGCGTCTGCCGGGGCCCGCCCTCGCCCCAGTGCAGCACGAGGTCGAGCTGCATCAGCTGCGGTGCGCCGAGGATCTGCTCGGGCTTCTTCTGCACGGACGGATCGCGGTACGGCGACACGGTCAGCTCCCAGCGGTAGCGACCGTCCTCCAGTTCGCCGTCCTTGCGCCCGGACACCAGCGCCTCGCCGACGCCGGCCTGGTCCAGCAGCGATTGCGCGTGCAGTGCGGCGCGGCCGTATTCATCGGACAGCTTCACCTGCTTCGTCGCGTTGGTCATCGCGCCCAGCAGCAGGCTGAGCGCCAGCGCGAGCAGCGCGAACGCGACCACGACCTCGATCAGCGTATAGCCGCGCGCGGCGGCACGGCGATGTCGCGGGCGCCGCGTCATGGCGTCGCCTCGCCGCGATGCAGCGACACTTCGCCGGTCAGCCAGGCCACGTCGACGTTCCACACCGCGCGCTCGTGGCGCAGCTGGATGCGACCGCCGGTGGACGCGCCGTCCTCGAAGAACAGGATCACGCCCTCGCCCGGCTTCGCCTGCACCTGGCGCACGCCGGTGAACACCACGTCGATCGACGACGGCAGCGTGCCGTCATGCTGTTTCGCGCCGGTCCAGGTGCGCTTGTCCGGCACCACTTCGAAGCGCTGCACGGTGCCGGTGGCGATCGCCTGCGCACGGGCGAAGCGCAGTTCGGAGGCCAGTTGCTTCGACGCCGAGCGCATGCGCATGCCGTCGATGCCGCCGTTCATCGCGCCCACGGTCAGCAGCGTGAGCGCAGCGATCAGCGTGACCACCACCAGCATCTCGATCAGCGTGAAGCCGGCCGCGCGACGGGGCGCGGCGGCCGGCCGGGAATGGCGTCGGAAGCGACGGATGCGCATGCGTCGACGCCCGGAGCGGAGGCTCCGCGCTTACTGCTCGTAGCGGATGTCGGCGTCGACGGCGCTGCCGCCCGGTTTGCCGTCCTTGCCGTAGCTGATCAGGTCGAAGGGGCCGTCCTGGCCGGGCACGGCGTACTGCAGCGGGTGGTTGAAGGGATCCTTCAGCTGGTCCTTCTTCACGTACGGCCCGATCCAGCCGTTGGCCTGCGGATCGGTGACGAGGTCCTCGAGCGTGCGCGGGTAGTCGCCGACGTCGGCGTTGTACTGTTCGATCTGCGCGGCGACTTGGCCGAGCTGGGTCTTCGCCAGCTTGTACTTGGCCTTGTCGCTGTTGCCGAAGATCTGGCTGCCGACGACCGCCAGCACCGCGCCGATCAGCACGATCACGATGATGATCTCGATCAGCGTCATGCCGGCCTGCGAACGGCGCGGAGAGTAGCGGCGGGTGGAGCGGCGGGCGTGGCGCATGCGTGTCAGTCCATTCTGAGGGGAGGACGCGGGGGCGTCCGGAATTATAGGGCGGGCCGTTCTCGTGCCATGAGCGCGACGGCCGCGGTCACAGCGAACCGGTGAGCTGGTACATCGGCAGCAGCACGGCCATGATCACGAAGCCGATCACCAGCGCGAGCACGATGGTGATGATCGGCACGAGCAGCGCGAGCATGCGGTCCAGCGCCTGCCCGGTCTCGGCCTCGAAGGTGTCGGCGGTCTTCAGCAGCATGCTGTCGAGCGCGCCGGACTCCTCGCCGACCTGGATCATCTGCAGCGCCAGGCGCGGGAACCGCTTGCCCTTGCCCAGCGCCGCCGACAGGCCGATGCCGTTCTTGACGTCGCCGGCCGCAGCTTCGACATCGGCGATCAGCGCCTGGTTCCCCAGGATGCGACCGCCGATGCCCAGCGCGGTGAGCAGCGGCACGCCGTTGCGCAGCAGGGTGCCGACGGTGCGCGCCAGCCGCGCGGTCTCCATGCGGGCGACGATCGAGCCGGCCAGCTTGCGCTGCAGCAGCCATTCGTCGAAGCGGGCGCGGAACGCCGGCTCGCGGAACTTGCGCGCGAACACCCACGCGCCCGCGGCCGGCAGCGCCACCAGCAGCCACCACCAGTCGTGGACCACGTTGCCCAGCGCCAGCACCATCCGCGAGAACAGCGGCAATTCGGTGTCGAGGTTCTCGTACATCTGCGAGAACTGCGGCACCACGTAGCCGAGCAGGAACAGCAGCGAGAAGCCGACCATCGTCACCAGGATGGCCGGGTAGATCAGCGCGTTGATGACGCGGCCGCGGAGTGCGCGGCTGCGTTCCAGGTAGTCGGCCAGCCGCTGCAGCGTGTCGTGGAGGCTGCCGCCGGCCTCGCCGGCGCGGATCATGTTGACGTACAGCCGCGAGAACGCGCCGTGCTGGCGCTCCAGCGCCACCGACAGCGAGGTGCCGCCGCGGACCGCATCGCGGATGTCGGAGATCGTGCGCCGGGCGACGTCGTCCTCGGGCAGTTCCAGCAGGATGGTCAGCGCGCGGTCCAGCGGCTGCCCGGCTCCGAGCAGGGTCGCGAGCTGCTGGGTGAACTGCACCAGCCGCGCGCCGGCGAAGGGCCTGGGCTTGAACAGGCTGCGCAGGGCGAGGCCGTCGCTGCCGCCCGCAGGCCGCGTCTCCATCGGCAGATGGCCCTGCTCCTGCAGCCGCAGCACCACGTCGGCATCGCTGGCGGCTTCCATCTGGCCGTCCAGGACTTCGCCGCGGCTGTTCAGGGCTTTGTAGCGGTACAGGGGCATGGGAGGCGATCGACGGGGAGGGTGGCCCGCCGGCACGGGCGGGGTGCGGCAGCATTTCGGCCGCCGGCCCCGGTTGGGTGCCTCCGCGGCGGGGTCGGTTGCCTGCCCGCGCGAGCGGTCAGCCGGGGGGGGGGGGGGGGGGCGGGGGGAGGCGGGGGGGGGGG
>JBQCJG010000252.1:0-15133 GCA_051952955.1 Lysobacteraceae bacterium | reverse complement strand
GCCGCCGTGGCCGAACAGGTGTTCGACGTGGCCACAATGCGAGCAGACGTGCTGGGCCATGTTCTCGACCAGTCCCAGCACCGGCACGTTGACCTTCTCGAACATCTTCAGCGCCTTGCGCGCGTCGAGCGTGGCCACGTCCTGCGGCGTGGTGACGATGACCGCGCCGGCCACCGGGATCTTCTGCGCCAGCGTCAGCTGGATGTCGCCCGTGCCCGGCGGCAGGTCCACGACCAGCACGTCGAGGCCGTCATCGGCCGGCTCGCCCCAGCGGGTGTCGTTCAGCAGCTGGGTCAGGGCCGAAGTGGCCATCGGCCCGCGCCAGATCATCGGCGTGTCCTGCTCGACGAGGAACCCTATCGACATCGTCTCCACGCCGTGCGCGCGCATCGGCACGATCGACTTGCCGTCCGGACTGTCCGGCCGGCCGTCGAGGCCGAGCATGGTCGGAATGCTGGGGCCGTAGATGTCGGCGTCGAGCACCCCGACCCGGTAACCGAGATCAGCCAGGGCCACGGCCAGATTGACGGCGGTGGTCGACTTGCCCACCCCGCCCTTGCCGGAACCGACGGCGATGAGGTTGCGGACCCGCGGCAGCGGGGCGAGGCCGGGCTGGACGGCGTGGGCGGGCAGACGGGAGGCAGGGGTCATGTCGCCATTGTCGCCGGCCGCGCAGAGGACCGCCAATCCGGCGTGTACGCAGGACTGTGACAGGCACCGCGCGAAAGCCCGGCATTGCCGGGATTGGCGGATGGCAATGCCACATGACACGATCGTTAAAGCCATGTTAAGTTCCGGAGACAGGGGGCGGGGAGAAACAAAGCCCCCTGGACCGAAAGCGATCCTTTCAACAGACACACCGGGGAAACCATGAATCCGAACGACCCGCGCCGCCTGCGGCGCCTCCCGCTGACCAGCGCCATCCTCGCCAGCCTCCTGATCTCGGGCGCCGCCCTTGCGCAGGACGCCGGTGGCGAAGAGAAACAGCAGCCTGCCGCCCCGTCGGCGCAGCAGGGCGACAACCAGGACACGCTCGACAAGATCGAAGTCGTCGGCAGCCGCATCAAGCGCGCCGAGGTCGAAGGTCCGTCGCCGGTGACGGTGATCACCGCCGCCCAGATCGAAAAGGAAGGCTTCAACACCGTCTTCGACGCGCTGCAGACGCTCAGCCAGAACACCGGTTTCGGCCAGAACGACTTCAACGCCGCCGGCGGTTTCACGCCGAACGCGAGCGTGATCAACCTGCGCGGCCTCGGCCCGGGCTTCACGCTGCTGCTGATCAACGGTCGCCGTGCGAACGACTATCCGTTCCCGTACAACGGCCGCAGCAACTTCCAGAACTTCAACAGCATCCCGGCCGCCGCGGTCGAGCGCATCGAAGTCCTCGCCGGCGGCGCCTCCGCCATCTACGGTTCCGACGCCGTCGCGGGCGTGGTGAACGTGGTGCTGAAGCGCAACTTCGAAGGCAACCTGCTGAAGCTCAAGGGCCAGACCAGCACGCGGGGCGGCCGCGACATCGGCGACCTGCAGTGGGTCGGCGGCAAGACCGGCGACAACTGGAGCGTGGTCTACGCGTTCGAGTCCTACAACGCCGAGCCGCTGTGGGGCTACCAGCGCGACTTCATGGATTCGGCCGAGGACAATCCGTCGCCCCCGGGCGTCAACGGCACGCCGGGCTTCGGCGGTTACCAGCCGCCGATCGGCATCCAGATCCGCCGGCTGAACGCGTCGGGCGGCACGGTGAGCTACGTGCAGCCGGCCGGCCGCACCTGCAACGGCAGCAGCTACTACCGGCAGGTCACCTACCGCAGCAGCGCCACCGGCAACACGCTGGGCCCCGGCTGCGGCTACGACCGCTACCCCGCCGAGCAGACCGTGCTCAACGGCAACAACGACCTGTCCGGTTACGTCTACGGCAACTACCAGTTCAACGACAACCTGGAAGCCTGGGCCACCGCGATGGTGTTCAACTCGCGCTCGCGCCTGAGCGGAGGAGTCGAGCAGTGGCAGGGCGGCCCGCAGCCGTGCGCGTACTTCTAAGATCCCAGCCACGGCCTGCGCATCCTGCCGATCCGCGCGCTGACGCCCGAAACCTACGGCGGCAGCGAAGGCACGTTCCAGAAGTTCGAGGAGAATTCCTACGACATCGCCTTCGGCCTGCGCGGCACCATCGCCGACCGCTTCGACTGGGAATGGAGCATCGGCGGCGCCAAGTACGACGCCAAGCGCGAGCGTCCGCGCCTGACCGTCAGCGGCGCGACGAACTACTTCCTCGGCCCGCGCCTCGGCACCACCAGCGGCATCGCCGGCGTGCCCAACGGCCTGCCGATCTACCGTCTGAACCTCGACCATTTCTACGGCCCGATCTCGGCCGCCGACTATGCGTCGATGTCGACCATGGTCAAGTACCACGGCGTCTCCGACAACGCGGCGACCAGCTTCGTGCTGACCGGCGACCTGTTCGAACTGCCGGCCGGCCCGATCGGCTTCGCGGCCGTGCTGGAAGCGAGCAAGCAGTCGTACGACCTGAAGGCCGACGCCCGGATCTTCCCGTCGGTGCGCGAGATCTACAACCTCACCGGCACCGGCGGCGGCGGCGATCGCTCGAAGTACGCGGCCGGCCTCGAACTGCGCGTGCCCGTGCTCAGCTCGCTGGAACTGAGCCTCGCCGCTCGTTACGACCGCTACGACGACATCACCGACGTCAATGGCGCGTCCACCTGGGCAGCGGGTTTCGAGTACCGTCCCATCAAGAGCCTCCTGATCCGCGGCAACTACGCCACGAGCTTCAAGGCGCCGGACATGCACTACATCTTCTCCGAGCGCAGCGGCAGCTTCGGCGCGATCACGGACTATTACCGCTGCTTCCAGGCCGGCATCGCCGCGGGCGTCTGCTCCGGCGCCGGCGCCACCTACAACTACTCGGCGTTCACCACGTCCCAGGGCCAGCCCGGCCTGCGCGAGCAGACCGGCAAGTCGTGGACCGCCGGCCTGGTGTGGGACATCACCGACTCGCTGTCGATCTCGGCCGACTACTACAGCATCCAGCTGGAAGACGTGGTGACGGTGCAGTCCGGCACGGCGATCCTCAATGCGGAGTACGGCTGCCTGTCGGGCACGGGCCGGTACCCGAACGGTTCGGCGTTCCCGTTCGCTCCGGGTTCGGCGTTCTGCGCCGAGACGCTGTCGCGCATCTCGCGTGATCCGAACACCAACGCGCTCCTCGAGATCCGCAGCGGCCCGATCAACCTCGCCGAGCAGGGCACCAAGGGCATCGACGCCACGGTGAACTACGCCCTCGACACCGAGCACTTCGGCAAGTTCAAGACCTCGCTGAGCTGGTCGCACACGCTGGAGCAGACCCAGCGCGCGTCGGTGGGCGATCCGCTGATCAGCTACCGCGACCTCAACTCGACCAGCGACTACCGCAGCCGCGTCCGCTGGTCGACGAACTGGTCCAAGGGCGACTGGGACGCGACGGTGTTCATGAACCGGACCGGCAGCTTCCCGATCTGGAACCCCAACAACACCAACTTCACCAGCGGCCGGATCGGCAGCCGCACCGGCCCGAACATCACCTGGAACATGACGGTGGGCAAGAAGATCACGGACAAGCTCTACGTCCGCGGCAACATCAACAACATCTTCGACCACATCCACCCGAACGACGACACGTTCAATTCGTATCCCTACTTCTGGCAGGACTACAGTCCGGTCGGTCGCGAGATCGGCCTGGAGCTGAGCTACAAGATCAACTGATCCCGCACCACCCGCGTCACCCGAAGAGCCCGGCACCCGCCGGGCTCTTCCTTTTCGGGCATTCACTTACCCCAACCGGCCTGCAATCCGGCCGGCCCACCGCTTCCCACCCTCGCCGGATACGGTATAAAGAACCGCTCCGGCCCGGGCGTCGCGCCCGGTTCGCCGACGCAAGACACGACAACGAGATCCAACGCCCTGGGAGGGGAACCATGCGCATCAAGTCCATCCTCATGCCGCTCGCGCTGACGCTGCTCGCCGCGTCCTTCACGGCGTCGGCGGAATCGTCGCCGATCGGTCGCTGGAAGACGCTCGACGACAAGACCGGCAAGCCGATGACGATCACCGAGGTCTACAAGACCCAGAACGGCACGCTCGCGGCGAAGATCGTCGAGAACCTCGGCCTGCCGCCGACCTGCGCCGACTGCAGCGGTTCGTACAAGGGCAAGCCGATCGTCGGCATCGTCACCCTGTGGAACCTGAAGCCGGTCGACGGCGGCTGGGGCGGCGGCAACGGCTACAAGCCGTCCGAGGACCGCAGCTTCAAGGTCAAGTCGGTCAAGCTCAGCGCCGACGGCAACAAGCTGGAAGTGACCGGCTGCGTGATGGTGTTCTGCCGCACCGGCGAGTGGGTCCGCGTGCCCTGACCGGCCGCGTCAGCATCGCGTCGATCCACCACGGCCCGGCCGCGCAGGCGTCCGGGCCGTTCCATGTCCGCTTCCGGAACCCGTCCAATGCGTCGCATCGCCCGTGTCCTCACCGCAGTCGCCTGTCTGCTGCCCGCCCTCGCCTTCGCCCAGTCGTCGCCGCTCGGCCGCTGGCGCAGCATCGACGACGCCACCGGCAAGCCCAAGGCGGTGATCGAGATCGCCGACGCCGGCAACGGCACGCTGTCGGCGCGGATCGTGAAGCTCCTCGACCTCAAGGACGGCCCGAACCCGGTCTGCAAGGCCTGCAAGGGCCGGCGCCACGGCCAACCCATGGTCGGCATGGTGATCGCGTGGGGCCTGAAGCCCGACGACGGCGCCTGGGGCGGCGGTCGCATCCTCGATCCGGAGAACGGCAATGAATACGCGGTGAAGATGACGCCGACCGACGGCGGCCGACGGCTGGAGGTGCGCGGCTTCCTCGGCTTCGCGCTGCTGGGCCGCACGCAGGTGTGGCAGCGGGAGTGACCGACGGCGGCGGCGGGGGCGCCGCGGGGGGCATGCGATAATCGGCGGCCGTTCCCCCCGGAGTGCGACCCGCCCATGTCTCCCGCGTCCGACCGACCGCAGGTGCTCGTCACCAACGCCCTGCCCTACGCCAACGGCCAGATCCACCTCGGCCATCTGGTGGGCTACATCCAGGCCGACATCTGGGTGCGCGCGCGTCGAATGTCCGGGGACACGGTGCACTTCGTCTGCGCCGACGACACCCACGGCACGCCGATCATGCTGGCGGCCGAGAAGGCTGGCGTCACGCCCGAGGCCTTCATCGCCGACGTCCAGACCGCGCACGAGCGCGACTTCGCGGCCTTCGGCGTCGCGTTCGACCACTACGACTCCACGAACTCGGCCGGCAACCGCGCGCTGACCGAGGCGATCTACCGGAAGCTGGAAGCCGCCGGCCACATCGGCCGCAAGTCGGTGCAGCAGTTCTACGATCCGGCGAAGGGCATGTTCCTGCCCGATCGCTACGTCAAGGGCATCTGCCCGAACTGCCACAGCGCCGACCAGTACGGCGACAACTGCGAGGTCTGCGGCGCCACCTACGCACCGACGGACCTCAAGGACCCGCGCTCGGTCATCAGCGGCGCCACGCCGGAACTGCGCGCGTCGGAGCATTTCTTCTTCGAACTCGGACGGTTCCAGGATTTCCTGCGTGACTGGCTGTCGGGCGACGTCGCGGTCTCCGGCGTGAAGGCCAAGCTGCAGGAATGGCTGGACGCCGAAGGCGGTCTGCGCCCGTGGGACATCTCGCGCGACGCGCCCTATTTCGGCTTCGAGATCCCCGGCCAGCCGGGCAAGTACTTCTACGTCTGGCTGGACGCGCCGATCGGCTACCTCAGCAGCTTCCAGGCGCTGTGCGAGGCGAAGGGGTACGACTTCGACGCCTTCACCCGCGCCGACAGCACCGCCGAGATGCATCACTTCATCGGCAAGGACATCGTGAACTTCCACGGCCTGTTCTGGCCGGCGGTGCTGAAGGGCAGCGGCTTCCGCACGCCGACGAAGCTGCACGTCAACGGCTACCTGACGGTCGACGGCGCCAAGATGTCGAAGTCGCGCGGCACGTTCGTGATGGCGAAGACCTACCTCGACGCCGGCCTGCCGGCGGAGGCATTGCGGTATTACTTCGCGGCGAAGTCGTCGGGCGGCGTGGATGATCTCGACCTCAACCTTGGCGATTTCATTTCACGCATCAACAGCGATCTGGTTGGAAAATTCGTCAACATTCCAAGCAGAGCAGCGGGATTCATCACGAAGCATTTCGATGGAAACCTTGCTTGGCATGGAAGCATTCCGTGGTCCACGGTATTCAGCTACGGTCCCAAAGACGACATCAAGACCCTATACGACAGTGGCAACTATGGCGCCGTGATCCGAAAGGTGATGGCCATTGCGGATGAGGCCAACCAGCGCTGGGACCAGCAAAAGCCATGGCAATTGGCAAAAGATGAGACCAAGAAAGATGAGCTCCAATCCATTTGCACGGATTGCCTATGGCGCTTCTTCATACTTTCGATCTACCTGAAGCCGATCCTGCCCGAGCTTTCGAAGAAAGTTGAATCCTTCTTCGGAATCGAAAGAGAACTTACCTTCGATGACGTGGTGTTCGAGCAAGAAAAGCTGCCAAGAAAGATCAACGCCTACGAACACCTCTTCACCCGAATCGACCCGAAACAGATCGACGCCATGACCGAAGCCTCGAAGGAATCGCTGCAGCCAACCGCTCCCGCCACGCCGGCGAAGACGTCCGACACCGCCGCGGCCAAGCCGGCCGAAAAAGCCCCGGAGCCGGCCAAGGCCGACGCGCCGGCGTACATCGGCATCGACGATTTCGCGAAACTCGACCTGCGCATCGGCAAGGTGCTGGCCTGCGAATTCGTCGAAGGTTCGGACAAGCTGCTGCGCTTCGAACTCGACGCGGGCGAGCTGGGCAAGCGCCAGATCTTCTCAGGCATCCGCGGCAGCTACCGCGAGCCGGAGACGCTGGTCGGCCGCAACGTCGTATTCATCGCCAACCTCGCGCCGCGCAAGATGCGCTTCGGCCTGAGCGAAGGGATGATCCTGTCCGCCGGCTTCGACGGTGGCGCGCTGGCGCTGCTGGATGCCGACGCCGGCGCGCAGCCCGGCATGCCCGTCCGTTGACCGAGGAAACGCTCCGATGAAGCCGTTCCGCACGCTGTCGATCCGTACGAAGTCGATCCGCACGCTGTCTGCCCTCGCCTGCCTCGCGCTCGCCGCCTGCGCGGCCACGCCGCACGACACCGCCACGCCCACCGCAGCGTCCGACGCGCCGCGCCCGATCGGCGGCGACCGCGATGCGCACGGCTGCCTGCCGGCCGCCGGCTATGCCTGGTGCGCGCGCGTGCAGCAGTGCGTGCGCCCGTGGGAACTCGCGAAGGAGAAAGGCTTCGACAACTCGCCGGCCGGCTACGACGCCTGGTGCGACGCGAAGGACGCGCCGACCACGCCGTGAACGTCGATCGCGTCGAGCGCCTCGACCGGCTGCTGCCGCAGACGCAGTGCGGCCAGTGCGGTTTCGCCGGCTGCCGGCCCTACGCCGAGGCGATGGCGCGCGGCGAGGCGGACATCGACCGCTGTCCGCCCGGCGGTGATGCCGGCGCCCGCGCACTGGCGCGCGCATTGGGCGTGCCGGCTCGCCCCTACGACCGCACGCGCGGCACGCACAAGCCGCCGCAGGTGGCGGTCGTGGTCGAGGACGACTGCATCGGCTGCACCAAGTGCATCCAGGCCTGCCCGGTCGACGCCATCATCGGCGCGGCAAAGCACATGCACGTGGTGATCGAACCGCTGTGCACCGGCTGCGAGCTGTGCGTTCCGGCCTGCCCGGTCGACTGCATCGTGCTGGTCGCCGCGACCGGAACCGCGCCGGCGTGAGCTATCGCGCGCTCGATCCGCAGGCGATCATCGACACCGCCACGCGGCTGCGCGCCCGCATCGGCGAACGCTTCCCGGCGTCGGGCCTGTCGAAGGTCGCCGGCGAGGTGCTGGCGGTGGCGCAGGAAACCAGCGCGAACATCGCCGCGATCCGCCGGCCGCGTCCGGCGCAGCGGCTCTGGATCTGGGCCCTGCTCGCGCTCGGCGCGGCGATGCTGGTCGCGATGGTCGTCACGATGCCGGCGACCTCGTCGCGGCTGGAACTCTTCCCGCTGCTGCAGATCGTCGAGTCGGCGATCAACGACGTCGTGTTCCTCGGCATCGCGGTGGTGTTCCTGCTGTCGCTGGAAGCGCGCAGGCAGCGCGGCGCCGCCCTGCGCGCGCTGCACCAGCTGCGCAGCCTGGCGCACGTGATCGACATGCACCAGCTGACCAAGGATCCGGAACACGTGCTGTCGCCCGAAGCCGCGACGGCCTCGTCGCCGCGGCACGACCTGGACGCGTTCGGGCTGTCGCGCTACCTCGACTACTGCAGCGAGCTGCTGTCGATCCTGAGCAAGATCGCCGCGCTGTACGCGCAGGACCTCGACGACCGCGAGGTGCTGGCTGCGGTCAACGACATCCAGGCCCTGACCACCGGGTTGTCGTCGAAGATCTGGCAGAAGATCGTCATCCTCGACAACCTGCGCGACCGCGGCTGAGCCGCGGCCGCCATCGCGCGTTCAGTGCCTCACTTCGCCGGGGCGTCGGTGCAGGCCGAGCAGACGCGCTCGACCTGGTAGCCCTTCGCGCGCAGCTTCTCGACCACGCCGTCGCTGCCCAGCAGGTGCAGGCTGCCGACCACCACCAGCGTGTCCTTGCCCTTCACGTCGTCGAGCATGCGCTGGAGCTTCGGCACCCACGCGTCGTTGCGGGCGACGTTGATGCGCTGGTACAGCGCCGGATACTTCGCGCGCATGTCCGCGGCCATGCCGTTCCACAGCGCCTTCGCATCGCCGCGGCGCCAGTCGCCGTGGAGCTTCTCGATCTCCTGGCGCGCGCCTTCGGCATCGCCCAGCGATTCCTGCAGGAACTGCACCTGCTGGTCGGGTTCCATGCCGTCGAACAGCGCGATCTGGTCGCTGCCCAGCTCCAGTCCGGTCGCCGGCTTCGACGCGGCGGCGGCGCGCTGGATCATGCGCGTGTCGAGACCGTTGGCGGGATCGAGGCCGAACTTGCCCATCTCGGTGAGCGACACGATCATCCCGGCGAACCACGGCTCGAACATCTGCAGCGCCGGGCCGGGAATGCCGCTCTTCGCCAGCGCATCGCCGTTCGCGGCGACCCACGCATCGAAGGCCTTCGCCGTTTCCGGCGGCAGCGTTTCGTCGAGGCGCTTGCCGTCGGTGCGCAGCGCGGCCTTGGCCATCGCCATGCCCAGTTCCGGCGAGGTCATTTCCTGCGGCGCGATCTCGAACGCCAGCGCCTCGGCGTCGTCGAAGGCGGCGTCGACGTCCTTCGACAGCGGATAGTCGTCGGCCTTGAGCACGTGGAAGGAACCGAGCAGGTAGATCGCGTTGTCCGCGTCCGACACCTTCCACAGCAGCGGCACCGGCGGCGAGGCCGGCGATGCGGCGGGTGCGGGCCTGGCGGCCGCGGCGGCGATCGCCGGCAGCAGCGCGGCGGCGAGCAGTGCGGGCGCGAAGGCGCGGATCATTCGGGAAGACGGCAACAGGCGCATGGAAAATCCTTGTGCGTGGGGGAAATCGCCGCGGGGCGGACCCGGCGGCGGGTCGGTCACTGGCGCGGGCCGCCGTAGCGCTTCTCGCCGGCGGTGACCGCGAGGTCGATGCGGTTCTGGTTCGGCGGCAACGCGCAGGTCGAGAACAGCGTGAAGGCGGCGGGCGGGTTGTAGGCGCGGTTGAAGTCGATCACCACCTGGCCGCCGGTGTCGGGGCGCAGCACGTCGATCCGCCGGCCCTGGCCGTAGGTCTCGTGGCCGCTGGTGTTGTCGGCGAAGATCACCGTGAGCGTTTCGTCGCCCTCGTCGAGGGTCTCGAGCTGGAACGTGCGGCCGTCGCGCTGGAATTCGAGCGCGCCGGGGTTCGGCAGCCTTTCGGTCATGCCGGCCATGTCGATCACGTCCAGCGTGGTGCCCGCCGGGTGCGGGATGAACTTCGCCGTGATCCGCCAGTCGAGCTGCGGCGGCCAGTAGTCGAGTCCCTTGAACTGCGTGCGGGTCAGCGCGTCGGCATGCTTGATGCGCAGCGCGAGGTTGCCGGCGCGATCGATCACCGTCATCTGCCCGCGGCCGTCGTCGAACCCGACCACGCTGGCGGGGCCTTCGCGATCGGTGCGCAGTTCCACCCGCGAGGCGGTCAGCGGCTGGCCATCGAGCGTGAGCACCAGCCCGCGCTCGGGCGTGAACGTCACCGACCCGCCGTTGCGGGTGACCATGCCCAGCGCGACCGGCCCCGCGGCCAGGCGGATGCCGCTGCGCTCGCCGCTGCCGATGTAGTGCGACTTCAGCGTGAGCCAGTGCAGGCCGACCAGCGTGGTCCAGCCGTCCGGCGTGACCAGCGCTTCGCGGCGCTGCGTGCGCCACAGCTGTTCGCCGGCGGCGTACTGCTGCTGCTCCACGCTGGGCGCGGCGGCCTTCTGGCCGCCCTTGTCGCCGCAGCCGGCGAGCGCGACCAGCAGCAGTGCCGCGACGACGACGGCCTGCATCGGCCGGAACGGAATGCGGGATCCGGGAACGGTCATGGCATGACTCGCGGACATCGTGTGGCGCCCTCCGTTGGCGCGGGATGGGGTGGACGGCGATGGGGTGGACATCGTCATCGTCGGCATGGCGGTCAGTGCGCGCCGCCGGGATATTTCTTCTCGCCGGCCGTGACCGCGAGATCGAGCCGGTTCGACGGCGGCGGCAGCGGACAGGTCGCGAACGCGGTGAACGCGCACGGCGGGTTGTAGGCGCGGTTGAAGTCGAGCACGTAGCGGCCGCGCGCGTCCGGGCCCTGCGGATCGATGAAGCGCCCGGCGCCATAGCTCTCGCGGCCGTTGGTGCGGTCGGCGAACACGCCGGACAGTTCGGACAACTTCTCGCCGGTCACTTCCATGCGGAAGGTCTTGCCGTCGCGGGTGAACACCAGCGCGCCGGGATTCGGCACCTGGTTGCGGTCGCCGATCACGTTGACGATCTCGATCGTCGTGCCCGGCGGATGCGGTTCCAGCGTCGCCTCGACGCGCCACGACGGATCGACCGGCCAGTACGCCTGCGGCACCACGGCCTTCAGCGCGGGCGCGTCCTGGTGGCGCTCGCGCAGGCCGTAGCGGCCCGAGCGTTCGATCACCCACAGCGTGCCCTTGCCGCCGTCGTACGACAGCCGCGTCGGCGCGCCGGACTTGTCGTCCTGCAGCGCGATGCGGCCGACGACCGGCTTGCCGTCCACGGTCACGTCGGCCGCGGGCGCCGGCGTGAAATGCAGCTGCTTGCCGTCGAGGTTCACGATCCCCAGCCGCGCCGGCCCGAGTGCGAGGCGCAGGTCCTGGCCCTCGGCGCTGCCGACGGTGCGGGTCTGCGGCGTCACCCAGTGCAGGCCGACGACGGTCAGCCAGCTGTCCTTCGGGTCGCGCAGCGCGGCGTCCTGTTCGCGCCGCCACGCGTCTTCGCCCGCGACGTAGTCCGCCGGGACCGGCGCAGCGGCGGGGGCCGCGGCGGGCGTCGGCGCGGGCTTGGTCGATGCGGCCGGCGGCGGCGCGCGATCGCAACCGGTCATCGCGATCAGGCCCGCCAGCATCGCGACGGCCGGATGGTTCGTCTTCATCAGCACCCCCTCAGGAACCAGCGGTCGATCTCGCCCAGCGTGAACGCCGCCCAGGTCGGACGGCCATGATTGCATTGCCCGGAGCGTTCGGTGGCTTCCATCTCGCGCAGCAGGGCATTCATTTCGGGCAGCGTGAGCCGGCGGTTGGCGCGCACCGCGCCGTGGCAGGCCATCGTCGCCAGCAGTTCGTCGCGCGCGCCGGCGACGCGGCGCGAGGCGCCGTGTTCGACGAGGTCGGCGACCACGTCGCGCAGCAGCGCCTCGATGTCGCCGTCGGCCAGCAGCGCCGGCACGCCGCGCAGGATCAGCGTCTGCGGCCCGCTGCGCGTGATCTCGAAGCCGAGCGCCGCGAGCGTGTCGGCCTCGCGCTCCGCGGCCTCCGCCTCGCGCTCCGACACCGCCAGCGTCTGCGGCACCAGCAGCGGCTGCACGCGCACGCCGATGCCGTCGTGCGCCGCCTTGAGCTTCTCGTAGCCGATGCGCTCGTGCGCGGCGTGCATGTCGACCACGACCAGGCCGTCCGCGGTTTCGCTGAGGATGTAGATGCCGTGCAGCTGCGCGACGGCGTAGCCGAGCGGCGGCACCTCGCCGTCGACCGGTTCCGGCAGCGGCCGCACCGCCGGCTGCGGCGAGGACGACGGCGGCGCGGCATACAGCGCCGCGTACGCCGCACGCGCCTCGTCCACGCGCAGGCCGAGGCCTGTCTGCGGCATCGGCCGGTTCCAGGCCATCGGCGACGGCGCACCGGCACCCGCATGCGCCAGCGAGGACGACGGCATCTCGCCGAGCGCAGGCAGCGCCTCCGCCGTCGCCGCGCCCGCCGGCGCGCCGGCACGGGTCTCGGCCAGCGCCGCCTGCAGCGTGCGGTAGACGAAATCGTGGATGGCGCGCGCGTCGCGGAAGCGCACTTCGTGCTTGGCCGGATGCACGTTGACGTCGACCCGGCGCGGATCGACGTCGAGGAACAGCACGTAGGCCGGCTGGCGTCCGTGGAACAGCACGTCGGCGTAGGCCTGCTTCACCGCATG
The DNA here is from genome assembly GCA_051952955.1 of Lysobacteraceae bacterium. GTDB lineage: Bacteria > Pseudomonadota > Gammaproteobacteria > Xanthomonadales > Xanthomonadaceae > Lysobacter_I. The sequence continues at coordinate 2,434 of JBQCJG010000252.1, read as the reverse complement.
CGCCACGCTGCGGTCGCGCACCGCGCGGCCGTTGACGAACAGGTACTGCTGGTCGGTGCCGGCGCGCGAATACGCCGGCTGCGCGATCCAGCCGCTCAGGCGGATCAGACTGCGGCTGTCGGTGGACAGCGGCACCTCGTGGTCGACGCGCAGCGCGTGATCGAGGAACTCCTTGCCGAGGGTCTCGCCGAGGCGATCGCCGGAGAACAGCGCGTCGCCGTCGCCCCCGCCGTCATTCCCCTTGTACCGGCGCAGCGGCTTGCCGTTGTGGCTCACGCGCAGTTCGACCCCGGGCCGCGCCAGCGCGAGCTGCCGCAGCCATTCCTCGATGTGGCCCAGTTCGGTGCGCTCGGCACGCAGGAACTTGCGTCGCGCCGGCACGTTGTAGAACAGGTCGCGCACTTCGACCACGGTGCCGGTCGGCTGCTGCTTCGGCAGCGGGTCGCCGACCTTGCCGCCGTCGACGGCCAGCGCGGTGCCGCGGTCGTCGTCGGCGCGGCGCGAGGCGATCAGGAACCTGCTCACCGACGCGATCGACGGCAGCGCCTCGCCGCGGAAGCCGAGCGTGGACACGCCTTCGAGGTCGTCCAGAGACGCGATCTTGCTGGTGGCGTGGCGCTGCACCGCGAGCGCGAGCTCGTCCGGCGCGATGCCGCCGCCGTCGTCGCGGATGCGGATCAGCCGCACGCCGCCCTCTTCCAGGTCGATGTCGATGCGCCGCGCTCCGGCGTCGATGGCGTTCTCGACCAGTTCCTTCACCACCGACGCGGGACGTTCGATGACCTCGCCGGCGGCGATCTGGTTGACGAGGGTGTCGGGGAGGGGGCGGATGGTCACGTCGCGGAAGTTCGGACAGATCGGAGATGCCCATGGTCCGGCAAGCCGCGGACGCTGTCACCTGTCGATGCGTCGAAACGCAGCCACCGGCTTGCAGAGATGCTCGGGACTGACCTGAAGACGACGACCATCGCGGTCGGGATTCGCGGCTGACGCTGGCGTACCGGCGGTCGCGCCGGCAGCGGCGGGCATGATCACGAACGCGGAGGCCATCATGGGATCGTCAGATCCGGCGACGTCATCGCACCCGCAATGATCAGGGGCTGCCGCCGCCCGCGGTCAGACCGCCGGCGCTGGCCACGACGGTGGCCTCGGAGGCGCGCGCGCGGGCCGCGTAGAGCGTGCCCGGCGGCGGCTGCCGCGTGAAATACGTGTCCACGCCCTGCAGCACGGCCTTCGCGATCGTGCGCTGGTAGGCGGGATCGGTCAGGCGGCTTTCCTCGTCCGGGTTCGAGATGAACGCGGTCTCGACCAGCATCGCCGGCATGTCGGAGGTGCGCAGCACCGCGAAGTTCGCGCGCTCGATCGCCGGCTTGTGGTTGTTGCCGATCGCCTTGAGCCCGGACAGCACGTGGCCGGCCGCATCCTCGGAGGCCTTCATCTGGCCGCTCTGGGTGAGGTCGATCAGCACCGACGCCAGCGTGTTGTCGGCGCGCGGCAACGCACCGCCGCCGATCATGTCCGCGGCGTTTTCCTTGTCGGCCAGCCAGCGTGCGCGCTGCGAGGACGCGCCGCGCAGCGACAGCACGAACACCGACGAACCCTTGGCGGCGCGGTTCTCGGCCGCGTCGGCGTGGATCGAGATGAACATGTCCGCCTTCGCCTGCCGCGCGAGCTGGGTACGGCGCGGCAGCGGCAGGAAGACGTCGGTGTCGCGGGTGAGATAGGCCTTCAGCCCGGGCGTGGCGTTGACCTGGCGCGCCAGTTCGCGGGCGATGGCGAGGGTGACGTCCTTCTCGCGCTTGCCGGTCGGGCCGTGCGCGCCGGGATCCTGGCCGCCATGGCCGGCGTCGATGGCGATGATCAGCGGCCGCGTGCCGGGACGCAGGTCGCGCAGCGGCTTGCCAGACGGCAGCGGATCGGCGGCCGGCTCGGGCTTGTCGGCCGGCGCCACGACGACCGCGAGCGGCGGCGCCTGCACGGCCGGCGGCAGCGAGACACCCGCCGGCGGGGTCGTCGGCATGGCCGGCCGCTGGCCGGGCGCGGCCGGCACGGTCGGGCGGGTGGTCGCAGGCGCGGTCGCCCCGGGCGCGGATGCGAGCGGACCGTCCGGCGTCGGCGAAACGGCGGCGGAGGCCGGCGCCGTGGACGGGGCGGGCGCGACCGGCACCGGTGCGGACGGCGTCGCGGCGGGCTTGCCGTCGCCCGGCCATTCCAGCACCAGGCGCACGCTGCCGTCGCCGGCCCGCTCGACGTGCGGCTTCCGCGGCACGACCGGCGGGGCGAGGGCGCAGACGAGGCGGGTGGTGCCCGGCGCGGGCTGCCCGGTGCGCACGGCGCGGACGACGCCGGCCGGCGCGGGCAACCGCAGGCGCACGGCCGCGGTGTCGGGCAGGTCGACGACGAAGCGTTCGGGATTCGACAGCCGCAACGTGCG
>JBQCJG010000251.1:0-3720 GCA_051952955.1 Lysobacteraceae bacterium | reverse complement strand
CTGGCCGCATATCCGTGAGTACGATCATAGTCATCCGAATGTTTTTCAAGGCCAAAAAGCGATGCTGCTTGAAGAGTGCGCCGAGGCAGGCTTCCACCGCGAGATCTACTTTCCGTTTCGTGCTTATGCATGTGGCCAAATAGGTGCGCGTCAAACCTTGACGGAGGATCAATGTCATTGGACCAAGATGCTCCTCCCTGCTCGCGCAGCCAACTTACTGGATGATGGGTTACAAGAAGACTTACATCATTCTCTTGCACCCACCTATCCGGATCTTGATTAGTAATTTCAAGCAATTGATGCGTATCCGCATGCAGTTCTCCCCTGTATTCACTGCCACTAATCTGCAGCCATGCGGTATTCAACGCGACCACACCAAGCTGCTTATTCCTTATGCTTAGCCTGTAGGTTGAATCACCTGGAAAAATTCCCTCGCGATAGGGTTTGACATGTATGCCTTTATCAATTGAAGACTGCCGCCATTTATTATAATTCGCAAAATTATCGCAAATAAAGTCACGGTAGTTTTCGCCTCGCTTATCCCAAAGGGCTTCTCGAAGAACCTCGTTGCTCCAATATTGCTTGACTGCAATTGACATTGGATTAAGCGAGTCAGGACGAACAAGGTCATGATTGCCTGGAACGGTAATTATCTGCGGGCGATCCTGAAAGCGCTCAATTTCTCCCAGTATTCTGGTCAAAATCTCGTCGAACTGAGCAAACTCCTCAGCTAGACCTTTTTGGACTAAGTCCCCTGAAAATATCACCAAGTCAAAAGGTCTTTCCACTCGACGGGAAAGAGCCTCCAAGTCACTGGCCAAATTTGATTGAAAACGAGGAAATAGCCGGGTTTGACCATGTTGGCCAACATGCAAATCACTTAAATGCAACCAAGTAAATCCCTGCCCCTGCCCGTCTTTAATGTCGCCTTGTCTCGAAGTCATTCCACTCTCCGATAGATACTTATCTCCTGCCCAACTCCCTAACTAAACCTTTCAACTTAATCGCTCAAAAGAATTCAACAACTGTTACCCACACTTCGAATACCCACAATTCAAACACGTCGCGCATCCGTCCATGATCACGACCGCCTTGGTGCTGCACTTGTGGCACATCGTGGCCGAAGGCGGGAACGACACGCCTTCGCCGGTGACTTCGATCTCTTCGCGGTGGACGGCCGGGGCGGCGTCGGTCAGGTCAGGCTTTTTTTTTGAGCGGTTCTCTTCGTAGGCGCGGCGCTTCTCGGCGATCAGGGCGCGCTGGTGGTCGCTCATCTCGGGGTCGTGCATCAGGCCAATGGTCTTGAGGTGGTCCTCGACGATCATGCCCAGTTCGGCGACCAGCGACGGCATGTACACGCCACCGGCCTTGAAGTAGCCGCCCTTGGGGTCGAACACGGCCTTCATTTCCTCGACCAGGAAGGTGACGTCGCCGCCCTTGCGGAACACCGCGGACATGATCCGGGTGAGCGCAACGATCCACTGGAAATGCTCCATCGACTTCGAGTTGATGAAGATCTCGAAGGGGCGGCGCAGTTCGTGCTCGGTGCCGGCGTTGAGCACGATGTCGTTGATGGTCACGTACATGGCGTGCTCCACCAGCGGCGACTTGATCTTGTAGGTGCTGCCGATCAGCACGTCCGGGCGCTCGATGCGCTCGTGCATCTGGATGACGTCGGCCACGGGCAGTTCGGATTCGACGGTCGCGCGCGCGACGGACGCGCCCTGCGCGGCTTCCTTCGCCTTGTCCTCGGGCTTGACGACGGCGTAACCCTTGATTTTCTTGTCGATCTTGACGGCCATGGTGCGTGTGTCCGGATGCTGTGCGGGGTGTGGCGTGGAAGTCCTCCCCGCCCCTCCCCTCGCGATGCGGAAGGGAGGGCGGGGGGCGCGATGCGGGTTACTTCTTCGCCGCCTTGCGGGCGGCCTTCTTCGGGGCGGCTTTCCTGGCGGCCTTCTTCGGGGCCGCCTTCTTCGCCGCCTTCTTCACGATCTTCTTGGCCGCGGCCTTGCGGGCCGGCGCCTGCTTCGCGGCCGCCTTGCGGGCGGGGGCCTTCTTCGCGACGGCCTTCTTCACGGCGGCTTTCTTCGCGGTCGTTTTCTTCGCGACCTTCGCGACCGCCTTCTTCGCCGCCTTCTTCGCGGGCGCGCGCCTGGCGGCGGCCTTCTTCGCAGTCTTCTTGCCGGCGACCCTGGCCCGGACCGTCTTCACGGCGTCGGCGGCCTTCGCCCTGGCGTCGTCGACCAGTTCGCCGGCGCGCTTGCGGGCCTTGGCGACGCGCTTCTTCGCCTTGCCGACGGCCTCGGTGACGGCCTGGCCGGCGGGCGTGTTCGCGACCGCTTCACCCACTTCCTTCGCCTTGTCCGCGACCGCTTCGGCGGCGTCGGAAATGGCGCCCGTGATCACATTGCCATTGCTCATGGTGGTTCCTCGTCAGGGGACTACGGGCGGGCCGCCCGTGGATGCAATGTAGCGCGATCCGTGCAGGGTGGCGCAGGCGTGCGGGCGGGCTGGCGACGGGCGGAACGCGGGGCGATTCGCCCCCTCCCCGACCCTCACCCGCAGGCGGGGGAGGGAGAAAGACGGCGGCATCGAAACTTGCCGTCAGCCCTCCGCCTTGCGGCGAGTTCCGATCGGAACCCGCCGTGCGCCTGCCTTGCGGCAAGTCCGTCAGAACTTGCCGTAGTAGCCTTCCTTCAGCGCGTCGAAGAGGTTGGCGGCGGTGTGCATCTCGCCGTCGTATTCGATCTCCTCGTTGCCCTTCACCTCGATCAGGCTGCCGTCTTCCAGCTCGAAGCGGTACAGCGTGTTCTCGAGGTCGGCTTCCTTCACCAGCACGCCCTGGAACGCGGCGGGGTTGAAGCGGAAGGTGGTGCAGCCCTTGAGGCCCTGCTGGTAGGCGTAGCGGTAGATGTCCTTGAAGTCCTCGTACGGATAGTCGGTCGGGACGTTCGCGGTCTTGGAGATGGAGCTGTCGACCCACTTCTGCGCGGCGGCCTGCACGTCGACGTGCTCCTTCGGCGAGATGTCGTCGGCCGAGATGAAGTAGTCGGGCAGCTTCGCGGCCGGGTCGTCGCTGAAGGGCATCGCCTTCGGGTTGACCAGTTCGCGGTAGGCCAGCAGCTCGAAGCTGTAGACGTCGACCTTTTCCTTGGTCTTCTTGCCTTCGCGGATCACGTTGCGGCTGTAGTGGTGCGCGAACGAGGGCTCGATGCCGTTGGAGGCGTTGTTGGCCAGCGACAGCGAGATGGTGCCGGTGGGCGCGATCGAGCTGTGGTGGGTGAAGCGGGCGCCGGTCTCGGCCAGCTGGTCGACCAGTTCGGGCGCGACCGAGGCCACACGCTGCATGTAGCGGCTGTACTTCGCGTGCAGCACCTTGCCGGGGATCTCCTGGCCGACCTTCCAGCCGTCGCGCGCCATTTCCGGGCGCTTGCGCAGCATTTCGGCGGTAACCGCGAAGCGCTCTTCCATGATCGGCGCCGGGCCTTTCTCGTGGGCCAGCTGCAGCGCGACTTCCCAGCCGGCCACGGCCATGTCGCGGGCGATCTGCTCGGTGAACTCCAGCGACTTCGCGCTGCCGTACTTCATGCCGAGCATGGTGATGGTGCTGCCCAGGCCCAGGAAGCCCATGCCGTGGCGGCGCTTGCGCATGATCTCGTCACGCTGCTGCTGCAGCGGCAGGCCGTTGACCTCGACCACGTTGTCCAGCATGCGGGTGAA
>JBQCJG010000250.1:0-22113 GCA_051952955.1 Lysobacteraceae bacterium | reverse complement strand
TGCGCCGTGGCGCCGCCGCCGAGGCCCGCGGCCGCCGCGGGCGCGCCGCCGCCGTCCTGGCCGCCGGCGAACATGCGTTTGGCGAGGTAGGCCAGCACGATCGGCGCGAGGATCTTCATCAGCTGCCCGGCGCGGTCGCTGCCGAGGCCGGTGGCGGTGCCGAGGTGCTGTTCGGCCGTCGCCTGCTGGCCGCCGAAGATGTGGCCGAGCATGCCGGCACCGTCGGTCTGCCGCGACTGCGCCCCGCCGAGCACCATGCCCAGCAGGCCGCCGAGGTCCGGCGCGCCGGCGTGGTCGCGCTGCAGCGCGCCGAACAGCGCCTCCGCGCCCTGCGGCTGGCTGGCGTTCCTGCCCAGCGCGCCCATCAGCACGGGGAGGGCGGCACCCACCGCGCCCGCGGCCTGGCCGTCGTCGACGCCGAGTTGCCGGGCGATTTGCTGCAGCGGCGCGCCCTGGAGCTGCGAGAGGAGGTCGTTGGTGAGAGCGGTCATTGCGTGACTCCTGGTTCGGCGGCCCTGCCGCGGGAGGGATGTTCACTGTAGCGCTGCCCCCGCGATCGATGTCGGCGTTCCGCGCCTTTTTCGGGGCAGCGGACGTGCGGCTCACGCATCCGCTGCGGGACCGCGCCTGCGCGTCGTCCCGTTCCTGCCGTGTCACGATGGCCTGACGCAGACGCGTGTGGCAGCGTCCGGGTCATCCACGGGCGCGGATTCGTTCGCCGAACGAGAGCGAAGTCGACACGGCGCGAACCTGACCCGGTTTTCGAGACAAGACGATGGGCGTCCCGCCGCGGATTCCCGACGGAGGACACCATGGGACGCTTGACCTTCGCCATCAACCTCACCCTCGACGGTTGCGTCGACCACCGCGAGGGCATCGTCGACGACGAGACGCACGCGTTCTTCATCCGCCTGATGGACGAGAGCGGCGCGATGCTGTGGGGCCGCGTCACCTACGAAATGATGGAAAGCCACTGGCCGGCGGTCGCCCGCGGCGATGTGGCGGCGGCGCCGGCGATGCGCGAGTGGGCGGTGAAGCTGGAAGCGAAGCCGAAGTACGTGGTGTCCACGACCCGGACGCACTTCCCCTGGTCCGGCAGCCACCTCATCGCCGGCGATCTGCGCGCCGGCGTGCAGGCGCTCAAGGACGCGACGCCGGGCGGCGTGCTGCTCGGCAGCGGCCGGCTCGCGGCGGCGCTGGATCGCCTCGGCCTGATCGACGACTACCGGTTCCTCGTCCACCCGATGAGCGCCGGCCACGGCCCGGCCCTGTACGCAGACGGGTTGCCCGGCACGCGACGACTCGACCTGCTCTCGGCGACCCCGATGCGCAACGGTGCGGTCGCCATGCACTACCGGCGCGCGCGCTGACGCGCGGCCCGGCGCGGTCGCCCGGCCGTCGTTTCACTCGTCCGTGATGGTGTCGAAGTCGCCGGCCAGCACGCGGTCGATGCGGCCGGTGCGCCAGCCGCGCACGGCGTCGCGCACCAGCGGCGAGGGCGCGGCGCGGTAGCGGCGGCAGATGCGCAGTTCCTCGTCCGCGGGCGGCTGCGCGGGGCGCGTGCGGCCCGGCAGGTCCGCGGCGACGCGCACCGCGCAGACGACGCGCTGCACGCCGTCGTCGCCGTCCTCCTCGACGACGTGCAGTCCGTGTTCGGCTTCGAGCAGCGCCAGCGCGCCGAAGCCGCTCACCGCCAGCTGCACGCGGCCGCGCTGCGTGTCCTGCGCCAGCACGTCGACGCGCATGTTGCGGCGCTCGCCCCAAGCCATGTACATCCCGAACAGTTGCTGCCACCAGCGACGCGCGCGCGCGGGATCGCGCTTGAGGTCGGCCTCGCCGGCGGCCAGCCACAGCAGCGCGTCCTGCGGCCGCTGCGCCGCCATGGCGTCGACCGCGAGCTGCATCAGCCACAGCAGTTGCGCATGGTGGCCGATGAAGCCGGCATCGGCGCCGTCGCGGGCCAGGCGCGCATCGAGCCGCTGCGCGGTGTCGAAGGCGTCCTCGATGCGGTGCCGGCGTTCGATCCGGTCGAGCACGACGAAGCGTTGCGGCACGCTCCAGAAGTCCGGCGCCTGCATCGTCGCGTAGTCGTCGTCGCGCGCGGTGGCCCAGGCCTCGTCGGCCAGCGCGGCGTCGATCCGCGCGAAGGCCGCGTGCAGCGTGGCGATCGCCGCCGGCGAGGCTTCGGGCGCGTAGACCAGCGCGCGGGGATCGCCGCCGGCCTCGGTGGTGATCGCCGCCGCCGGCGCCGACGACGGCGGGATCGCCGCGTTCGGATCGACGAATTCGACTTCGAGCCGGTCGCCGGCACTGCGCACGAACAGGAACTGGTCGCCCTTCGGCGTGCGGTGCTCGACGATGCTGCGCGCCAGCGGCGCGAGCAGGTGCTGCTCGATCGCGCGGCGCAGCGGGCGCGCGCCGAGATCGGGCGTGAAGCCGCGGTCGAGCAGGAATTCGATCGCCGAAGGCTCCCATTCCACCGCCCAGTCCCGGTTGCGCAGGCCGCGACGGGTCATCGCGCGCTGCAGTTCCTTGTGCAGGATTTCCCGCATCAGGGTGCGGTCGAGCGGCTGGAACAGCACGATGCGGTCGAGCCGGTTGAGGAATTCGCGGCGGAAGGTCTCGAACAGCGCCTTCTCGACCACGCCGCGGGACCAGCCGCCGGCGACCGCGGTGAAGCCCGGGCCGGCGCCGCGCGACAGCGTCGAGCCGACGTTGCTGGTGAGGATCACGATGCTGTGGCGGAAGTCGGCGACGTTGCCGCTGCGGTCGCCGAGGCGACCGTCGTCGAACACCTGCAGGAACAGGTCCCACACCTTCGGATGCGCCTTCTCGAATTCGTCCAGCAGCACCACCGAGAACGGCTGCTCGCGGATGCGTTCGACCAGCGACCGCGTGCTGCCGTCGCGCGAGACCTCGGTGAGCCGCCAGGCGCTGTCTTCGGACTGGTATTCGCTCATGTCCAGGCGCAGCAGGCGCTCGGCGCTGCCGAACAGCAGCTCGCCCAGCGCCTTGGCCAGTTCGGTCTTGCCGGTGCCGGTGGGTCCGGCGAACAGGAACACGCCGATCGGCCGGCCCGGATCGACCAGCCCCGCCTTCAGCATCGCGATGCGATCGACCAGGCAGTCGACGGCTTCGTCCTGGCCGAGCACGCGCCTGCGGAAGAACGCGCGCAGCGTGTCGAGGTCGAGGCTCTGGCGATCGTCGATGACTTCCAGCGGCAGGCCGCTGCGGCGCGCGATGCCCTGCAGCAGCGCATCCGGCGTCAGCGGCAGCGCGCGCGGCTCCGTGCCGACGGCGGTGCGCAGGCCGTCCTCCAGCAGGCGCAGGCTGCGGCCGGGCTCGTGCTGGTCGGGGAAGAACTGCGCGGCCATGCGCTGCGCCTCGTCGAGCGTGCGCGCGTCCGCGACGGTCGCGCCCAATGCGGTCTCGCGCGCGGTGCGCCAGCGCGCGAGCAGGTCGCGCATCTCGTCGTTCGACGGCGCGGCCAGCGTCACCGTCTTCGCGAGGTGGCGCAGCGCCGGACGCACGAGCAGCAGTTGCGCGAGCTGTGCCGGCGACAGTTCGCCGATCATGCGCAGGCGGCCGCGCTCCAGCGCCGGCAGCAGCAGGTCGAGCAGGCCGCGCGGGTCCTGGCTGTGCGCGCCCTTGTGCAGCAGGTCGTGGAAGTCCTGCACGCGCCACAGCGCCTTCGGGCGGTCGAGCGCGACGAGCAGGTCGCGCATGCGCTCCTCGAGTTCGCCGATGTATTTCTGCCCGGCCAGCACCTCGGCGGCGGAGGCCTCGAACAGCAGCCAGCCGTCGTCGCGCAGCCGCGCGAACAACCGGTCGACCAGCACGGTCTTGCCGCTGCCGCTTTCGCCGGCGACCAGCACCGAGACCGGCGGCGTCGCCAGCAGCAGGTCGTGCAGCCGGTCGAGCTGCCGCTCCAGCACGGGATGGTCGACGATGCCGAAGCCGTCGTCGGCCGGCGCGGGCGTCCAGATCCGGCCGATGCCGCCCAGCGTGCGGCGTTCGTTGCGGCGCGCGGCCTCGGCTTCGACCTGCGCGAGGTACGGCGCCAGCACCGGCGCCTGCAGCACCTTCAGGCCTTCGGCCAGTTGCTGCAGTTCATGGTCGTCCAGCGTGTCGACCGCCATCGCTGCGGTGCCGGGCGCATGCGTCCCGGCCCATTCCAGCGTCTCGCGCATGCGCTTGCGCAGCGGCGGCGCGTCCCACCACCACTTGCGCACGTGGCGCAGGAACGCGGGCAGGGCGGCGGCATCGTCGCGGCTGCGCAGGTAGTCGAGCATGTACCACGCCGGATAGCGGCCGACGCCGGCGCTGGCGGCGAACGCATCGGCGGCGGCGATGTCGGGGCGCGCGGGCAGCGCGGCGTACACCATGCTGGCGAGCACGTAGCCGTCGCCTTCCAGCAGTTCCAGCACTTCGCGCGGCGAGAGGACCGGCGACGACAGCAGCGCGACGCCCTCGCGGAACTGGGCGAAGCCGGCGATGTCCTCGGGCCGCTGGATGCGCTCGTCCTCGGCCTCGATCTCGCGGCGCAGGCGATGCAGGCGGTCGAGCGGGTCTTCGATCGGTGCGGCTTCGGCCGGTGCAGGCTCCGCCGCGGGCATGTCGGCACCCGGAGGCGCGGTGTCCGCGGGTGCTCCCGTTTCCGGAGCGTCGTCTGCCGGCGGTGCGAGCGCGGGCGCGTCGCCCGCCGCGGTCGCGGTGTCGTCGACGATGCGCGATGCCGGCGCATCGCCCGGCGGGCGGCGCAGCCAGAGCGTCAGCACGACGCCGAACAGCAGGCCGGCGATGAACAGGGCGAGGGTCACGTGTGGACTCCGTGGCGAGCGCAGCGACCCCCAGTGTAGGCGGAGGTCGTCGCCGATGCTGCGCCGGATTACCGCTTGTTCCTGATGCGTTCCATCAGGTCGACGACCTTGTGCTCCGCGTCGCGCTTCATCGCGCGGCGGCGTCGTGCGATCCGCCACCCGCGCATAGCACCGTCCACGACGCGGCGCCCAGGCAGCGCGAGCGCACCCGGCAGCGGGCGCAGCACCCGCCAGGCGCGATGGCCGTCCAGCGGCGCGATCGGCAGCAGGTTGAAGGCGATCATCCACAGGTTCGTCCAGACCAGCACCGCGAAAAGCGGCGCGAGCTGGATCGACAGCATGGGCGACAGCGCGCCGATCCCCGCCGACAGCGGCAGCGCGACCAGCAGCACCGCCGCCTGCGCCAGCACGCCGCCCCAGGCGATGACGATGGCGTCGCGTTCGCGTGCGGGCGCCGCGTGGCGGCACAGCCCGTGCAGCAGGTAGAGGCGGATCTCGTGCACGCGCACGCGCCGCGACTGCGCGGCGACGGCATGGCCGAGCTCGTGGACCGCGAGCAGGCCGAGGAAGCCGGCGAAGCTCAGCAGTGCCGGCAGCCATTGGCGATGGCGATAGCCGAACCACGCCAGCGCCAGACACACCGACCAGTGCAGCCACACCGGCACGCCGCGCCAGCGACCGAGCGGCCACAGTCCCCGCGTCATCGCGAGCTCATCCATGGCGACGCGCGCATGCCGGCTACTCCAGCGCCTTCAGCCGGTACAGCGCTTCCAGCGCCTGCTTCGGCGTCAATTCATCCGGATCGATCGCGGCGAGCGCATCGAGCGCGGCCGACGACGGCATGAACAGGCCGAACTGCTGTGGCGCGTCCAGCGCCTGCGGCGTCATCACCGGCGCCGGCGTGTCGCGGCGCTGTTCGAGTTCGGCGAGACGGCCGCGCGCTTCGCGCACCACCGCCTTCGGCAGGCCGGCCAGCGCGGCCACCTGCAGGCCGAAGCTGCGGTCGGCGGGACCGTCCTTCACCGCATGCATGAACACCAGCGTGTCGCCGCCCTGCCGGTCGTGGTGCTCGACGGCGTCGAGATGCACGTTGGCGATGCCGCTGCCGGGCTGCGCCAGCGCGGTCAGTTCGAAATAGTGGGTCGCGAACAGCGTCCAGCAGCGGTTCGCGTTCGCGAGATGCTTCGCGCAGGCCTCGGCGAGGGCGAGGCCGTCGTAGGTCGAGGTGCCGCGGCCGATCTCGTCCATCAGCACCAGCGACTGCGGCGTGGCGTGGTGCAGGATGTAGCTGGTCTCGCTCATCTCGACCATGAAGGTCGACTGCCCGCGGGCGAGGTCGTCGCCCGCGCCGATGCGGGTGAGGATGCGGTCGATCGGGCCGAGCGTCGCGTTCGTCGCCGGCACGAAGCTGCCGATGTGCGCGAGCAGCACGATCAGCGCGTTCTGGCGCATGTAGGTCGACTTGCCGCCCATGTTCGGGCCGGTGATCACCAGCATGCGGCGGTCGGCGTGCAGGTCGAGGTCGTTGGGCTCGAACGGATCGTCGCGCACCGCTTCGACGACGGGGTGGCGCCCGCGTTCGATGCGCAGCACCGCGTCCTCGACCAGTCGCGGCCGCGACCAGTCGAGCTCGCGTGCGCGGTCGGCGAAGCAGGCCAGCACGTCGAGTTCGCTCAGCGCCGCGGCGCAGCGCTTCAGCGGTTCGAGGTGGACGTTGAGTTCGTCGAGGAGTAGTTCGTACAGGATCTTCTCGCGCGACAGCGCGCGCTCGCGCGCCGACAGCACCTTGTCCTCGAACGCCTTCAGTTCCTCGGTGATGTAGCGCTCGGCGCCGGTCAGCGTCTGCCGGCGGGTGTAGTGCACCGGCGCGCGCTCGGCCTGGCCCTTGCTGATCTCGATGTAGTAGCCGTGCACGCGGTTGTAGCCGACCTTCAGCGTCGCGATGCCGCTGCTTTCGCGCTCGCGGGCCTCGAGGTCGATCAGGAACCGGTCGGCGTTCGTGCTGAGCTGGCGCAGCTCGTCGAGCTCGGCGTCGTAGCCTTCCGCGATCACGCCGCCGTCGCGCGCCAGCAGCGGCGGCTGCGGCACGATGGCGCGCTGCAGCCACGCCGCCTGCGCGTCGTGTTCGCCCAGCTCGGCGCCCAGCGCCAGCAGCCGCGGCGAATCGATGCCGTCCAGTGCGTTGCGCACCTCCGGCAGCAGCGACAGCGCGTCGCGCAGCGTCGACAGGTCGCGCGGGCGCGCGCTGCGCAGGGCCACGCGCGAGAGGATGCGTTCGACGTCGCCGAGGCCGCGGAAGGCCTCGCGCACGTCCGCATCCGCCCGCGTCCCGATCAGCCGCTCGACCGCGTCGTGGCGTTCGCCGACGATGCGGCGGTCGCGCAGCGGGCGGTGCAGCCAGCGCCGCAGCAGCCGGCCGCCCATCGGCGTGATCGTGGTGTCGAGCACGCCGAGCAACGTGTGCCGCGTGTCGCCGTCGACGCGGGTGTCGAGTTCGAGGTGGCGGCGGGTCGCGGCGTTCATCGCGATCGCGCCGTCGCTGGTCTCGACCCGGATCGAGGTGAGGTGCGGCAGCCGCTGTTTCTGCGTCTCCTCGACGTAGCCCAGCAGCGCGCCGGCGGCGGCGATGGCGAGCGGCTTGTCCTCGATGCCGAAGCCGGACAGGTCGTGCAGCGCCTGCCCCGAACCGGAGGCCGGCGCGAAGAAGCGCAGCAGCTGGCGACGGCCGCTGTCGGGATCGAACAGCCACGGCGCGCGACGGCGCAGGCCGCCGCGGTCGACGACGAAGGCCGGCCAGCCGTCTTCGTCGGGCACCAGCAGCTCGGCCGGATCGAGCCGCGCCAGTTCGGCGTCCAGCTGGTCCTCGTTCGCGATCTCGTTGACCAGGAAGCGGCCGCCGGCGAGGTCGGCCCAGGCCAGGCCGTATCCGCCCTTGTTGCGCGCCACCGCCATCAGCAGTGTGTCGCGGCGATCCTGCAGCAGTGCTTCGTCGGTGACGGTGCCCGGCGTGACGATGCGCACGACCTTGCGTTCGACCAGGCCCTTCGCCAGCGCGGGATCGCCGATCTGCTCGCAGATCGCGACCGATTCGCCCAGCGCGACCAGCCGCGCGAGATAGCCTTCGTACGCATGCACCGGCACGCCCGCCATCGGGATCGGCTGGCCCGCGGAGGCGCCGCGCTGGGTCAGGGTGATGTCCAGCAGCCGTGCGGCCTTGCGCGCGTCGTCGTAGAACAGCTCGTAGAAGTCGCCCATCCGGAAGAACAGCAGCACGTCCGGATGCTCCGCCTTGGCGGCGAAGAACTGCTTCATCAGGGGCGTGTGTTCGGCACCGCCCTTGGTCCTGCCCGAGGGCTCGATCGTGTCGGTCATGTGCAGCGGGGTCTGGGGTCTTCGCGAAAGTCCGGGGGGAGCGTTCGGGAAAGGCCAGCCCCGGCGCGCGGGCGACAGTGTAGCCAATGCGCCGCACGCGGACCCGCGGCGGCGGACGCCGCATCGTCCGGGACGCCGGCGTGCCAGTGGGGGCGATGGACGCCGATGGACGTCGTCGGGCGCGGCGGTCCGGACGGGTGCGGTCTGCATCGGCGATCGGTGCGCATCGCCCGCGGCGGCGACGGAGGCGCCTCCGCCGCGCGGCGGAGCCTCAGGGTTCGGCGTTCGCGACGTGCGCCGTGAGCCAGTCAACGATGCGCTGGTGGTAGTCGACCCGGTGCCGGGGGTTGCCGGTGGCGGCCATGCCGTGGCTGCCCTTCGGGTAGACCACCATCGTGCACGGCCCCTGCGCATGGCGGACCAGGGTCGCGAACAGTTCCTCGGATTGCCCGACCGGGCAGCGCTGGTCGTCCTGCCCCTGCAGCAGCAGCGTCGCGCAGGACGTCCCGGCGCAATGCGCGACCGGCGACAGCCGCCGGTAGCGCGCGCGGTCTTCGTCGATTTCGGCGTCCATCGCGTACGGGCTGACGTAGTAGCCGGTGTCGGACGTGCCCGCGTGCGATTCCACGTTCGCCACCGGCGCGCTGATCACCGCGGCGCGGAACGCGGCGCTGTGGCCGACCGCCCACGCGCTGAGGAAACCGCCGTAGGACTTGCCCGCGCAGGCCACGCGATGGTCGGCCAGCCCTTCGCGGCGGAGGGTGTCGAGGATGGCCAGGTACTGCGGCAGGTCGAGTTCGCCCCAGCGGCCGCGCAGCCGCCGTGCGAAGTCCGTGCCGTAGCCCGAGGACCCGACCGTATTCGGCGCGACGACCATCCAGCCCTTCGCGCACAGCGCGTACCAGTAGACATGGTTCGGGAAGTCGACCATGACCGCGGTCTGCGGGCCGCCGTGCATGTCCATGAGCACCGGGAACGGCCCTTCGCCGCCGTCCGCGGGCCGCAGGATCCAGGCGTCGATCCGCTCGGTGCCGCCATCGCCGTCCGGCACGGCGAAGCGGCGCACGCTCACGCGGGGACGATCGCGGCGCGAAGCCCACGCGCGGTTGACCGAAGTGAGCCGGCGCCCGGCGTCGTCGTCCCACGAACAGGCGCGCAGCTCGACCGGCCAGCGCATCGTCGTCGACGCGTACACCAGGCCGTCGCGGCTGGCGGCGAGCGCCTGCACCTGGCGCAGGCGGCGCGCGAAAGGCCGCAAGCGGCCGTCGTCGACGTGGACCACGGCGATCTCCTGCATGCCGCGCACCGATGCGACGACGGCGATGCGGTCGCCGGCGGGATGCCAGACGATCTCGTCGCCTTCCAAGTGCAGGTCGTCGCCGGTCGCCGGTCGCGGCGTGCCGTCGTCGACATCGAGCAACCAGAGCCGGCTGATCGAGTCGCCTGGCGTCCTGCTGCCGCCGAAGGCGATCCGGCGCCCATCCGGCGACCATCGCGGCGTTCCCGGCATGGCGAAGTCGCGGGTGATGCAGCGCGCGCCGCTGCCGTCGGCGTCGGCGATCCACAGATCCCGCAGATGGCGCTGCCTGCCTTCGCGGGTGCGCACGAAGGCCAGCCGCCGGCCGTCGGGCGACCAGCGTCCGGTGGAGACGTCGTGGTCGCCGTGCGTGACCTTGGCGATCTGGCCGGTCTCGACGTCCACCGCGCGCAGGTGCCTGCGCTTGCCCACGAGCGGTCCGGTACCGTCCAGCTTGTAGGGTTCGATGCGGGCGACGATCGGTCGTTCGTCGTCCGGTTGGTCGGGATCGTCGCGGTCGTCCTCGGCGAACGGCACCGACACGCCGACCAGCAGGCGCTTTCCGTCGGGCGACCAGTCCTCGATGCCGGTCAGCGATTCGCGGTCGATGTGCGTGATGCGGCGCGCTTCGCCACCGGCGGCATCGATGACGTGGAGTTGCTGCGACCGGTCGTCGTCGCGACGACCGAGGAACGCCACGCGCGTGCCGTCCGGGGACAGCGCCGGTGCCGTCGCGTGCAGGTCGGGCGAGGTCAGCGCTTCCGGCGGATGGCGCGTGCCGAGGTCGAGCAGCCACAGCACCGCACGATACGTGTTGCTGTCTTCATCGGGACGCGAGCACACCCAGACGACGCGCGAGTGGCGGATCGACGCCGCGAGGGCCTCGAGGCTGCCGTGCAGGAACAGGTCTTCGACGCGGAACGACGACACCGGGCTCTCCAGGAAGAAACGCTCTCCAGCAAGAAACGCCCGGGTCACCCCGGGCGTCGATCGTGCGCAGCGGAGACTCAGCGACGCTGTTCGCGCTGGTTGTCGTTCCGCTCGTTCTTCTGGTTCTGTTCGTTCTTCTGGTTCTGCTCGTTCTGCTGGTTCTTCTGGTTCTGTTCGTTCTGCTTGCTCTGGTCGTTCTGGTTGTTCTGGGTGTTGGCCATGTCGAAAGCTCCGATGGGGGATGCGGGAAATCCGCACCGGGAGACGTTGCAAGCGGCGTGCCAACGCCGCGCGCCGCGGCACGGCCTAGGTTTTCCGCGCAGCGCCTCGTCGGTCGAGGCCGCCACGCGATGCGGAAGCGTGCAAGAAGTGCTGTGCGCGGCAGGAGTTGCGTGCCGCGCGTCCCGCGCGAGCGCCTGCATCGCCCGTGCACGGATGGCATGCATCGTGCGTCCTTCCTCCGACACTCGACACCGACCGGAGACGAAGCATGCCCCTGGACCTGGCCGACATCAAAGGATGTCCGATCGACCGACAGCGCTTCACCTGGCGCGATCTCGTGCAGACGCCCATCAGCAAGCTCGACGACGATGCGTTCACGCGCGTGCGCATCATCCTGCTCAACGGCCTGGAGCTGGAAGCGCTGCGTTTCCAGCACGCCGCGGCGCGCATGGACCGCGCGCTGCGTCTGCCGCTGGCGCGGATCCGGCGCGTGGAGCACCACCAGGCGACCATGATCAACTGGCTGATCGGCGCCGACCATTCGCCGCTGGAAACCACCATCGCCTACGAGCAGGTGGCGATCGAAGTGACCGCCGCGGTCGCGCAGCGCGAGCCCGATCCCTACCTGGCGCAGACCTACCGCTTCGGCCTGCTCGAGGACTTCGACCATCTCTATCGCTATTCGGCGCTGCTCGACCGGCTCGAAGGGAAGGACGCGAACAACCTCCTGCAGTGCTACAGCGACATCCTGCCCGGGCGGCCCACGCGGATCGAGCATCGCGCGCCCGAGGACGACCTGCGCACGCCGTTCGACCGCGCCACCGCCGCGCCGCTGTCGAAGCTGCACGCGCTGACGATCATGGCCAGCGAGCAGCAGACCCACAACTACTACATGAACATCGGCCCGCTGTTCAGCGATCCGCTGGCGCGCCAGCTCTACGCCGAGATCGCCTCGATCGAGGAGCAGCACGTCACCCAGTACGAGTCGATCATCGATCCCGACCAGACGTGGCTGGAACAGTGGCTCCTGCACGAACTGTGCGAGGTCTACCACTACCACGGCTGCGTGCAGCAGGAAACGAATCCGCGGATCAAGGCGCTGTGGGAGCGTTTCCTCGACTACGAACTGGGCCACCTGCAGTACGTGATGGCGCTGTTCAAGGAGCACGAGCGCCGCGATCCGATGGAACTGATCGGGAACCGGCTGCCGGATCCGATCCCGTTCGCGAGCCAGCGCGACTTCGTGCGCGAGACGCTCGCCGCGGAGGTCGACCTGCGCGCGCGCGGCGAGGAGTACGTCGCCGACGGGCAGGAAGGCGAGCAGACGCTGGCCTACCGCGCGCAGCTCAACGGGGAAGGATCGCCGAGCGAAGCCGTCGCCGAGGGCTACCGCTACAACCCCGGCACCGAACTGCAGCCGCCGGTCGAGGTCGACGCCTGACCGCCGCACCGAAAGAGACGCCACCGACCACATCGCAACCGGAGAAGAGGCATGGACAAGAGGATCCGACTGGGCAGCAACCGCACGGGCCTGCAGGCGTCGCCGCTGGACGCCGACGATCTCGTCGAAGGCCTGGCGCTGCAGGAAGGCGCGCCGCGGCCGGACATCGGCGCCGCCGACATCCGCGCGTCCTACGCGCGGGACGACGCGACCGTGGGCTCGATGCCGCCGCCGACCAGCCTGAAGGGCGTGGTCGGCGCCATCGCCGGGACGCTGTCCGGGCAGCGGCTGCACGTCCTGCTCGACAAGCTCGGGGAGCGCGCCGCGTTCGAGCGCACCGGCGCCCGGCTGTACGACGCCATGCTGCTGAAGATCGCCGTTGCGGCGCGCCTGCCCGGCGACATGACCGTGGCGGCGGTGCAGGCGATCCGCGACGACGAGGCGTCGCACGCGCGCATGCTCGGCGAGGCGATCGAGGCGCTGGGCGGCGATCCCACCGTGCAGACGCCGTGCGCGGACCTCGCGGGCGTGCAGGGCATGGGCCTGGTGCAGGCCATGAACGAGCCGCGCGCCACGCTGTCGCAGGCGCTGCAGACGCTGCTCGCGGCCGAACTCATCGACGTGGCGTCGTGGGAACTGCTGATCTCGCTCGCCGAGGAACTGGAGCATCCGGAGTGGACGACCCGCTTCGCCGACGCGCTGGCGTCCGAAACCGAACATCTCGCGCGCGTGCGCGACTGGCTGCGGGCCGCGATCGACGCCGACGCCACGATCGCCTGACGCGGGCGCGACGCGTCGTCGCCGCGGCCTCACTCGTCCTGCATCTGCGCGAAGCGTTCGGCGAGGAAGTCGATCAGCGCGCGCACCGACGGCAGCTGGCCGCGGCGCGACGGGAACACCGCGTGCACGATCTCCTCGCGCGGCGCCCAGCCGTCCAGCACGTGCTGCAGCCGGCCTTCGGCGACGAGGTCGCGGGTCACCATCATCGGCAGCTGCACCACGCCGACGCCGGCCACTGCGGCGTCGCGCAGAGCGAGCATGCCGCGGGTGACGAACCGCGGCTGGTGGTGGATCGCGACGTGCGCGCCGTCGGGGCCGTGCAGGTCCCAGACGTGCTGGTTCTGCGGCAGGCCGAGGTCCATGCTGGGCCAGCCCATCAGCGCGGCCGGCGCGTCGGGGCGGCCCAGCCGGGCCAGCAGCGCCGGGCTGGCGACCAGGCACTGCTTGCGGGTCGCCAGCGTGCGCATGGCGAGGTCGGAATCGGCCAGCGGCGGCGGCCGCACCCGCAGGGCCAGGTCCAGGCCTTCGCCGAGCACGTCGACCCGGCGGTTGGTGGCGTCGAGGTGCAGCTCGACCTGCGGGTGCTGGCGCAGAAAGTCGGCGAGCATCGGCCCGACGCGGATGTCGAGCAGCGTGGTCGGACAGCTCATGCGCACGATCCCGCGCGGCTCGGCGCGGGTGCGCTGGATCGCTTCCTCGGCGGCGGCGGCCTCGACCAGCGCCGCGCGGGCGTGGCCGTAGTAGGTGCGGCCGAGGTCGGTGACGACGAACTTGCGGGTGGAACGCTGGATCAGGCGCACGCCGAGGCGTTCCTCCAGCAGCGCGATCCGCCGGCTCAGGTTCGACTTGGGCATGCCCAGCGCCCGACCGGCCGGGGCGAACCCGCCGTGGTCCACCACCTGCACGAAATAGAAGAGGTCGTTGAGGTCCTGCATGTCCGCACCCGCGTCCGGTCGCCGGCGCGATTCGCCAGCGTTCATTCCATGGGACGATCATTCCACGAATCGGCGGCTACCGCCTGCATCGTTCGAAAAAGAAGATGAGCGCCTGGGAGGCACTTCCGCTTCCCCGACACCGGAGCGACCCATGAGCACCACCACCCTCGTCCGCGACAAGAAGATCCTCGGGATCGGCCAGGCCCCCGGCCGCCATTGGGTGGGCGACGGCTTCCCGGTCCACGGCATGTTCGGCTACAGCGGCCCGGGCGTGGCCCAGCGCAGCCCGTTCCTGATGCTGGACTACGCTGCGCCCACGGCGTTCTCGCCCAATCCCGGCGGCCGCCGCGGCGTCGGCCAGCATCCGCATCGCGGCTTCGAGACGGTCACGATCGTCTACGCCGGCGAGGTCGAGCACCGCGATTCGACCGGGCAGGGCGGGGTGATCGGCCCCGGCGACGTGCAGTGGATGACCGCCGGCAGCGGCATCCTCCACGAGGAGTTCCACTCCGAGGCCTACAGCCGCACCGGCGGCCCGTTCGAGATGGTCCAGCTGTGGGTGAACCTGCCGGCGAAGGACAAGATGGCCGCGCCGGGCTACCAGGCGGTGCTCGGCACGGCGATCCCCGACGTGCCGCTGGCCGACGGCGCCGGCCGCGTGCGGGTCATCGCCGGCGACTTCGACGGCGCACAGGGGCCGGCCCGCACCTTCACCCCGATGAACGTCTGGGACGTGCGGCTGGCCGCCGGCGCGACCGTCGCGCTGCCGCAGCCCGAAGGCTGGACCACGCTGCTCGTGGTGCTGGAAGGCACCGTGCAGGTCAACGGCGAGGCGGTGCTGCGCCAGGCGCAGATGGTCACGCTGTCGACCGAAGGCGAGGGCGTCGTCGTCGAGGCGAACGCCGACGCCAAGGTGCTGCTGCTGGCCGGCGAGCCGATCGACGAGCCGGTGGCCGGCTACGGGCCGTTCGTGATGAACACGCAGGCCGAGATCGCCGAGGCCATCCGCGATTTCAACGCCGGCAAGTTCGGCCGGATGGGCTGAGGTCCCGACGGTCCGCCGGCACCGCGCCGGCGGCCGTCCTTCGCCGGCATTCCCCCTTCGACCAGGAGCTCCACGATGACCCGAATCCTCGCCCTGTCCGGCAGCCTGCGCGCCGCCTCGTTCAACACCGCCCTGGCGCGCGCCGCGCAGCGCCAGGCGCCCGACGGCGTCGAGGTCGAGGTCGCGACGCTGCACGGCATTCCCCTGTACGACGGCGACGTGGAAGCGGCATCGGGCATTCCCGAGGCCGTCCAGGCATTGCGCGCGAAGATCGTCGAACGCGACGGGTTGCTGCTGGTCACGCCCGAGTACAACAACGGCATCCCGGGCGTGTTCAAGAACGCGGTTGACTGGCTGTCGCGCACCGGCGACGCGGTGTTCGCCGACCGCCCGGTCGCGCTGATCGGCGCCTCGCCCGGCGGCTTCGGCACGATCCTTTCGCAGGCGCACTGGCTGCCCGTCCTGCGCACGCTCAAGACCCGGCACTGGGCCGGCGGCCGGCTGATGGTGTCGAAGGCGCACACGCTGATGGACGCCGACGGCGAACTGGCGGATGCCGCCACCCTCGCGCAGGTGCGCCAGTTCGTCGACGGGTTCGCGCGGTTCGCGACGGCGGGCGGCGGCGACTGAGGCGCCCGGGGACACGGGCCGTCTGCATCCCGTCCCCCCTCACGTCCTGCCGCGGGCCTGTGTTAACGTCTCGGCGCTGCGTCACAGTTCATAGAAGGGTCGTCCTGCCGCCGTTTCCCCCACGGCCCCGCGGGACGGCACCCGTCCCCATCGACGAACCGGCGCGGCCACGACAACGACAAGACACGGTCCACGAATCGCGACGAGGGGAAACGATGATGAATCGCCATGCACCGCAACGCACGCGGCTGAGCCACGCACTGCTGATCGCCATGGTCGGCTTCCTGCAGGCACCGCTGGCGCTGGCGGACGAACCCGCCGGTGAAGACGACCAGGCGAACACGCTCGACAAGATCACGGTCACCGCGCAGAAGCGCGAGGAAGCGCTGCAGGACGTGCCGGTGGTGGTCACCGCGCTGTCCCGGCGCATGCTCGAACAGAACGGCATCCACGACATCCGCGAACTGCAGACGGTGGTGCCCGGCCTCACCGTCACCAGCACGCAGAGCGAATCCCAGACGGTGGCCCGCATCCGCGGCATCGGCACGGTGGGCGACAACGCCGGCCTCGAATCCTCGGTCGGCGTGGTCATCGACGGCGTATACCGTCCGCGCAGCGGCGTCGGCTTCACCGACCTGGGCGAACTCGAGCGCATCGAGGTGCTGAAGGGCCCGCAGGGCACGCTGTTCGGCAAGAACACCTCCGCCGGCGTGATCAACGTCGTCACCCGCCGCCCGACGTTCCAGCAGCACGCCGAAGCCGAGTTCACCGCCGGCAACTACGGCGCGCTGGGCGTGGCCGGGTCGTACAACGACGCCATCAACGACGTCGCCGCGTTCCGGCTGTACGGCGCGCTGCGTACCCGCGACGGCTACATGGACGTGCACACCGGCGCCGGTCCGCGCAACGACAGGGAAGACCAGGACCAGAACTTCCACGCCTTCCGCGGCCAGCTGCTGCTGCAGCCCACCGACACGCTCGACATCCTGCTGACCGGCGACTTCACCAACCGCGACGAGAACTGCTGCACCAGCGTGACCACGATCCGCGGCCCGACCGCGGCGATCATCGACGCGCTGGCGACGGATTCGGGCGTGATCCCCGTGGCCGATCCGTTCTCGCGCCAGGCCTGGGCCAACCGCGGCACCGAGCAGTACATCAAGGACAAGGGCATCAGCGCCGAAGTCGACTGGCAGACGCCGTGGTTCGGCGGCGCGAAGTTCACTTCGATCACCGCGCAGCGCAACTGGGAGTCGACCAACGGCATCGACTTCGACTTCAGTTCGGCCGACCTGCTGTACCGCAACGCGCAAAAGGGCGACAACTACACCGCGTTCGACACCTTCAGCCAGGAATTCCGCCTGACCGGCAGCACCGACAAGGTCGACTGGCTGGTCGGCGCGTTCTATGCCGACGAGAACCTCAAGCGCAACGAGGCCTATCGCGTCGGCTCGGCGTACGAGCCGTACCTGTCGATCGCGCTGCTTTCGCGCATCAATCCCGCGCTCGCCGCCAGCCCGACCGCGCCGCTGTTCCTGTCGCAGGCGTCCGGGCGTCCGTTCGGCACGGTGTTCGCCGGCCACGCCGCCGCCGATCGCTACGTGCAGGATTCGAAGAGCATCGGCGTGTTCACCAACAACACCTGGCACGCCACCGACGCGCTCGACCTCACCCTCGGCCTGCGCTACACCTCCGAGAAGAAGGACCTGGCCTCGCGCTACAGCAACCCGAACGGCGGCCTCGGCTGCGGCGCGATGCTGGCGAATCCGGCGCAGGTGGTCGCGGCGCTGGTCGCGCGCGGACTGACCGTCGCGCAGGCCTCCGCCGCGGCGCCCTCGGTGGTCGGCTTCTCCTGCCTGCCGTGGACCAACGTGCGCCACGACGGCCGCGCCACCGACCAGAGCCGCCGCGAGCGCGAGTGGTCGGGCACGTTCAAGGCCGCCTACCGCTTCAACGAACACGCGATGGGCTATTTCTCGGCCGCGCGCGGCTACAAGGCCGGCGGCTTCAACCTCGATCGCGTGCAGTCCAACACCGGCCTGTCCAGCGGCACCTCGGGCATCGTGCCGGTCGACGACACCTCGTTCCCCGCGGAGTTCGTCGACAGCTACGAGCTGGGCACCAAGACCACGTGGCTGGGCGGCAACCTGCTGCTCAACGCCACGCTGTTCCACCAGGAGTATTCCGACTTCCAGCTCAACAGCTTCCTCGGCACGAGCTTCGTGGTGCGTTCGATCCCGAAGGTCACCTCGAAGGGCGTCGACGCGGAACTGCTGTGGAAGACCGGCGGCTGGATGGTGCAGGGCGGCCTGACCTACGCCGACACCCGCTACGGCGACGATCCGCTGCCCGACACCGACCTCGCGCTGCTGCCCGGCAGCCGCCCGAGCTTCGCGCCGGAGTGGTCGGCCACGGCGTCGGTCGGCTACGACTGGCGCATCGGTGGACTCAAGGCCGGCGCGCACGTCGGCGCCAAGTACATGTCGAAGTACAACACCGGCTCCGACCTCGATCCGCAGAAGCTGCAGGACGCCTACACGCTCGCCAACGCCCGCTTCACGCTGGGCTCGGCGAACGATCGCTGGAGCGTCGAGCTGTGGTCGCAGAACGTCACCGACGTCGACTACTACCAGGTCGTCATCGACACGCCGCTGCAGACCGGTTCGTGGAACGGCTTCCTCGGCACCCCGCGCACCTACGGCGTGACCTTCCGCGTGAAGTACTGACGCCTGCGGCATGCGCAACGCCCGACGGCCCGCCCTGTGCGGGCCGTCGGCGTTTCGGGGTCGCTGCGCGTGGCCGACGACGCCCCCGGGACGCCACCGGCCGCTATGATGCCGGCGATGCCCGGACCCTCCGCCGGGTGCCGGAACCCGCATGCTCCTGCCCACCGATTCCGAACTCGGCGTCCGCGCCGAGGCCCTCGGCCTCCGTTTCCGCGCCGCCCGGCTCAGCCTCGTCACCGCCGAAAGCTGCACCGGCGGCTGGATCGCCAAGACCGTCACCGACATCGGCGGCTCGTCCGACTGGTTCGACTGCGGCATGGTCGCCTACAGCTACGAAGCCAAGCAGGCCATGCTCGGCGTGCGTCCCGAGACGCTGGAACAGCACGGCGCGGTCAGCCGCGAGACCGCGATCGAGATGGTCTCCGGCGCGCTCGTGCACTCCGGCGCCGGCGTCGCGGTCGCCGTCACCGGCATCGCCGGCCCCGGCGGCGGCTCGCCCGACAAGCCCGTCGGCACCGTGTGGATCGGCTGGAAGCGCCGCGGCGGCTACGCCCGCGCCAGGGTGTTCCACTTCGAAGGCGACCGCGAGGCCGTGCGCCGGCAGACGGTGGCGGCGGCGCTGGAGGGGCTGGACGAGTTGCTGGGCGCGTCCTGATCGATGCCCCGCCTTCTGCCCATGCATCCGGCGATGCGCGACCTGCTGTGGGCAGCGCTGTTCGCGCTGTGGTGCGTTGCGTGGCCGGCGGGGCTGGTGTGGATCCTTGATTCTGCGCCGTTGTTCCTCGCCACATTGGGCGATGCCGTACCGCGCAAGGTGATCGAATTCCATTCGCCGCTGTCGTACCGATCGACGCTCTGCGCGTTCACTGCCATCGCGTTCGCTGGGATGTGGCTGCTGCTGCGCCTGCGCCGCTGGCTCGATCCGCAGGTGCAGGCCGTGCAGGCGCTGCGCTGGACGTTCTCGTCGCGAAGTCTGAACGCGACGGTCCTGTTCACGATGCTGGCGACGATTGGCGTGTACGTGGTGGGGATGTCTTCGGAGTCTCTGGCGCGGTTGCTGCCGCTGCCCATGTTCGCCGATGCAGGGCGTTTCTTCGTGGCATGGTGGTTTCCGATCCTGCTGTCGGCCTCCATGGCCATCCACATCCCGGCGATCTTCTTCCTGTTCAATCCCGACACGCTGGCGCGTGACCGTTTGACGCAATGGTGGCGGCCGTTCTGGCCGGGCCTGCCTGCGCTGGTGGTGGTGGTCGTTGGCTGGCTCCTCGTCCCCGCCGTGATGGCGCAGGCGGAAGCGCCCATGTTCTTCGTGATCCCCGCAGCGGACGGGATGCCCGCGGGTGCGATCGACATCATCGGTTACGCGGTCGAGCTGCTCTGCGATCTGCTGGTGTTCGCATTCCTCTTTTCCCGGCGCACCGTGACCGGTTTGCGCGATGCCTTGCGGCGGCTGTTCCGCTGGCCGACGGTGCGTGCGCATGTCGGGCTGGACGTGCTACTCCTCGGCGGGATGCTGGTGATCGCGGCACCTCTGCTGTCCATCGCAGTCTTCGACGCTTATGTCCTGCCGAGCTTCGATGCGTGGCGCCACGACGGCGGGACAGGCGTCCCGTTCTGGCTCGCCGCGCTGGCCGACGGCCTGGGCGCGCTGCATGGATTCGATTTCGATGCGCTGGCGCTGCTGCTCCTGCCGTCGGGCCTGTGGCTGCAATTCGTGTTGGCGCGGCTGCTGTACCGGACGGCGTTCGTCGTGCCGGCGGTCGGGTCGGACGCTCCGGCGCGTTGACGACCCGGGTCGTTAGTAGTAATACTACTAACCATGGACCTGACCGATACCCAGCACGCCATCCTCGCCCTGATCGCCGAGCGCATCGCCGCCGACGGGGTGCCGCCCTCGCAGACCGAGATCGCCCACGCCATGGGCTTCAAGGGCGTGCGCGCGGCGCAGTACCACCTCGAGGCACTGGAGCAGGCGGGCGTGATCCGCCGGGTGCCGGGACAGGCGCGCGGCATCCGTCTGGTCCACGAGCCGGCCAACGAGGCCCTCGACCAGCCGCCGGAACCCGCGCTGCCCGACCACGCGCTGCGCCTGCCGGTGCTGGGCCGCGTCGCCGCCGGCCTGCCGATCGGCGCCGACCTGCGGTCCGACGACTACGTCCTGCTCGACCGCGCGCTGTTCTCGCCCGCGCCGAACTACCTGCTCAAGGTGCAGGGCGACTCGATGGTCGACGAAGGCATCTTCGACGGCGACCTGATCGGCGTGTACCGCACCCGCGAGGCGCGCGACGGGCAGATCGTGGTGGCCCGCATCGACGACGAGATCACCGTGAAGCTGCTGAAGAAGGGCAAGGACCGCATCCGCCTGCTGCCGCGCAATCCGGACTACCGGCCGATCGAGGTGCTGCCGGACCAGGATTTCGCGATCGAAGGCCTGTACTGCGGCCTGGTGCGGCCCAACCGCTGAGCGCGATGCGGACTTTCCCGACCCCGCGCACCGCCGATTCCCGATCCCGCCTGAATCCTCCGTTTCCTACCTTTTCGAGGCGTCGCAGGTTTTGCGACGGACGCTCCCTAACCTGACGCCACTCCGGTTCCACACCCCTTTCACACACATCCACTGACGAGGATTCCACGATGGACGAGAACAAGAAGCGCGCGCTGTCCGCCGCCCTGAGCCAGATCGACAAGCAGTTCGGCAAGGGGTCGGTCATGCGTCTGGGCGACCGCCCGGTCGAGGTGGTCGAGGCCATCGGCACCGGCTCCCTGATGCTGGACATCGCGCTCGGCATCGGCGGCCTGCCCAAGGGGCGCGTCGTCGAGATCTACGGGCCGGAATCCTCCGGCAAGACCACGCTCACCCTGCAGGCGATCGCCGAGTGCCAGAAGGCCGGCGGCACCGCCGCCTTCATCGACGCCGAGCACGCGCTCGACCCGACCTACGCGCAGAAGCTGGGCGTCAACGTCGACGACCTGCTGCTGTCGCAGCCCGACACCGGCGAGCAGGCGCTGGAAATCGCCGACATGCTCGTGCGTTCCAACGCCGTCGACGTGGTGGTGATCGACTCGGTCGCCGCGCTCACGCCGAAGGCGGAAATCGAGGGCGAGATGGGCGACCAGCTGCCCGGCCTGCAGGCCCGCCTAATGAGCCAGGCGCTGCGCAAGCTCACCGGCAACATCAAGCGCAGCAACTGCCTGGTGATCTTCATCAACCAGCTGCGCATGAAGATCGGCGTGATGATGCCCGGCCAGAGCCCGGAAACCACCACCGGCGGCAACGCGCTGAAGTTCTACGCCTCGGTGCGCCTGGACATCCGCCGCATCGGCAGCATCAAGAAGGGCGACGAGATCATCGGCAATCAGACCAAGATCAAGGTCGTCAAGAACAAGCTCGCCCCGCCGTTCAAGCAGGTCGTCACCGAAATCCTCTATGGCGAAGGCATCAGCCGCGAGGGCGAGCTCATCGACATGGGTGTCGACGCCAAGCTGGTCGACAAGTCGGGCGCCTGGTACGGCTACGGCGGCGAGCGCATCGGCCAGGGCAAGGAAAACGCCCGTCAGTACCTGAAGGAAAACCCGGCGCTCGCGGCGAAGCTGGAAGCCGAGCTGCGTTCGAAGTTCGTTGCGGCCGACGCCCCGCGCAACGAGGACGATGACGACGACCAGGACGATTGAGGAATGCGGAGGGGGCGGGCCCGGAAACCTCGTCAGTGGACGGCCCGCCCCCGAAGCACGTGCGCTCCGCGCAGCGCATGTGCCGACTACGTGATCCGGCGCGTCATGGACGGCGTGCCGGGGGGGGGGGGGGGGGGCAACACCCCGCCCCGCCCGGGGGGGGCGGCCGCGGGCGGCGCGGCGGGGGGGCCCCCCGCCCGCGGGGGGGGCCCGGGGTGTTTGGGGTGGCCGGGCCCCCCCCCC
>JBQCJG010000249.1:0-8643 GCA_051952955.1 Lysobacteraceae bacterium | reverse complement strand
TGCGCGTCGTTGCGGCCGAGAAAGTCGATTTCGCCGTCGGGAGTCCAGCGCGCGAGGTCGCCGCTGCGGTACAGGCGGTCGCCCGGCACGAACGGACTGTCGACGAAGCGGTCGGCGGTGAGTTCCGGCCGATGCAGGTAGCCGGCCGCCACGCCGACGCCGCCGATGCACAGTTCGCCGGCCACGCCGGTGGGCAGCGGCTGCAGCCAGCGATCGAGCACGTACCCCCGCTGGTTCGCGAGCGGGCGGCCGATCGGCACGGTGTCGGCGTCCTGCAGCGTCGGCGGGCAGACATGGCAGGTGCTGATCACCGTGGTCTCGGTGGGACCGTAGACGTTGATGAAGCGACGGCCGCGGTTCCAGCGCTTCAGCAGCGCGGGCGGCACCGTCTCGCCGCCGCAGGTCAGCGTGTGCAGCGACGCCAGCGTCGCGCCGGCGGGCATCGATGCCAGCACCACCGGCGGGATCAGCGCATGGGTGATGCCGCGCTTCGCGACCAGCGCGTCGAGCGTGTCGCCGAGCAGCGTCTCGCCGGGTTCGGCGAGGTGCAGCGAACCGCCGGCGGCGAACGCCATCACCCACTCGAGCACGAAGGCGTCGAAGCCGAACGACGCGAACTGCAGCACTCGCGTGTCCGGCCCGAGCCCGAACGGGTCGCGCAGCGCCTGCATCAGTCCGGTGACGCCACCGTGCCGCGCCATGACGCCCTTGGGCACGCCGGTGGAACCGGAGGTGTAGATGATGTACGGCGTGTCGTCGGGGCCGAGGCCGATGTCGGTCGCGTCGGGATTCGTCGCGGGCGCATCGGCCCACGGCGCGGGCGTCGCGTCGATCGCGAACACCGGGGGCGGCGGCGCATCGGCCTGCGCACGGGCGGCGTCGAGCACGGCCCGGCTCGGGCCGTCGACCAGCACCAGCGCGGGGCACGCGTCGGCCAGCATCGCGGCGATGCGCTGCTCGGGGTAGGCGGGATCCATCGGCACGTAGGCGCCGCCGGATTTCATGATGCCCAGCACGGCCGCGATCGCGTCCACCGAACGCTGCAGGCAGATCGCGACCCGCGTGCCGCGGCCGACGCCCTGCGCGCGCAGCCAGTGCGCGATGCGGTTGGCCGCGGCGTTGAGCGCGGCGTAGTCGAGCGCGTCGTCGCCGCAGGTCACCGCCGGCGCCTGCGGCTGCGCGGCGGCGGCGTCTTCGACGTACGCATGCAGCGGGCGCCACGGGCCGAAGTCGCGTTCGGTGGCGTTCCGGTCGACGACCAGCGTGCGGTATTCGTCGCTGCCCAGCAGCGGCAGCCGGCTCGCCGCCTGCGTGTCGTCGGCGACCATGCCGCGCAGCACCGCGAGCAGGTATCCGGCGTGGCGCGCGATCGTGGCTTCGTCGAACAGCGCGGTCGCGTACTCGATCACGCCGGCGATGGCGTCGCCCTGCTCGATCATGCTGAGGTTGAGGTCGAACTTGGCGGCCGACATCGCGGGGTCCAGCATCCGTGCGGACAGGCCCTCGAAACGCAGGTCCCAGTCGGTGTCGTTGTGCCACGCGAACGTGACCTGGAACACCGGCGTGTAGGCCAGGCTGCGCGCGGGATTGACCTGCTCGACCACCTGCTCGAACGGCAGCTCGCCGTGCTCCTGCGCCGCCAGCACCACGGCCTTGGTCCGCGCCAGCAGCGCATCGACGGTCGGGTCGTCGTCCAGGCCGAGGCGCAGCGCCAGCGTGTTCACGAAGAAGCCGATCTGGTCCTGCGTTTCGCGCCGGCCGCGGTTGGCCACCGGCGACCCGATGACGAGGTCGGTCTGTCCCGACAGCCGCGACAGCACCACCGCCCATGCGGCGAGCAGGAGCATGTACAGCGTGGCGCCGTGGCGCGCGCCGAGCGCACGCAGCTGCGCGGTGAGATCGGCGTCGATCGCCAGCGGCAGCAGCGCGCCGGTGAAGTCCTGTTGGGCAGGCCGGCGGCGATCGGTCGGCAGTTCCAGCAGCGGCGGCGCGCCGGAGAGCGTGTCGCGCCAGTACGCGGCCTCGCGGACGAGGCGTTCGCCCGACAGCCGCTGTTCCAGCCACACCGCGTAGTCGACGTACTGCACCGGCAGCGGCGGGAGCGGATCGGCTTCGCCGCGGCGGCGCGCCGAGTACAGTGTCTCCAGCTCGCGCGCCAGCACCGCCAGCGACCAGCCGTCGCAGACGATGTGGTGGATCACGATCGTCAGCAGGTGGTGGTCGCGCGCGAGACGGATGAGTCGAGCGCGCAGCAGCGGGCCGCGGGCGAGATCGAACGGCGCGGTCGCCGACGCGGCCAGCGCCGCATCGGCGGCGGCCTGCACGTCCTCCGCGGGAAGCGCTGAAACATCGTCCTCGTCCAGCGGGAACGGCAGCGCGGCGTGGAGGCGCTGGCACACCGCGCCATCCACGGATTCGAAGGTCGTGCGCAGGCTCTCGTGGCGTTCGACCACGCGCGCCAGCGCCCATGCCAGCGCGTCGCGATCGAGCTCGCCGCGCAGCTCGACGGTCACCGGCACGTTGTAGACCGCGGAATCGCCGCCGACCTGGGCGAGGAACCACAGCCGCCGCTGCGGCGGCGAAGCGGGGAAGGGGCGGCCATCGCGCGGCTGGCGCGGCATCGCCTGCGCCTGGCGGCGCAGCGCGCGCAGCTGCTCGGGCGTGAGGCGGCTCCGCGCGTCTTTGGCATCCATCGGACCTGCTCCTGTACATCGACGGCAACGACAACGGCCGACGCGCCGTCGAGAGGACGGGCGCGGTGCGGCCGCGCCGGATGATCGCACACTTCATTCGCGCGTCCCGAGCCGCGCCCGCAACGAGAACGGGCCGGCAAGGCCGGCCCGTCGCATCGCGATCGATGGAGGAAAGCGGTGTCGCTTACCAGTGGCCCGGGGGATCGGCGGCGAAGCCGTTCGGGAACGCCTGCGGGCGGTCGCGGTAACGGCGGTCGTCGTCGCGGTAGCGCGGCATCACGCCCATCGCCACGAGGTTCGGCACGTCGTCGTAGCGGAGTTGGGCGACCTGCGCCGGCGTGCGCGAGGCGCGGACGAAGTCGGTGCGGCCGACCGGCGACCATTCGCGCTCGCCGTGGCCGGTGCCGATGCTCTGCGCGACGCCGTTGCCATAGGCCGAATCCGCCGCGGCTTCGGACGCGCGACGCGAGGCCGACGGCGCCGCAGCGGGTGCGGCCTTCGCGGCGTCCCGGGCCCGGCCGTATTCGCGGTCCTCGCGGGCGATCGGCGCGGGCTCGTAGTACGGCTGCGGCTGCGCGCGCTCGCGGAACACGGCGACCCCGATCACGCCGACGTTGTCGGGCCGCCCGGTGCGCGCGGCGTAGCTGTCGGGCAGGTCGGTGAAGTAGAACTGGGCGACGTCCTGGTACGACTTGCGCCAGCCGGTGATCTCGGTGGTCTGCCACGGGCCCAGCACGTAGCCGGTCTGGCCGGCGGCGGCGGTCTCGCCGCTGATGGCGTTCACGCCGTCGACCGACAGCACGACCAGCACGCGCTCGCCGGTGGTGTTGGTCAGGCGCACGCTGTAGCGGTGGCCGGGAACGCCGGGGATCCAGTCCTGGCCGCGGTGGCGGTACTCGGGCAGCCGGTCGCCGGTGTCGCGGTCGACGACATCGACGTCGACCAGCGGCTGCGCGGACAGCGAGGTGCAGGCGCTGACGGCGGCGAGGGCGGTGAGCAGGAGGGCGGTCGGGCGCAGCATGGGAAGGCTCCAGAGAGGGACATGTCCGGCATGGACGCCCGTGATGAACGCGCCTTCGCAGGGAACGGGGTTGATCGAGGCGCGGGCGTCGGGGCGGGCGCGTTCAGCGGCGGGTAAACTGGCGGACCGAGTCCCTCCGCGGCCCCCGCTCGCCATGTCCGCCATCCGCATCCTCACCGGCATCACCACCTCCGGCACGCCGCACCTGGGCAACTACGTCGGCGCGATCCGCCCGACCGTGGCCGCCAGCCGCACGCCGGGCACGCAGAACTTCTACTTCCTGGCCGACCTGCACGCGCTGATCAAGGTGCAGGACCCTGCGAAGGTGCAGCGTTCGACGCTGGAGATCGCCGCGAGCTGGCTGGCCTGCGGGCTGGAACCGGACAACGACCGCGTGTGGTTCTACCGCCAGAGCGACATCCACGAGATCCCCGAGCTGACCTGGTTCCTGACCTGCGTCGCCGGCAAGGGCCTCCTCAACCGCGCGCACGCCTACAAGGCCGCGGTCGACCGCAATCGCGCCGAAGGCCTCGAGGATCATGAAGACCAAGGCATCACCGCCGGCCTCTTCATGTACCCGGTGCTGATGGCGGCCGACATCCTGGTGTTCAACGCGCACAAGGTGCCGGTGGGTCGCGACCAGATCCAGCACATCGAGATGGCGCGCGACTTCGCGCAGCGCTTCAACCATGTCTACGGCGAACACTTCGTGTTGCCGGAGGCCGCGATCGAGGAGCACGTCGCCACCCTGCCCGGCCTCGACGGCCGCAAGATGTCGAAGAGCTACGACAACACCATCCCGCTGTTCGCGCCGCGCGAACAGCTCAAGAAACTGATCCTGTCGATCGTCACCGACTCGCGCGCGCCCGGCGAGCCGAAGGACACCGAAGGCTCGGCGCTGTTCCAGCTGTACCAGGCGTTCGCCAGCGCCGAGGAAACCGCGGCGATGCGCGAGGCCTTCGCCGACGGCATCGGCTGGGGCGACGCGAAGCAGCAGCTGTTCGAGCGCATCGACCGCGAGATCGCGCCGCTGCGCGAGCGCTACGAGGCGCTGATGGCGAAGCCCGCAGACATCGAGGCGCAGCTGCGCGACGGCGCCCGCACCGCGCGCGAACGCCTCGGGACGCCCTTCATGCAGCGACTGCGCGAGGCCGTGGGCCTGCGCGATCTGTCGACGATGCCGACCGCCGCGACGGTCGTGAAGGAGAAGACCGCCGCCGTGCCGGTACTCAAGCAGTACCGCGAGCAGGACGGCCGCTTCCACTTCAAGCTCGCCGACGGCGACGCCGTGCTGCTGCAGAGCCGGGGCTTCGAGCATCCGAAAGACGCCGGCGCGTGGGTGGCGCGGCTCAAGAGCGAAGGTGCGGCCGCGCTGGACGCGGTCGCGGAGGTGGTCGAGCCGTGGGCCGCGGACGCGCGCGATGCCATCGCCGCGGCGCTGGACGCCCTGAAACACGCCGAAGACGCACGACTGCAGGTCAAGGCCCGCTGACGCAGGGCGACAGCCGTCACGCCGGAGTGGCCGCTTCGGTCACGGAATCCGTTAAGATTCCGTGACACGGGCCTTGCAAAGCCGGCCGGGATTCCGGCCAGTGCAGTCGATGAGCGCGCGTCGGGGTCGCCCCGGCGCCGCATGCCGCAGGAAGATGCGGCGTTCCCGTGAGAAGACGACCCTGGGGCGGACCGACCGACGTCGGCGCCGCGCGGGGTCGACTGTGCGTTTTTTCCCCTTCGAGACACGTGACCCACATGACCAAGTTCAGCAGCCTGATCCTCGCCTCGGCCCTCGCCGCCGTCGCTTCCCCCGCCTTCGCCGGCGACTTCTTCGTCCGCGGCGAAGCGGGCACCACCCGCGCCGAACTCTCCGCCGGTTCCGCCAGCGACTCGGACAACGACACTGCCTACGCCGTCCGCGGCGGCTACATGGGCAAGTACTTCGGCGTGGAAGGCTTCTACGGCCAGTACTACGACGCCTCGGCCGACGGCGCCGACCTCAAGGCCGACGGCTACGGCTTCGCGCTGGTCGGCAAGTACCGCTTCGGCGAGGACAAGGGCTTCTTCATCGACGGCCGCCTGGGCCTGGCCCGCACCACCCTGAAGGCCAGCGTCGACTTCGTGCCCGCGCCGCCGTCGCCGGAAAGCGTCACCGGCCCCGCCAAGGCCTCCGTCGTCGGCCTGTCGGGCGAGTACACCCACACCCAGCCGTACGCCGGCGTGGGCGTCGGTTACGACTTCAACCAGCACTACGGCGTGACCCTGAACTACACGCACCAGAACAAGCTCAAGCCGGCGCCGGTCTCGTCGCCCGCGATCGAGCTGAACACGCTGGCGCTGGGCTTCGAATACCGCTTCTGATCCACCGCAGTCCATTCGATGCACGTGCGACGGCCGCCCCAGGGCGGCCGTCGTCGTTCGCGCCCGCGGTGTCGCGAAAAAACCGCCTGCGTGGGCGAAGATGGCGGGCCGCGGCCGGCCATCGTCCGCCGCGCTCCTCCCGCGCCTCCTCCGTGCAGACATCCATGACGCTTGCCCTCGCCGATACCGCCGCCCGCCTCCGCGACGTGGTCCGCTCCGCCACCCGCGGCATGGTCGGCCGCGAACAACTGGCCGAACTCATCGTGCTGGCCGCCGTGGCCCAGGAACACCTGCTGGTGATCGGTCCGCCGGGCACCGCGAAGAGTGCGATCGTGCGTCGCGTCGCCGGCGCGCTGGGCGGCCGCTAGTTCGAATACCTGCTGGGTCGCTTCACCGAACCGTCGGAGCTGTTCGGCCCGGTCGACCTGCGCCGGCTGCGCGAGGGCGTGGTCGAGACCGACGTCACCGGCATGCTGCCGGAAGCCGACGTGGCCTTTCTCGACGAGGTCTTCCTCGGTTCGACCGCAGTACTCAACACGCTGCTGGGCATCCTCAACGAACGCCGCTTCCGCCGCGGCCAGACCGTGCACGACTGCCCGCTGCGGGTGTGCGTGGGCGCGGCCAATGCGCTGCCGGACGACGAGTCGCTGGCGGCGTTCGCGGACCGCTTCCTGCTGCACCTGTTCGTGGAGCCGGTGCCGGACAACCAGCTCGAAGCGCTGCTGCGCGGGGGCTGGGAAAGCGAGCGCCAGCCGACCCTGCCCTGCGCCGACCTCGCCCAGCTGACCGTGTTGTGCGACGCGGTGGCGACGGTGGAGATGGACGACGCCCGCGGCGCGCTGGCGGCGGCGCTGCGCCAGCTGCGCGCGGCCGGCTTGGGGCTGTCGGACCGGCGGATCGTGAAGGCGCAGCGGCTGGTGGCCGCGGCGACGGTGCTCGCCGGCCGCACCCGCGCGACCGAGGCCGACCTGTGGCCGCTGTTCTACGTGATGCCGACCCGCCAGAGCCAGCTCAACGCCCGCGAGGTGCTGCGCGATCGGCTGGCCGTCGCCGCGCATCCGACCCTGCACGCGGCGGTGGAACAGGCCAGCCTGCAGCCGCTGTCGCGGGTATCGCGGCTGGTCGAAGCGGCGCAGGCCTGCCTCGACGGCGGCCACGAGCCCGCGCTGAAGGCGACGCTGGCCGAAGCGCTGCTGCGCGAGATCGACGCCAACTTCACCCCCGACGCGCTGCCCGAGGCGCTGGCCGCGCAGCGTGCGCGGCTGGCGGCGGCCGTGGCGGGCGTGGCGGCGGACGTAGCGGCGACCCAGGGCTGACCCGCGACCTCCGATGCGCGGGCAGTGGCGTCCCGAACCGGAGATTCCTGCCGCGGCCGGCGTGGTCGGCCTCGGTGCGGTGGCGCGCGTTTTATTCCGCCGCGCCGCGGCCGCCGCGCAGGCGCGTACCGACGCGCGCACGCCCGCGCCGTGGCAGGTGACGGCGCACCAGGACCTGCTGTTGCTGACCGGCGCCGCCGACACCCTGCCGTGGGTCGACGGCGCCCGCTACGTGGCGCCGCGACCGGAGGCGCCCGGTCTGTGGCTGCCGACGCTGCAACGCCCCGACGTGCCGCTGGACCTGCTGGCGGCGGCGATCGCCCGCCGCCATCCGCGCCGGCCATTGCTGCTGTGGCCGGATCCGGCGCAGTGCGTGCCGCTGGATCGCCTGCTGCCGGCGGACGCCGCGGTGCTGGCGCGGATCGCCGCGCGGTGGGGCGACTGATGCCCGGCCCGCGTCCGCCGCAGCTGCTGCTGCCCGCGCCGCCGACGGACGCGACCGCCGCGGTCGCGCCGGCGCCGGTCGACACGCCGCTGCCGCGCGCGCGGGCGCCGTGGCGGGCGTGGCTGGACTGGCTGCCGCCGGAGCAGATCGCCGCGCTGGGCGATCTGCTGCCCCGCCTCGACGCGGCGCTCGGTGCGCTGCGCGGCCCGCGGCTGCAGCAGGGCGAGGAACCGGTCGGCATCGACGACCTGCGCCGGCGCGGGCCGTACCACCGTCTGCTGCTCAGCGAATGGGCGGTGGCCGACGTGGCGCCGGACGAATTCCTGCGCCGCGCCAGCAGCGGCGAGCACCTGTTCCTGTCGCCGCGGCGCGAAGTGCGCAAGGCCGACGCGCGGATCGTCGCGCTGTTCGACTGCGGCCCGGCGCAGCTCGGCGCACCGCGGCTGGCGCACGTCGCGCTGTGGATCCTGCTGGCCCGGCGCGCGGCGGCCGCGCAGCTGCAGTTCGGTTGGGGCGCGCTGGCCGCGCCGCCACGGCTGCACCCGGCCGACCAGCCGCAGCAGCTGAAGGCGTTCCTCGCCACGCGCACGTTCGCCCATCCCGATGCCGCCGCGTTCGCGGCCTGGCGCGAGGCGCTGGCCGACGACCGCAGGACGCCCGGCGAGCGCTGGTGGATCGGCGATGCCGACGGCGACATAGATGCGGCCGACTTCACCCATCGCGTCGCCGTCCGCCGCGAGGATCGCACCGCGCTGGCGGTGCGCATCGAAGCCGCCGGCGCCTTGCGCGAAGTGCGGCTGCCGCTGCCGGACG
>JBQCJG010000248.1:0-9520 GCA_051952955.1 Lysobacteraceae bacterium | reverse complement strand
AACGTGCGCAAAGAGCCATTTCATTGTGACCTTTTCCGGGGGAGCAAGAGGCTCCGGCCGAGGCGACTGTGGAGCTTCCGCTACAGGAGATAGCAGCTGCGGGTTGTTGCGCACGCGAGTTTGCGCTGCCTCGACGATGCTAATGAGCTCTTCGACCGAAGCATAGGAGGGGGAGTCGTGGTAGTTGGCTTTCCCGCGGTTGTAGGACTGGACTACAAGCTGGTTGTAATCGTGAAACGGAAGCACATCGCTGAAGAGGTCACGAAGCTCGATAACCAGACGATTTACAAGCGGCTCGTCGTCATCCGCCAGAAGCAGATAATTGGGCGACTTGACGAATCGACCAAGCACCTCGCGGAGCTGGGCGATGTAGCCGTCTGTGAGTTCAATGAACCTTGTTGCTTCCATAGGGCGCTAACACCTGAGTTAAGCCGCGCCGCGAAGCGGCGTCGGCTTCGACGAATTGTTAGGCGGCTAGTCTAGGCTTTCCAGCGCGACCAAAATTCGGCCGAGAGCGCCTTCGACCGCCAGCGAACTTTCGTAAACACGTTGCACTTCAGCTCCATCCGACGATGGGCCGGGCACATCTGGCCGCGACTTCAGGCTAAGTAAGGTTGACATCGCTGCCTGCGACTGCACGACTAGCCTCTTCGTTGCATGGTCGAGAAACGGGCCCGCTTCGTTAAGCGCGACTGACAGGGCCTTGAGCCTTTCTAGAACGGTCTTACCATTTTCGATGAAAATCTGGGCAGCTACCTGGGCGTTTGAAGAAACAGGTCCGCAAACATACGACACTACATCGACCCCCAAGCCTGCATGAGCGTCCATCAGCTTCGCGACGGAGATGAACTTCCGCTCGGCGATCTTCAACGCCAATGACTTTTTCACCTCTTGAGCAGCCTTTACGCGCTCTGACTCGGCAATGAGGCTGACCTTATAGGCCTCCAGCTCGCGTTGTAGTTGAGAGCCGTGCTCTGCAAGTTCCTTCGCGATCCCTCGGCGAAGCGCTTCTAAGTCACTGGACAACGATCGAGCCAGAATCTGTTTGACCTTTTCCCGGAAGAAAAAGAGCAAAAGCCCCGCGAAGGTCAGAAACACCGGCGTGGCCCTCGCCACGCCGTCTAGAAAGGGAAGAAAGTCGAGCATGGCTTCTCCGAGTTGCGACGCAGTGACCTAGCCGCCTAACTACGATTAGACCCCGAGGTGGGGTGTAGCACGGATTGTGTGCCCGTGACTCGTGGAGCGTCAATCGCGTGGTCCTCTCGGCAAATCAACGAGATGCCGCTTTGCGCTGTGTACTGTCGACTTGCATCATTGATGGCGTTATCCGGTACCTGCACCGCATAGCGCATCTGTGGCGTTGTTATCCGGCGTGAAAGGGCTGCGTCAAGTCCGGGTTCGCAGCGTCAACAGGATCGTGCTGGGAACGCTGCGCGCCGGAAAGCAGATCCCTCGCTTCGCTCGGGATGACAACCGTGGGGGCGTGGATGACGTGATGCGGCCGTGATTCGATAGCGAACGGCGATGACCGCCACCCTCACCCAGACCCCACATCGATGATGTAGAACTTCTGCATTCCCCCCGGCAACTCCGCCTCGAATTCGTCGTCGACGCGTTTCTTCAGCATCGCGCGTGCGAGCGGGGAGTCGATGCTGATCCAGCCCAGTTTCGCGTCGGTCTCGTCGGGGCCGACGATGCGGTAGCGGCGGGTGTCGCCGGTGACGGCGTGTTCGACGTCGACGGTGGCGCCGAAGAACACGGCGTTGGGATCGCTCGGGGCGTCCTCGACCACGCGCAGGTGCTGCAGGCGCTTGCCGATGTAGCGGACGCGGCGGTCGATCTCGCCGAGCTGTTTCTTGCGGTAGGTGTATTCCGCATTTTCGGAGCGGTCGCCCTCGGCCGCGGCGGCGGCGAGGGCTTTCACGACTTCGGGGCGGCGCACGCGCCAGAGGTCGTCGAGTTCGGCCTTCAGCCGGTCGTGGCCCTCGCGGGTGATGAGGGCCGTGCTTTTCTCGCCGGGCGGGCGCCAGCGCGACATGCGGCGGCCGTCAGCGGCGGCTGCCGCCGAACAGGCCGCCGAGGATCCCGCGCAGGATCTGCTTGCCGACCTGGCTGCCGACGGTGCGTGCGGTCTGCTTCGCCATCGTCTCGATCATGCCCTGGCGGCGGTTGGTGCCGAACACGGCGTCCTTCACCGCGTCGCCGAAGCCGTGGCCGTCGTCCTTGTCGTCGTCGGCGCGGGTGCGGGCGGGCGGGGCCTTGGCCTGCTCGGGCGCGGCCTCGACCTTCTTCGCGAGCATTTCGGCCGCGGATTCGCGATCGATGCGGGTGTCGTACTTGCCGCCGACCGGGCTGCCGGCGCGGACCTGCGCGCGTTCGGCTTCGGTGATCGCGCCCATGCGGCAGCGCGGCGGCGCGATCAGCGTGCGCTCGACCGGCATCGGGATGCCCTTGTCCTGCAAGGTCGACACCAGCGCTTCGCCAGTGCCGAGCTGGCCGATGGTCGCGGCCACGTCCAGCCCGGGGTTGGCGACGAAGGTCTCGGCCGCGGTCTTCACCGCCTTCTGGTCGCGCGGCGTGAACGCGCGCAGCGCGTGCTGGAAGCGGTTGCCGAGCTGGCCGAGGATCTCGTCCGGCACGTCGTCGGGGAACTGCGAGCAGAAATACACGCCGACGCCCTTGGAACGGATGATGCGCACGACCTGCTCGATGCGCTGCTGCAGTGCCGGCGGCGCGTCGTCGAAGAGCAGGTGGGCTTCGTCGAACACGAACACGAGCTTGGGTTTGTCGAGGTCGCCGACTTCCGGCAACGTCTCGAACAGTTCCGACAGCAGCCAGAGCAGGAAGCTGGAATACAGCTTCGGCTTGAGGATCAACTGGTCGGCGGCGAGGATGTTGACCACGCCGCGACCGTCGGGGGTGGTGCGCATCAGGTCGCTCAGTTCCAGCGCCGGTTCGCCGAAGAACAGGTCCGCGCCTTCCTGTTCGAGCCGCAGCAGCGCGCGCTGGATCGCGCCGATCGACTGCGCGCTGACCAGGCCATAACGCGTCGAGATGTCCTTGCGCTCGTCGGCGACGAGGCCGAGCAGGGCGCGCAGGTCTTCGAGGTCAAGCAGCAGCAGGCCGCGGTCGTCGGCCAGCTTGAACACGATGTCGAGCACGCCGGCCTGGGTGTCGTTGAGTTCGAGGATGCGGCCGAGCAGGGTGGGGCCCATCTCGCTGACGGTGGTGCGCACCGGGTGGCCGAGCTTGCCGTACAGGTCCCAGAAGACGGTCGGGCTGGGCTCGTTGCGGTAGGCGGGGTTGCCCATCGACGCGAGCCGCTGCTGGATCCGCTCGTTCATGGCGCCGGCGGCGGACAGGCCGGCCACATCGCCCTTCACGTCGGCGAGGAACACCGGCACGCCGATCCGCGAGAAACCCTCGGCGAGGGTCATCAGGGTCACCGTCTTGCCGGTGCCGGTGGCGCCGGCGATCAGGCCGTGGCGGTTGCCGAACTTCGGCAGCAGGAAGACGTTGCCGGCCGTTTCGGTGGTGATGGCCTTGCCGACCAGGATGGGGTCCATGCGGGGTCCTCGGATGCGATCCCGGGATTCTATGCGGGAACGCCGGCCGCGGGCGCCGGGCCGGCATGACCTTTCGCCCGGTTGCCGCCCCGCCGCCCCGCGGCTAACCTGCGGGTCCTCCGTCGCGGTCTCCCCCCTTTGTTCATGCTCCGATCGATGTCTGCCGGCGGGCGCCTTGCCCGCCCGAACGCCCGACTGCGTGCGTTCGCGCCGCTGCTGGCGCTGTCCCTGCTGCTGGTGTTGCCCTCCGCCGATGCCCAGTCCCGCCGCGAGCGCGACCTCGACGCGCTCAAGGCGCGGATGACCGTCGCCGAGACCCGCTACCGCGAGGCGCTGGTGAAGGTCGCCAACAACGACCCGGCCGCCGTGCAGGACAGCAATGCAGCGCTGGAGGACATGGAGGACGTCATCACCGCCTGCCTGAAGATCAAGGGCTGCCCGATCTCGCAGCTGCTGACCACCTACAAGCGCCTGCTGAAGTCCGACGTCGACCAGCGCGCCACCGGCGAGGCGCCGGTGGGCGAGGACGACCAGGGCATGATCGACAGCGAGATCGCCAGCGCCGACGTGCCGCGCGCGGCCGAGGCGGCATCGCTGCTCAGCGCCGACGGCCAGCGCTTCGTCAACATGGTGCAGATGAATCCCGCGGTGCAGGCCGGCATCCGCCGCTGGCTGACCGACATGCGCAGCGCGCTGATCGACACCCACGAGAACTACCAGTACCTGCGGCCGTCGATGGCGCCGGCGTTCCAGCGCAACGGCCTGCCCGAGGCGCTGCTGTTCGGGATCATGGCGAAGGAATCCACCGGCCGCGTGCACATCGGATCGCGCGCCGGCGCGGTGGGCCTGCTGCAGTTCATGCCGTCGACCGGCCGCCGCTTCGGCCTGGGCCAGGACGGCACCGGTTTCGACACCCGCTACGACCCGAAGATGTCGTCCGAGGCCGCGGCCGCCTACCTCAGCGAACGCTACGCCGAATTCGGCAACAAGATCGAGCTGTGGCTGGCCGCGTACAACGGCGGCGAGGGCCGCGCGCTGCGCGTCTACCAGAACAGCGGCGGCCGCAGTTTCTGGGACGAGGACGTCTACAACCAGTTCCCGGCCGAGACCCGCGACTACGTGCCGATGGTGATCGCCGCGGCGTGGCTGTACCTGCATCCGAAGGAATACGGCCTGACCTTCCCGAAGATCGACGCGCGCGAAGGCACGTTCCGGCTGGTGCGTCCGGCGTCGATCTACCAGCTCACGATCTGCCTCGGCAACGGCGGCACCCGCGACGGCTTCATGCGCGCGCTGCGCAACCTCAACCCGCGCTACGAGGCCGACGCCTGGCTGCCGACAGGCACCACGCTCAACGGCACCGCGAAGATCGCCGGCCTGTACCAGCGCTACTGCGTGCAGGGCGAGCGCGCCGAGCTGGCGCAGCAACTGGTGAACAGCAACGCGAGCGCGGCGATCGTGCGCATTGGCGCGATCGAGGCCGTGACCGCCACCGCCGCAGGGCAGGACGGCACCGCCGTGCCGGCGACCGATGATGCCGCTCCGAAGCCCGCCACGCCCAGGCCGCAGGACAAGCCCCGTGCGCAGGACAAGCCGAAGCCCTGGCCCGTGCGTCGACATCGCGTCGCCCGCGGCGACACGCTGACGTCGATCGCGCGCAAGTACGACTGCGACCTGTCGGACCTGGCCAGGGCCAACCGCATCAAGGGGCCGCGCTACCCGGTGAAGCCGGGGCAGCAGATCACGCTGGCGGGCTGCGGGGACTGAGGCGCAGCCGCGGCCTCAACGCCCCGGCAGCAGCGTGTTGGCGTCGACCTGCGAAAGGTCGACTTCGGTCAGTTTCCATTGCACGAGGTTGCGGCGCTCGAACACGAGCGTCGCCGGCAGCGACGGGTCGCCGCCGAGGTCGCCGGTGACGACGAAGGTCGACAGGTCGCGATAGCGCATCCGCAGGTGCCAGTTGGCGGTGGCGATGCCGCCGCCCTCGGGCGTCGGCGCGGTGTCGGCCTTCGTATCGGTCTCGGGGGTGCGATCGCGCAGCGAGTCGAGCGCACCGCGTCCGGCGAACAGCGCCGTCAGCCCGGCCTCCGAAGCGAGCCCGTCGATCCACGGCGTGGCGGCGGAGGCGAGCAGCGAAGCGCCGAGGTCGCGCCAGCCGCCGGTGCCGGTGCCGTCGGCCCCGAGCCGTCGACGGGCGGCATCCGCCAGTTGGGTCTTGAAGTGCGTGCGCACCGACGGGAAATCGACGTGCGCGGCCAGCGCCGCCGCGTCGCCGCGTTCGGCCGCCTTGCGCATGGCGTGGACCGTGAGCCAGGGCGCGGCCGCGATCCATGCGAGCAGACCGAGGACGCCGACGACCAGCGCGATGCGGACGGATCGGGACATGCGGAACTCCTGCGTCGTGGGGAGGGCACGACCACGACGCAGGAGTGTAGACCGCAGAAACGAAGCCGTGCGGCGGACGCCGCGCGGTCAGCCGTTGACCGTGCCCATGCTCCATTCGGGATAGCGCAGGCCGGCGACCGCATGTTCGGCCAGCACCGCGTCGATGCGGGCGCGCTCCTCGGCGGTGAGCGCGATCCGCGCCGCGCCGGCGTTCTCGTCGAGGCGGGCGATGCGGCGGGTGCCCGGGATCGGCACGATGTCCTCGCCCTGATGCAGCAGCCACGCCAGCGCCAGCTGTGCCGGCGTGCAGCCGCGGGCCTGCGCGAGCGCGGTCACGGCATCGACCAGCGCGCGGTTCTGCGCGGCGTTGTCGCCCTGGAAGCGCGGGTTCTGGCGGCGCCAGTCGTTGTCGGCCAGCGCGTCGGTCGCGGTGATCGCGCCGGTGAGGAAGCCGCGGCCCAGCGGGCTGTAGGGCACGAAGCCGATGCCGAGTTCGCGGCAGGTCGGCAGGATCTCGGCCTCGACGTCGCGGGTCCACAGCGAATACTCGGTCTGCAGCGCGGCGATCGGATGCACCGCGGCGGCGCGGCGGAGCGTGGCCGGTGCGGCCTCGGACAGGCCCAGGTGGCGGACCTTGCCGGCCTCGACCAGCCGCGCCATCGCGCCCACGGTCTCCTCGATCGGCACGGTGCGAT
This sequence comes from Lysobacteraceae bacterium, assembly GCA_051952955.1. GTDB lineage: Bacteria > Pseudomonadota > Gammaproteobacteria > Xanthomonadales > Xanthomonadaceae > Lysobacter_I. Next base: position 2,874 of record JBQCJG010000248.1, on the reverse strand, counting down.
CGACGCGGTGCTGGTAGTACAGGTCGATGCAGTCCACGCCCAGCCGCTGCAGGCTGGCGTCGCAGGCGGCGGCGACGTACTCGGGGCGGCCGTTCACGCCGAGGAAGGCGCCGTCGGGCGCGCGCACGTTGCCGAACTTGGTCGCCAGCACGATCTCGTCGCGGCGTTGGCGCAGGACCTGGGCGAGCAGGCGTTCGTTCTCGCCGACGCCGTACATGTCGGCGGTATCGAGGAAGTTCACGCCGATGTCGAGCGCGTGGTGGAGCACCGCGAGGTTGGTCGCTTCCTCGCTGGGACCGTAGAAATCGGACATGCCCATGCAGCCGAGGCCGAGGGCGGAAACGACCAGGCCCTGGCGGCCCAGGGTGCGGCGGGGGAAGGCGTCGGTCATGGCAGGCATCCGGGTGGAGGAGGGTGGACGCATCGTGCGCCGTGCAGGGGCGGCGGCGTTAGCGGGATTCTCGCGGATGCTTGCCCGATCCTCCGCCGCCGCCGCCGCGCCCTTGGCGCCGGGCCCTGGCCGCGGATAATGCCGGGCATCGTCGCATCGGGACAACGCCATGGAATCCAGCGGGTTGCACGCAGCGGACGCCGCGGGCGCGGAAGATCGACTGCGGGGCGAACTGGCGGCACGGATTGCCGCAATCTCGGATCTCGACGGCGCCCACGACAGCGGCCTGCCCGGCGTGGCCGGCATCCGCCTGAGCGCACCGTCCGGCCCGCTGCCGGCGGTCTACCACCCGTCGCTGTGCATCGTCGCCCAGGGCCGCAAGCAAGCGGCGTTCGCCGGCGAGACCTATGTCTACGACCCGCTGCACTGCCTGCTGGTGTCGACCAGCCTGCCGATCAGCGGGCGCGTGCTCGACGCCACGCCGGACCAGCCCTACCTCTGCCTGCGCATCGACCTCGACGCGCGGATCGTCGACGAGTTGCTGCCGCAGCTCGGCGCGGACGCGCCGGCGCGCGAGGCCGACGATGCGCGGCGGCTGATGCTGGCGCGCACCTCGCCGGCGCTGCTAGATGCCGCGCTGCGCCTGCTGCGGCTGCGCGACACGCCGGCGATGGCACCGCTGCTGGCGCCGCTGATCGTGCGCGAGATCCACGTGCGGCTGCTGACCGGCGAACTCGGGCCGCGACTGCGGGCAGTCTGCGCGGTCGACGGCACGCTGCGCCGCGTCGGCGGCGCGCTGGCGCTGCTGCGCGAACGTTACGCCGAGCCGCTGCCGGTCGAGGCGCTGGCCGAGGCCGCGCACATGAGCCCGTCGGCGCTGTACGCGCATTTCCGCGAGGTCACGGGGCTGTCGCCGCTGCAGTGCCAGACGCGGCTGCGGCTGCAGGAAGCGCGCCGGCTGATGCTCAGCGACGGCCTCGACGCCGCGGCGGCCGGGCACCGCGTCGGCTACGAAAGCCCGTCGCACTTCAGCCGCGAATACCGGCGCCTGTTCGGTGCGCCGCCACGCCGCGAGGTGGCGGCGGCGCACGTGGCCGACTGAGCGCGCCCGACGGACGCGGCGTCAGCCCGGGAACTGCAGCCGCATCGACTGCTCGTCGACGTAGTGGTTCTGCACGAACACGTCGCCCTCGGTGCCCTTGCCGGCGTTGCGGTAGGTGTCGAACCCGAGCGCTTCGTCGTTGTCCCAGACGATCACGTCGCCCGGATCCAGTGCCCATTCCGGGCCGACTTCGACGATGGTGTATTCGCCGTCCGCAGTGCGGATGGCGATGGCGGATTGATCGCGATCGATGACGGCGATGGTGCCCTGTCGGCTCATGCGTACGCTCCCTGTCCACGGCGCCCGGTCCGGGGCGCGATCCGTTCGCGGCCGAGGCCGCGTTCCCTGTCCGCGCGGCGTCGCCGTCGCGCGTGGGATCACGTTACGGGATGCGTCGCGCCGCGATCAATGCATGCGATGGCCGCATGCGCGGCGCGATGCCGATCCGTGTGCGGTGCCGCGCGGCTTGTGCGACGCCGTTCACGCCGGGAGGCGAACGGCCAGTCGCTGGCCCAGCCGCACCGGGCATTCGGCAATGAGGGCGGCGTCGAGCGCGGCCACGTCCTTCGGCAGCAGCACGATCACGGTCGAGCCGTAGTTGAAGCGCGCCATCTCGGCGAAGCGCTCCAGCGCGATGCCGCGGCCGCGGTAGTCCTTGCGGGTGATGCGATCGCCGTAGGCGGGGATCTCCACGCCGCTCCACACCGTTTCCACGCCCGAGACCAGCAGCGCGCCGACCATCACCAGGCACATCGGGCCGAAGTCGGTGTCGAAGTGGCAGACCAGGCGTTCGTTGCGCGCGAACAGCCCCGGCACCGAAGCGACGGCGTCGGTGCCGACGCTGAACAGCCGGCCGGGCACGTGCACGGTCTCGCGCAGGGTGCCGGCCCACGGCATGTGAACGCGGTGGTAGTCGCGCGGCGAGAGGTAGACGGTGGCGAACAGGCCGTCGGCGAACGGCGCCGCGGCCTCGGCGTCGCCCAGCAGCTCGGCGGCGGTGAACGACCGACCCTTGGCCTGGAAGATGCGGCCGTCGCGGCCTTTGGCAGGAGCGTCGCCGAGTGGTTCGCCAAGCGGTTCGATGCGCCCGCACTGGCTGATGTGGCCGTCGGCGGGCATCAGCAGGCTGCGCGGGTCGGCATCGGCCGGGCGCGCGCCGGGCTTCAGCGCGCGGGTGAAGAACGCGTTGAAGGTGGGATAGGCGGCGGGGTCGGGTTCCGCGGCTTCGGACAGGTCGACGCCGAACCTGCGGGTCACGGTGTCGATCAGCCACTGCTTGAGCGCGCGGTTGCGCGAATAGGCCAGCCGGCGCGCCAGCCCCGACAGCAGCCGGTGCGGGAGCACGTAGGTAAGGGCGGTGACCGGGCGCATCAGCCGCCTG
>JBQCJG010000247.1:0-9915 GCA_051952955.1 Lysobacteraceae bacterium | reverse complement strand
ACCACGAAGAAGATCACCAGGCACAGCACGACGTCGATCAGCGGGACCAGGTTGATCTCCGGCTCGTCGTCCTTGCGGAAGTCGCGGATGCGCACGCGTGGCCTCAGCTGGCCTGCACCGGCGGCACGATGCCGCGGCCGCCGGGCGCGCCCGGGGCGCCGGGGCGCACGGGATCGAGGGTGTCCAGCAACTGGATCGCCTCGTGCTCCATGTCGACGATGTAGCCGGCGATGCGGCCGCGGAAGTAGCGGTGGAAGACCAGCGCGGGGATCGCCACGATCATGCCGGTCGCGGTGCAGACCAGCGCCTTGCCGATGCCGCCGGCGAGCTGGTTCACGTCGCCGATGCCGTTGTCGAGGATGCCCAGGAACATCTGGATCATGCCGACCACGGTGCCGAACAGGCCCAGCAGCGGTCCCGCGGAGGCGATGGTGCCGAGCGCGTTGAGGAAGCGCTCCATGCGGTGCACGAGATGGCGGCCGACGTCCTCGATGCGCTCGCGGATCTGGTCGCGCGGGCGATGGCGCACGTCCAGCGCGGCGGCCAGCAGCGCGCCCAGCGGCGAGGTGCGGCGCAGCGATTCGATGTGGGTCGGGTCGAGGTTGCCCCGGGCCGCCCAGGCGCGGACCTCGTCGCCCAGACCGGGCGGCAGCACGGTCCGGCGGCGCAGGCTCCAGAAGCGTTCGAGGATGATGCCCACCGCCAGGACGGTCAGCAGCAGCAGCGGAATCATGGGCCATCCGCCCGCCTTCACCAGTTCCAGCACGTCGCATCCTCCGGCCCGTGGCCGTCATCGATGGGGGTCGTCGTCACGGCCATAGGATAGCCCAGCGGCAGGACCCCCACCGAGACGGCGTCGACGCAGCGCGGCGGCGTCCCACAGCCGCGGATGGCGGCCGCGCTCGGTCGCCAGCGACACCCCGTCCGCGTCCAGCCGGAAGCGGAGCGCGCCGGCGTCGGCGGTCAGCGGCGTGCGCGCACCGGCCTCGCGCCAGCGCGCCACGATCTGCGGCCGCGGATGGCAGAAGCGGTTGCCGTGGCCGGCGGAGATCGCCGCGAAGCGGGCGCCGGTCGCCTTGACGAACGCGAGGTCCGACGACCCGGCGCTGCCGTGGTGCGCGACGAGCACCAGGTCGGCGCGCAGCGATGCGCCTTCCTGTCGCACCAGCCGCCGTTCGATCACCTCGCCGATGTCCCCGGTCAGCAGGACCGCGCCGTGCGCGGTCTCCACCCGCAGCACGCAGCTCGATTCGTTGCGCAGGTAAGGGAAGTGGACCGGCGGATGCAGGAAGCGGAAGCGCACGCCGTCCCAGGTCCAGCCGTCGCCGCCGCGGCAGGCGCGGAACCGCCCGAGTTTCGCCTCCAGGCCGCTCTCCGGCGGCGCGAACCGGCGGGCGATCGCGAACTCGGCGGCGACCGCGCCGAAGCCGCCGACGTGGTCGTTGTCGCCATGGCTGACGACGGTCGCGTCGAGCGCGGGCACGCCCAGCGCGTGCAGCGCCGGCGTGATCGCGCGCTCGCCGGCGTCGAAACCGTCGGGCTGCGCAGGGCCCATGTCGTAGAGCAGCGCGTGCGTCCGCGTGCGCACCAGCACCGACAGTCCTTGCCCCACGTCGAGCACGACCACCTCGGCTTCCCCCGTCGCCGGCAGGTGGCGATCGGGCCACAGCAGCGGCAGCCACAGCAGCAGCGCCAGCGATCGCCCGGGCATGCCGCGCGGGAGCAGCAGCCAGAACGCCGACAGCAGCGCGAGCGGCGTCGCGAACGCCGCCGCCTCCGGCAGCCACCACAGCGCCAGCGGGCCGTCCGCCAGCCACGCGAACAGCCGCCAGCTCGGCGCGAAGCACGCGGCGGCGGCGCGCCAGAGCGGGCCGCCCCAGCCGGCATGCAGCGCCTCCAGCGCGGTGCCGAGCAGCGACAGCGGCACCACGACGAGGCTCCACCACGGAATGGCGACCGGATTGACGAGCGGCCCCACCAGCGACGCCTGCCCGAACAGCGCCACGCCCAGCGGCAGCAGGCCGAGCGTGGCGACGCCCTGCGCCGCGAAGAAGGCGCGCACCGGCCGCGCTTCGCCCTGCGGCAGGCACCACAGCAGCCAGGCGACGCCGCCGAAACTCAGCCAGAACCCGGCGGTCAGCGCCGACAGCGGATCGAACAGCAGCACCGCGATCGCGGCCAGCGCGAGGCTGTCGGCCGGCCGAGCCCCGCGGCGCGAGAGCCGCCCGACGGCGACGACGCCGATCATCAGCGCCGTGCGCACGGTCGGCAGGGCGAAGCCTGCCAGCGCCGCATACCCGAGCGCACCGAGCATCGCCGCGAGCGGCATCGCCTGCGGACGCGGCCAGCGGCGCCCGAGCCCCGGCCACAGCCACCACAGGCCGCGCACGCCCCACGCGGCCGCGCCGGCGACCAAGCCGACGTGGAAGCCGGAGATCGCGATGAGATGCGTGAGCCCGGCCGCGCGCAGCCGCGCCCAGTCGGTGTCGTCGAGGCCGCGGGTGTCGCCCAGCGCCAGTGCACGGACGAAGCGCGCGCCCGTGCCGGGCACCGCGGCGGCGATGCGTGCCGACATGCGTTCGCGCCAGGCGTCGAGCCCGCGCGGCGGCGCGATGCGATGCGCCTCCGCATCGCCGCGGACATGGCCGGTGGCGACGATGCGGTCGATCAGCAACTGCTTCTCGACATCGGCGGCACCGGGATCGCGCAGGCCTCGCGGCGCACGCAGCTTCACCTCGAACCGCCAGCGGCTGCCGGCGGCCACGCCATAGCGGGGCGCGCGCGGCGGAAACGGCGGCGCGTCGTAGGCGTCGTACCACGACAGCCGCAGTCGCCGGCCGCGCAGCGCGAGCGGCTGGTCCGCGGCATCGTCGACGAGGAACGTGAATCGCGTGCGGCGCGGCTCGTGCGCGGGCAGCTCGACCACGGTGCCGCGGACGGTCGTGACCTGCGCTTCCATCGCGAGAGGCAGTTGCCGCGACAGCGCGACGTCGGCGCGCACGCCGGCGAGGACGAAGCCGACACACGCCACCACCGCCAGCCACAGCGGCGCGCGCGGCTTCGGCCAGCGCAGCAGCACGGCGGTGCACGCGATCCACGCGAACACGCCGGGCCGCGGCGGCGCGGGCAGCCACAGGCAGGCCAGCGTGCCCGCAAGCAGGGCCAGCGCGAATCGCGGATCGAGCACGGAAGCGTCCTTCGCCGGAAAGACACGCAGGATTCCGCGCCGGCGCGCATCGCCCCATCGGCGGATGCCGTCTTCCCGCGTCGGAAAAATCCGATCCGGGAAGCCGGACACCACGAAACCGTTTTCCATGCAGGAAACGCGATGCATCCGTGCATTTCGCCTGAGGCGTGGCTAAACAAGGCAGGCCACCAGCCGCTGCATCGTTAAGAATTCAGCAATCCGTCAACTCGTCGGCCCTAGCGTGCCGGTCGCGCCATCCCGGCGCCCGGAGCCCACCCATGCCTCGCATCGCCGCCACGATCCTCGCTTCCGCCCTGATCGCCGCCACCGGCCTCGCTTCCGCCCAGACGCGCGCACCGGCGCCGGTGCAGGATCGCTACAGCGCCGAGGGCCCCTATTACGACTATGCCCGCGTGCTGCGCGTCGATCCGGTCATCCAGCAGACCGCACCGACCCGTGTCTCGTCGGGCCGCTGCTACACCGAAGGCAGCCAGTACGCCGCCAACGATGGCTATTACGATGATCGCGACGGCTACGGTTACGACGGGCAAGATGGCAACGGCCGCGATCGCGGCTACGACGACGGCTACGGCGAGCGTCGCTACGGCACCGAGACCGGGCGCAACGTCGCCACCGTGATCGGCGGCATCGTCGGCGCCGCGCTCGGCAGCAAGGTCGGCGGTGGCTCCGCGCGCTACGCCACCGCAGCGGTGGGTTCGATGGTCGGCGGCATGGCCGGCCGCGGCGTCTACGAGCAGGCCCAGCGCAACAAGCAGCCGCCGCGCCGCGCCGTGGTCAGCGTCTGCGATCCGGTCGACGCCCGCGACGACGGCCGCTACGCGCCGACCAGCGTCACGATGTACGACGTGACCTACGAATATGCCGGCCGCCAGTACGTCACCCGTACCGACCACCATCCCGGCGACCGCATGCGCGTCCGCGTCGACGTGCGCCCGGAGTGATCGCCGCGATGCGTTGAACGATCATGCGAATCCGATGCGGCGCCACGACACAAGCGCCGATCCGATGACGGGGCCCTGCACGGGGCCCCGTTTTTTGTTCCTGCGAGGTGCCGATGCGTCAGTGCGAGGTCGCGCCGGCGCTGGGATGCGCCGATGGATACGGCGACAGGTGCGCGGCTTCCTGCCGGCGCAGTTCCTCGCGCAGTTCGTTCGCAATGGCGACCACCTGGTCCGACGTCAGTTCGCCGGGCAGCGATGCGATCGGCGTCGGGAACGCGCCGTCGTACACGAGCAGGTTGACGTTCTCGATCGGATCGAGCGCGAGGTTGTAGAGCTCCCACTGGTCCGGCACCGGACGCTCGCTCCACGGATCGCAATAGCGCACCAGCTTCCACGCGCCGCTGCGCAGGGCGCGCACATGCGCCGGCTGCTGCACCGCCCCAGGCGCGAGGTCGGGCAGGTAGGCGTGCGGCGGCGCGCCGTCGGCCGGCGGCGTGCGCAGCAGGTCGACCGTCGCCGCGTACACCGCGTACTGCTGCCAGGACTGCACGTTGTGCGGATCGTCGTCGCGCGGCAGCGGCTCGGTGATCAGGTCGTCGGTGACGAACAGCACGCCCTTGCGCTCGCGGCCGTCGGGACCGAGTACCGGCGCATGCGGATCGTGCAGCAGCGGACGGAGGTTCGCGCCCGGCAGCGGCGCCGCGGCGTGGGTCTTCGACAGCTCGCGGCGCGCGCGTTCGATGTGCGCGTCGGTAGCGTCCGCCAGCTTCAGCAGCGTCGGCAGCACGTCGATGTGGCTGGTCTGCGCGGTGATGACACGGGTCTCGATCCGCGACGCATGCGACTTCGGGAGACTGATGAGCAGCGGCACGTGCACCACTTCCTGGTAGGCGCCGTGCCACTTCTCGATCTGCATGCCGTGCGCGGCGCCGTACTCGCCGTGGTCGGACGCGAACACGACGACGGTGTTCTCGCGCAGGCCGCTGTCTTCCAGCGCCGTCAGCACCTTCAGGATGTGCCGGTCGACCATCGAGATCATGTAGGCGTAGTACTGCAGGAAGCCGGTCGCCGCGTCGTCGGGCTTGTGCTGCAACTGGAACGGAATGGTGACGCCCAGCGTCGCCTTCACCGAGTTCGCCAGCACCGTCGCCTCGTCGCCGCCGATGCCCTGCCCGACCGCCAGCCCGGTCTTCGCGGCCAGCCCCAGCGCGACCTTGTACGACGTGTCGTACTGCGCGCGCGGCTTGTTGTTCGTCAGCAGGTTCTCGTCCTGCGTCGGCGACGGCGTGGCGCATTCCTGCGGCAGGCCGGTCGGGTTCAGCGGCACGTGGAACGTGCCTTCGGTGGGCGCGATGCTGACGCTGCCCTGCGGCGGGATCGGTACCGCGCCGCCGGGGCCGATCGTCGGGATCGCGGTCTGGTCGTCGCCCGGGAAACTCGGCTTCAACCCGCGCGGCAGCGCCGGATAGGTCGCGATGTCGTGCGGGTTGGTGAACGAGCACACGGCGAAGAACGGCGCAGTGCGCGGCTGGCGCGGATCCAGCGGCGCGTCCATGCCCTGCTGCGACAGCGCGCGGTTGTACGGCACGCCCAGGCCGCGGCAGTGCAGGAACGTGCAGGCGAGATCGGCGAACTGGTAGTCGCGGAACGTGCCGAGGTTGTTGATCGACGCGCCGTGCGGCTCCGGCCACGACAGCTCCCAGTCGCCGAAGCCGTACTGCTGCAGCGTGTGCTCCGGCGGCTCGCTGACGTGCCACTTGCCGAAGTAGTGCGTGGTGTAACCGAGTTCGCGGAACCAGTCGCCCGCGGTCGGCGTGCCGTTCGGCGGCAGCCACGGGAAGTTCCGCGCATCGCCGCTCTTGAACAGCCCGTCGGTCTGGGTCACGCCCGTGCGCGGCCCGTACTGCCCGGTCATCAGACTGGCGCGGCTGGGGATGCACGCCGACTCGGCGATGGTGTGGTCGGTGAAGACGGTCGCGTGTTCGCGCAGCTTGCAGAACCCGGGGAAGTGCTTCGCCCATGGATTCGTCTCCGGATCGATGTCGCCGATGAAGTCCAGCACCTGCTTGATCCCGTTCGCGAACCCCGCGTCGCCGTACCCCGGACCCGGGTAGTACAGCTGGTCGACGAGGATCATCAGGATGTTCGGCCGCGCATCGCGCGCCGCTTCGATCGTGTCCACTGCGTCGCGGACCGGCTGGTCGCCGTCCGTCGTGCCCCCTGTCGCCTGCGACATGTCTGCCTCTCCGTGGTGTGTTGGCGGTGTGGTCGGATGCCGGTCGCCGCCCGATGCCGCATCCAGCGGCCGGTCCGGCGCCGATCATCGCCGCAATCCGCCGGCGTGGTCCATGGGCCGTCCGCCGAAGCGACGACGCCCGCGCTCCGCATCGTCGGATCGCCGGCACCGGCCGCGCGTTCCGCGGGGGTGCCGGGGGCCGGCCAAGCCTGCGATAATCGCCGCCTCGGCCCCGTAGCTCAGCTGGATAGAGCGGTCCCCTCCTAAGGGACAGGTCGCACGTTCGAATCGTGTCGGGGCCGCCAGTTGCCGGAGTGTCCGTTGTCTGCCTGTTCGCTTCGCATTCCCTTCCGTTCGACGCCGGCGCCCGTGACCACGGGCGGCCGGCGAGCATCCCAGGAGTTTCCCCGATGACCCATCCCGTCCTGTCCGCCCTCGGCCTCGGTGCCAGCGAATCCGGCACCTACCTCGGCCACGGCGAATGGTCGAAGACCACCGATGCCGGCGTGCTGGAGCCGGTCAATCCGACCACGGGCGAGGTGCTGGGCCGGGTGCATGCCACCTCGCAGGCCGATTACGACCTGCTGATGGAACGCGCGCAGGCCACGTTCAAGGTGTGGCGCACGACCCCGGCGCCGCGCCGCGGCGAGGCCATCCGCCTCTGCGCCGACGCCCTGCGCACGCACAAGGACGCGCTGGGTTCTCTCGTCGCGCTGGAGATGGGCAAGTCGAAGCCGGAAGGCGACGGCGAGGTGCAGGAGATGATCGACATCGGCGAGTTCGCCGTCGGCCTGTCGCGCCAGTTGTACGGTTTGACCATGCATTCCGAGCGCCCGGGCCACCGCATGTACGAGCAGTGGCACCCGATCGGCCTCGTGGGCATCATCTCGGCGTTCAACTTCCCGGTCGCGGTATGGGCCTGGAACAGTTTCGTGGCCGCGATCTGCGGCGACGTCTCGATCTGGAAGCCTTCGCCGAAGACGCCGCTGTCGGCGATCGCGGCCATGAAGATCTGCAACGACGCGCTGAAGGCCGGCGGCTTCCCCGACCTGTTCTACCTGTTCAACGACGCCGGCAGCGACCTCGCGCAGCAGTTCGTCGACGACAGGCGCGTGCCGCTGGTCAGCTTCACCGGTTCGACCAAGGTCGGTCGCATGGTCGGCGAGCGCGTCGCGCGCCGCATGGGCCGTTCGCTGCTGGAACTCGGCGGCAACAACGCGATCATCGTCGACCCCACCGCCGACCTGAAGCTGGCGATCCCGGCGATCGCGTTCGGCGCGGTCGGCACCGCCGGCCAGCGCTGCACCACCACTCGCCGCCTGATCGTGCACGAAAGCATCTACGCCGACGTGCTGGCCAAGCTGGTCGCGGCCTACAAGCAGGTCGAGGGCAAGATCGGCGATCCCACCGATCCGGCCAACCTGATGGGCCCGCTCAACAGCAAGGACGGCGTGGACGCCTCTCTGGACGCCATCGCCGCGGCCAAGAAGGCGGGCGGCACCGTGGAGACCGGTGGCGAAGCCATCGACCGTCCGGGCAACTTCGTGCTGCCGGCCATCGTGACCGGCCTGAAGAACACCGACGACATCGTCCAGCACGAGACCTTCGCGCCGATCCTGTACGTGATGAAGTACAAGGAGCTGGACGAGGCCATCGAGATGCAGAACGCGGTGCCGCAGGGCCTGTCGTCGTCGATCTTCACCACCAACCTCAAGCGCGCTGAAGCATTCCTCGGCGCGGCCGGTTCCGACTGCGGCATCGCCAACGTCAACATCGGCACCAGCGGCGCGGAGATCGGCGGCGCGTTCGGCGGCGAGAAGGAAACCGGCGGCGGCCGCGAATCCGGCAGCGACGCCTGGCGCGCCTACATGCGTCGCCAGACCAATACCATCAACGACTCCGACGCGCTGCCGCTGGCCCAGGGCATCAAGTTCGACCTCTGAGGAACGACCATGAACGCCCCCATCCACCGGACCAGTTCGCTCGCCGTCATCAGCCTGGTGTTCGGCATCCTCGGCTGGACGCTGCTGCCGTTCCTCGGCAGCCTGGTCGCGGTGGTCTGCGGCCACATGGCGCGCAGCGAGATCCGCCAGTCGCAGGGCGCGCTGGAAGGCGACGGCATGGCCGTCGGCGGGCTGGTGCTCGGCTACCTGGTGATCGCGCTGAGCGTGCTCGCCGTGGCGGCCATCTTCCTGTTCTTCGGCGGGCTGCTCTGGTTCGCCTCGGTGTTCGGGCACTGAGCTTGTACGCGCTGGGCCGCCCGCTGCTGTTCGCCTTCGATGCCGAGCGCGCCCATGCGCTCGGCCTGGCGTCGCTGGAAGCGGCCTACCGCTGCGGGCTGTCGCCGCTGCTGGCGACGGCGCCGAAGCCGCTGCCGACCAAGGCATTCGGCCTGAACTTCCCCAACCCGGTGGGCCTCGCCGCCGGGCTGGACAAGACCGGCGCGCACATCGATGCGCTGCTGGCGCTGGGGTTCGGCTTCGTCGAGGTCGGAACGGTCACCCCGCTGCCGCAGCCCGGCAATCCGAGGCCGCGCATGTTCCGCCTGCCGCAGCAGCAGGCGGTCATCAACAGGATGGGTTTCAACAGCGGCGGCGTGGACGCGCTGGTGCGCAACGTGGAGCGCGCGCGGCGGAAGAACGGCCTGGTCGGCATCAACATCGGCAAGAACAAGGACACGCCGAACGAGGACGCCGTCGCCGATTACCTGCTCTGCCTGCGCCGCGTGCATGCGCTGGCCGACTATGTCACCGTCAACATCTCCTCGCCCAATACCGCCGGCCTGCGCGAACTGCAGGAGGAGCAGGCGTTGCGCAAGCTGGTGGGCGCGCTGCGCGACGAACAGGAAAAGCTGTCCGGCAAGCACGGGCGGCGCGTGCCGATGCTGGTGAAGATCGCGCCGGACCTGTCCGAGAACGACATCGACGCCGCCGCGCGCGTGCTCGGCGACCTCGGCGTGGACGGCGTCATCGCCACCAACACCACCCTGTCGCGCGACGGCGTGGAAGGCGCGCGCCACGCCACTCAGGCCGGCGGCCTGTCCGGCGCGCCGCTGATGAGCCAGTCCACCACCGTGCTGCGCATGCTGCGCACGCGGCTGCCGGATTCGATCCCGCTGATCGGCGTGGGCGGCATCCTGCATGGTGCCGACGCCGCCACCAAGCAGGCGGCGGGCGCGGTGCTGGTGCAGACCTACACCGGGCTGGTCTATCGCGGCCCGGCGCTGATCGGCGAATGCGTGGACGCGCTGCGCCGGCGCAAGGAAGCGCCCAGCCGAGGCACCCTGCCCCCCGAATGAACGCCGCCCCCGGCACCGGTTACCGCATCGCCAAGAACGCGCGGCTGGACGCGCGCAACAGCTTCGGCGTGCGCGCCAGCGCGCCGATCCTGGTGGAGGCGACCGAAGCCGCCGCACTGCCGGAACTGTTCGGCTACGCGATGCTGCGCGACACATCCACCCTGGTGCTGGGCGGCGGCAGCAACCTGCTGTTCGCGGGCGATGCACCGGGTGCGGTGCTGGCGCTGGACAC
>JBQCJG010000246.1:0-26534 GCA_051952955.1 Lysobacteraceae bacterium | reverse complement strand
CGCTGCTGCTGCGCGAGGACGGCCGCCTCGTGCACGGCGTCGGCGATGCGCAGCCGGGCGACCGGCTGCAGGCGCGGCTGCGCGACGGCACCCTGGCGCTGCGGGTCGAAGGCGGCGACGCCGACTCCGCCTGACGTCCCGGGTCGGCAGGATCGCCCGCCCTGCGGTGGTCCGCCCGTGGACACGGTCCGGGCCGGAACGCTAAAAAAATGTTATGAATGCCGCCGAATCGCCGGACCCGCAGGTCCGGCCGGCGTCAGGGGGCGTCGTCCAGGAGTTCCAACCACCACCCAGCCAGGATCAGGAGGTCCCATGCAACATCCGATGTCCGCGCGCCACAGGCGCGCCGTGCCCGCCCTCACCGCCCTCGCGCTTGCCGTCGGCGTCGCCCTGCCGGCGTTCGCCCAGGACGCCCCCGCCCCCGCCGCCGGCGAACTGGACGCGATCCAGGTGCTCGGCAGCCGCGCCAAGAACCGCACCGCCGCCGAAACCGCCGCGCCCGTCGACATCCTCCGCGCCGAGCAGCTCGAACGCACCGGCGCGCTCGAACTGGGCCAGCTGCTGCAGACGCTGGAACCCAGCTTCAACTTCTCGCGCACCACCATCAGCGACGGCACCGACATCATCCGTCCGGCCACGCTGCGCAGCCTCGGCCCGGACCAGGTGCTGGTGCTGGTCAACGGCAAGCGCCGCCACCAGCAGGCGCTGGTGAACGTGCAGCAGACCATCGCCCGCGGCTCGGCGGGCACCGACATCAACGCGATCCCGGTGTCGGCGATCGAGCGCATCGAAGTGCTGCGCGACGGCGCCGCCGCCCAGTACGGTTCGGACGCCATCGCGGGCGTCATCAACGTCGTGCTGAAGAAGCAGACGAAGGAGACCCAGCTCGCGTTCCAGGTCGGCCAGACCCGCGAAGGCGACGGCGAGCTGTACTCGGCCGGCATCAACCACGGCTTCGAACTGGGCGACGACGGCTTCCTCAACCTCACCGCCGAATACCGCGACCGCGGCGAGACCAACCGCGCCGGTCCCGACAGCCTGCGCGTGCCGCGTCCGCGCGTGACCCAGCGTATCGGCGACGCCGACGCCCAGGACGCCTACCTCTGGCTCAACGGCGGCATCGGCCTGGGCCGCGGCGAGCTGTACTGGTTCGGCGGCCATTCGCGCCGCGAAGGCAGTTCGTACGGCTTCTTCCGCAGCGCCGGCGACGGCCGCACCGTGCCGGACCTCTACCCGGACGGCTTCCTGCCGAACATCGTCACCACGGTCGAGGACACCTCGCTCGCGGTCGGCTACCGCGCGCCGATCAACGACACCTGGGACTGGGACCTGTCGGTGAACCACGGCCGCAACCGCTTCGGCTTCCACGAAAGCAACTCGGTCAACGTCAGCTGGTGGTACGAACCCAACGGCACCGGCATCTACGGCACGTCGCCGACGTCCGCCGACACCGGCACGCTCAAGTACGACCAGACCGTGGTCAACCTCGACGTGCGCGGCAGCGTGGACATCGGCAACAGCGAGCCGCTGAGCCTCGCCTTCGGCACCGAATACCGCCGCGAGAACTACGCGATCGAGGCCGGCGACCCGGTGTCGTACACCTACGGCCGCACCAACAATCCGGCGATTCCGATCTTCAACCAGAACGGCGGCTTCGCCGCGCCGGGCATGCAGGGCTTCCCGGGCTTCTCGCCGAACGAGGAAGTCGACGAGGGCCGCCACAACTATGCCGTCTACGCCGACGCCGAGACCCGCTTCGGCGGCAAGTTCCTGGTCGGCGGCGCGCTGCGCTTCGAGGATTACTCCGACTTCGGCACCACCACCACCGGCAAGCTGTCGCTGCGCTACGACTTCACCGACACCTTCGCCCTGCGCGCCACCTACTCCACCGGCTTCCGCGCGCCGGGCGTGCAGCAGCTGTTCTACAGCCAGCGCTCGACCAACATCGACCCGGCCACCGGCCAGCTCGCCGACACGCTGACCGCGCGCCAGGACAGCGCCGTGACCCGCGCCTTCGGCATCGACCCGCTGAAGGACGAGACCTCCAAGAGCGCCGCGATCGGCCTGACCTGGCGCCCGAACGACCACGCCAGCCTGACCGTCGACCTGTACCGCATCGACATCGACGACCGCATCATCTTCTCCAGCAACATCGCGCCGGAGACGCTGGGCAGCGACGGCCTCGCCTGCAACGCCACCAACAGCAACTGCCCGATCCGCGCGATCCTGCAGCCGTTCGGCGTGGCCCAGGCGCAGTTCTTCACCAACGCCATCGACACCCGCACCACCGGCCTCGACATCGTCGGCGAGTACGGCACCGAAGCCGCCGGCGGCCGCCTCGACCTGACCGCGCTGCTGCACTGGGGCACGACCGAGGTCACCGACCGCCGCTCGCAGTCGCCGATCCTCACGCCGGAACAGCTGTTCGACGACAGCCAGGTCACGCTGGTCGAACGCGGCCAGCCGAGCGCCCACCACGTGCTGCAGGGCGTGTGGACGCGCGGCGCGTGGGACTGGACCCTGCGCGCGAACTACTACGGCTCGGTCGCCGGCGAAGGCTTCACCCCGGGCTATCGCCAGGTGTGGGACGGCGCGACGCTGTTCGACGCGGCGGTGGGCTGGAACATCACCGACAAGCTGCGCGTGTCGGTCGGCGCGGACAACCTGTTCGACACCTACCCGGACAAGTGGGACCCGAACGCCGCGTTCCCGTTCCCGCAGCTGGGCTTCACCTACGGCTGGGAAACGCTGCCGTTCGGCATCAACGGCACGTTCTTCTACGGCAAGGTGAACGTGAAGTTCTGATCGCGTCGCGATCGGGATGCACGACGCAAACGGGCGGCTTCGGCCGCCCGTTTGCATTGCGGCCGCGGCCGGGCGGGCCGCGATCCGGGATCCGTGCGCCTCGGCGCAACCCCGATCCGCGGCCTGGGGCGTTTGCCGATGCGTCCACTCACCGCGTCCACCCCGGAGACCCACCATGCCTCGCACCGCCGCCCGCGTCGCCACCGTCACCCTGCTCGCCACCGCCGTGCTCGCCGCCCTCGCCGGCTGCCACCGCGGCGCCACCGTCGCCGATGCGCCGAAGGACGAGCGCGATGCCGCCAATGCCGTCGTGCAGGACGCCTCACCCGCCGCCCCCGAAGCAGCGGCACGTCGGGAGGTCGACAAGGTCGTCGTGACCGGCACCCGCGTCCCCGGCGCGGTCGAGGTCGAGGCGGCATCGCCGGTGCTGTCGATGTCGCGGGCCGACGTCGAACGCAAGGCCGCGCAGCCCCTCGCGGACATGATCGCCGCCCCGATGGCGCCGCCGCCTCCGCCGCCGCCGCAGGGATTCATCGGCGGCGCCATGCGGCAGACCCTGCCGCAGGCGCCGGTCGCGAACACCGAGCACTACGCCGGACACGACGACAACCCGGTCAAGCGCGTCGCCGAGGCGCCGGTGTCCACTTTCTCCATCGACGTCGACACCGGCAGCTACAGCAACGTGCGCCGCATGCTGCACGACGGCGTGCGCCCGCCGGCCGACGCGGTGCGCGCCGAGGAAATGATCAACTACTTCGACTACGGCCATCCGGGCCCGTCGTCGCTGGCCACGCCGTTCCGCGTGACCACGGAGATCGCGCCGGCGCCGTGGAACGGCAAGCGCCAGTTGCTGATGATCGGCATCAAGGGCTACGACGTGCCCAAGGCCGAACTGCCGCCCGCGAACCTCGTGTTCCTGATCGACACCTCCGGCTCGATGCAGAGCGAGGACAAGCTGCCGCTGCTGAAGCAGTCGTTCGCGCGACTGGTCGAACAGCTGCGGCCGCAGGACCGCGTGTCGATCGTCGTCTACGCCGGCTCCGCGGGACTGGTGCTGGCGCCGACGCCGGGCAGCGAGAAGGCGAAGATCCTCGGCGCGCTCGACGACCTCAGCGCCGGCGGCAGCACCAACGGCGGCGCCGGCATCCAGCTGGCGTATGCGACCGCGCGCCAGGCGTTCGTGAAGGACGGCGTCAACCGCGTGATCCTCGCCACCGACGGCGATTTCAACGTCGGCACCACCGACCAGAAGGCGCTGGAGACCCTCGTCGGCGACCAGCGCAGGAGCGGCATCGCGCTGACCACGCTCGGCTTCGGCCAGGGCAACTACAACGACAGCATGGCCGAGCGCCTGGCCGACGTCGGCGACGGCAACCACGCCTACATCGACACGCCGCAGGAAGCGCGCAAGGTGCTGGTGCAGGAGATGCAGTCGACGCTGCTGACCATCGCGAAGGACGTGAAGATCCAGATCGAGTTCAACCCGGCGCAGGTCGCCGAGTACCGCCTGATCGGCTACGAGAACCGCGTGCTGAACCGCGAGGATTTCGCGAACGACCGCGTCGATGCAGGCGACATCGGCGCCGGCCACGAAGTGACCGCGCTGTACGAGCTGACGCTGGTCGGGTCCGACGCCCAGCGCCTGCCCGCGCTGCGCTACGGCGCGCCGCCGGCTGCGGCGAACAGCGTCGCGGCGAACGAGCTCGCGCACCTGCGCTTGCGCTACAAGCGCCCGGGCGAGGACACCAGCCGGCTGATCCAGACGCCGATCACGACCGCGCAGGCCATGGCGAAGCACGCGCCCAGCCAGGCCCTGCGCTTCGCGGCCACGGTCGCGGCCTATGCCGATGCGCTGCGCGGCGGCAAGCACATCGACGGCTGGACCTGGGAGGACATCGCCCGCAGCGCACGCCAGACCGCCGGCGACGATCCGTGGAAACTGCGGGCCGAGTTCGTCGATCTTGTCGACGCCGCGCGTCGCATCACCGCCGGCGACTCGCCGCAGATCGGGATGATCGCCGACTGAGCGCGACGCGACGGCGGATCCCGCCTCCACGGGATCCGCCGCCGACGCCCGCCTCGCGGCCGCCGCCATGTCCGCCCAGCCCGCCATCGCCGCCAAGGTCTCCGTCCGCCGCGCATCGCGAAGCGCGACGGGCTTCACGAAGCCCGCGGCAGCGCTTACCCTGATCCGCATGAACGATGTGGCGGAGGTCAGCGACGAAAGCCTCATGCTCGCCTACGCGGCGGGCGATGTGGCGGCGTTCGCGCGCCTCTACGAGCGGCATCGCGGCAAGCTCTACCGTTTCCTCGCCCGCCAGCTGCACGGCAACGGCGCCCTGGCCGATGAGCTGTTCCAGGACGTCTGGCAGCGGGTCATCTCCGCGCGCAAGGGCTGGAAGCCGGACGCCGCCTTCAGCACCTGGTTGTACCGGATCGCGCACAATCGCCTGGCCGATCACTGGCGGGCGCTGCAGCACCGGCCGCCCGCGCCGGA
Organism: Lysobacteraceae bacterium; assembly: GCA_051952955.1. Lineage (GTDB taxonomy): Bacteria > Pseudomonadota > Gammaproteobacteria > Xanthomonadales > Xanthomonadaceae > Lysobacter_I. Next base: position 21,232 of record JBQCJG010000246.1, on the reverse strand, counting down.
GGACGGCGACGAACGCGCCGCCCGGGTACCGGACCACGACACCCCGGAGCGGCAGCTGAGCGACTTCGAGGAACGCCGGCGCCTGCGACTGGCGCTGGACGAACTGCCGGACGAGCAGCGGGAAGTGGTCCTGCTGCGACTGGAACAGGACCTGAGCCTGGAGGAGATCGGCGAGATCACCGGCGTCGGCCGGGAGACCGTGAAATCGCGATTGCGCTACGCGATGGACAAACTGCGCCAGAGACTGAACCCATGAACCGCCGCATCGATCCCCTGTCGCAGGAAGAACGCGAGCTCGCCGAGCGCCTCGGGCGCCTGGGCGGGCCGCGCGAGCCCGCGCCCGCGCTCGATGCCGCGATCCTCGCCGCCGCGCGCGCCGCGGTGGCGGAGGACGAGACGCCTCCGGCCGGCCTCGCCGCCGCATCGTTGCCTACTGCCGATGCGCCCGTCGATGCGACGCTCGATCCGGCGCCGACCCCGACCGTCACCCCGTTCCGTCCGCGCCGCACCGTGCCGCGCTGGCCGCTGGGCCTGAGCATCGCGGCGTCGCTGGTGCTGGCGGCCGGGATCGGCTGGAAGCTGCAGGGCGACGGCGACGGCAGCTCGGCCGAAGCCTCGAAGGCGATGTCCGCATCGGCTCCGGCGGCCGCCGAGGACGCCGTCATCCTCGATCCGGCCCTCGACCGTGCCCCGGTGCAGGCGCCTCCGCCGCCTCCCCCGCTGGAGGAAGACGCCGCCCGCCGCGTCGCCGCCGAAGCGCCCGCGCCGCAGCAGGCGCTGGCGAAGGCCGCCGCACGCAAGGACGACGCGTTCGCGGACAGCGCCGTCGCCGATGCCCTGCAGGCGCCCGCCGCGCCGTCGTCCGCGCCCCCTGCCGCCGCACCGGTGGCCGCGGCCTCCGAGCGCGACGCCGAGATCAGCGTGAATCGCGAGCCGAAGGGATTCCTCGATGTGTCCGGCGGACAGGTCCCGCGCACGCCGATCGGCGATGGCCGCGATGCCGACGTCGGCGCCGCCGAATACACCCGCACGCCGCTCGAACAGCGCCGCGAACAGGCCAAATCGGCCAGTCGCGCCGCCGACGCGGCCGCCGCGCCCCCGCCGCCGCCGCCCGCGCCGTCGATGACGGTTCCGGAACGCGCGCGCCAGGCTGGCCAAGGCCTGGCCGGCAATGCCGCGGCCGCGGACAAGCCCGTCGGCGCCGCGGCCGAGAGCACGGAGCGTTACGACGACCGCCCGCCGGTCTCGGCCGACTCGCCGGCCTTCCGCCAGGCGTGGCTGCAGCGGATCCGCACCCTGCTCGCCAGGGGCGACACCGTCGCGGCCGGCAACAGCCTGCAGGAATTCCGCCGCCGGTATCCCGGCGCCGAACTGCCCGAGGACCTGCGCAAGTTCGCGGCCACGCTGCCGCCGCCCGCGCCCTGAACCGCGGCGCCGGCGCGCATGTCGCTCCAGACCCTCGCCGGGCCGGCATCGCACCTGCTCGAGATCAAGCACAGCCGCTTCCTGGCGCAGGCCCTGCCGGTGGCCTCGGCCGAGGCCGCGATGGCCGCCCTGTCCGGTTGTTCGGACCCGGCCGCGACCCACAACTGCTGGGCGTGGCGGATCGGCGACGCCTACCGATCCAGCGACGACGGCGAGCCCGCGGGCACCGCGGGCCGGCCGATCCTCGCCGCGATCGACGGCCAGGGCTGCGACCGGGTGCTGGTGGTGGTCACGCGCTGGTTCGGAGGCATCAAGCTCGGCGCCGGCGGCCTCGTTCGCGCCTACGGCGGCGCAGCGGCCGAATGCCTGCGCCGGGCGGAGAAGCAGACCCTGGTCGCCTTCGCCGAGCTGGCGTTCGCCTGTCCCTTCGCCCACCTCGGCGACGCCCACGTCGCGCTCCACGCGTTCGGGGCCGAGAAGATCGACGAGACCTTCGACGCCGACGGCGCGTTCCTGCGCGTGCGCCTCCCCGCCGATCGCGCCGACGACTTGAAAACCCGGCTTCGCGACGCCACACGGGATCGCATCCGGCTTGCGGCGTCCCGCCCTTCTCCGCAGTGATCGCCGCAGCGCCGGTGCTGCGCGTCGCACGACCTCCCTCTCCCGACCGCAGCGCATGAGCACACCCGCACCGACCGAACGTCCCAAGGCCCCCCTCGGCAGCCTGCGTGCGCTGTGGCCCTTCGTCCGCCGCCACAAGGCGCTGTTCGTGGGCTGGCTGCTCGCGCTGGGCATCTCCTCCAGCGCGTCGCTGAGCCTGCCGGTGGCGTTCCGGACCATGATCGACGAAGGCTTCAAGCGCGGCAGCGCCGGCGACATCGACCGCGCCTTCCTGCTGCTGTTCGGCGTGGCGCTGGTGCTGGCGCTGGGGACGGCCGCCCGCTTCTTCTTCGTCTCGATGCTGGGCGAGCGCGTCGTCGCCGACCTGCGCGAATCGCTCTACGCCCACCTGATCGGCCTGGACGCCGGTTTCCACGAGCGCAACCGTAGCGGTGAACTCGTGTCGCGGCTCACCGCCGACGTCGAACTGATCCGCAACATCGTCGGCAGCGTGATGTCGATCGCGCTGCGCAGCGGCATCACCGTGGTCGGCGCGCTGGCGATGCTGTTCGTCACCAGCCCGCGGCTGGCGGCCTGGGCGCTGGTCGGCATCCCGCTGGCGGTGCTGCCGGTGATCGTCGGCGCGCGGCGCATCCGCAAGATCGCCCGCAACAGCCAGGACCGCGTCGCCGACGCCAACGCGCTCGCGGCCGAGACCCTGGGCGCGGTGCGCACGGTGCAGGCGCACGCACGCGAGGACTACGAGCGCGGCCGCTTCGTGCGCGCCGTCGCCACCGCTGTCGGCACCGCGCGCAAGCGCATCGGCGCGCAGGCGCTGATGACCGGCTCGACCATCGTCCTGTTCTTCGGCGCGATCACGCTGGTGCTGTGGTCCGGCGCGCACGACGTCATCGCCCACCGCATGACCGCCGGCACGCTGATCCAGTTCGTGCTCTACGCGCTGCTCGGTGGCGGCTCGGTGGCGGCGCTGGCCGAGGTCTGGAACGAACTGCAGCGCGCCGCCGGCGGCATGAGCCGCATCGGCGAGCTGCTGGACGAATCGCCGGGCATCGTGGCGCCGGCCCACCCGCAGCCGTTGCCGCGGCCGCTGCGCGGCGAGATCGCGCTGGAGCATGTCGAATTCCGCTATCCGATGCGCCCCGACGCGCCGGCGCTGGAAGACTTCACCCTCCACGTGAAGCCGGGCGAGACCGTCGCGCTGGTCGGTCCCTCCGGAGCGGGCAAGAGCACCGTGTTCGGACTGCTGCTGCGCTTCCACGACCCGCAGTCGGGGCAGGTGCGGATCGACGGCGTCGACGTGCGCGACTGCGACCCGCTGCTGCTGCGCGAAGGCATCGGCCTGGTGCCGCAGCAGCCGACGCTGTTCGCCGCCAGTGCGCGCGACAACATCCGCTACGGCCGCCTCGATGCGACCGATGCCGAGGTCGAGACCGCGGCGCGCTCGGCCGAGGCGCACGAGTTCCTGACGGCGCTGCCGCAGGGCTACGACGAAGAACTGGGCGAGCGCGGCGTGCGCCTGTCCGGCGGCCAGCAGCAGCGCATCGCGATCGCCCGCGCGCTGCTGAAGGACGCGCCGATCCTGCTGCTGGACGAAGCGACCTCCGCGCTCGACGCGCAGAGCGAACGCGCCGTGCAGCTCGCGCTGGAGAACCTGATGCGCGGCCGCACCACGCTGGTGATCGCGCACCGCCTCGCGACGATCCTCCGCGCCGACCGCATCGTGGTGATGGACAAGGGCAGGATCGTCGCCGAAGGCACGCACGAGAGCCTGCTCGCGCAGGGCGGCCTGTACGCGGAGCTGGCGAAGCTGCAGTTCCTCGACTGAGGGCGCGGCCCCATTGCGATGCGGCGCGCGTTCGCCGCATCGCGTCCGACGCGCGACATCGTGATGCCGGCACGCGGACGGGAAACCGCAGGCAAGAAAAAAGCCGTCGATCGCTCGACGGCTTTTTTCTCTTGTATGGCGCGCCCGGAAGGATTCGAACCTCCGACCCCCAAGTTCGTAGCCTGGTGCTCTATCCAACTGAGCTACGGGCGCGTGGTGCAGGAGCGGAATTGTGCCAATCCCGATCGGGCTGGTCAATCCCTGTCGCGATGTCGGTGCGGTTCGGGCATCGGCCCTGCCGGGGCGAGGTCGATACGCGCAGCACCGTCGCGCTGAAGCGGGCGCAATGTACCACAGGGCTTCGCCGGGGTGCAAAAACGGCCGCGATGACAGGCGCTCGCTGCTCGGCGCGACTGCGGTCCGGCAAGACGTGCGCGCCCGGGCACGTCTTGCCGGGCAAGAGCCGGGCGTGCGTCTGATCAGCGTCTCCGGAACGTGGGTCAGGACGACCGCCTGCCGTCGTCCTTGTCGCCGTGTCCGCGCTTTCCGCCGCCGTCCTGCTTGTTGACCGTCGCCCAGGCGATGCGCTCGGCGTCCTCGCGGCTGCGCCCTGCATCGCGTTCGCTTTCTTCGATGTGCGCCGCCTTGCGCTTCTGTTTCGGGGTGTAGGCGTCTTTGCTTCCGGTCGGCATGGGGCGTCTCCAGATCGTGAAGGTACGTGATGGATGCAAGCGGCATGCCAGATGCTCGCGCAGCGTTCACTAAGCCCGTCCGTGGCAGAAACGGAAGCGGCATCCGGATCGTCGACAGGCAACGGCGAGACACGCTGCCACGCGCACAGACCCGCACGCCGACGTGCGTGCGTGCATTCGTTCGCGCATCGTCCACGCCGGATCGCCCATGAAAAAGGCGGGCTTCCGGAGAAGCCCGCCCCTCGTTCGGCGCGAACCGCCCGTCCGCGGTCAGGACGTGGAAGACGGGGAGGAAGCCGCCCGCGTCCCGGCGCCGCGCGAGGTCGAGGAGGTGCCGTCCTGTCGATCGTCGTTGCGCCCGACGCGGATGCGGTTGTCCACGTCCTTGACGCCGGGACAGTCCGCGACGATGTCCTCGATGCGGTGCCTGGTCCGGCGATCGTCGACCGGGCCCTGCAGCGTGACTTCGCCGTTCGACACGGTGACGGTGATGTCGGTCGCATCGACGCCCTCGTCGTGCGTCAGCCGTTCGTGGACGTCTTCGGTGATGCGCGCATCGGAGCGCGTGTAGTTCCGGGGGCCCCTGCCGCGCTGGCCTCCGGCACCGCGCCGACCCTCGGCCTCGCGGCTGCCGGGCCAGCGGCCATGCGCTTCATGGCTGCGGTCGCCGCCGCCCTCGGCGGGACGATCGCGGTAATCGCGAAGCTCCGTGCGCCCGTCGCGCGGCGATGCCGACGCGCCGCCCATGCCGTAGCGTTCCTGCGGATATTCGCGGAATCCGTGCTGCTCCGAACCACCGCGGCCCGGGCCGAAGCGATACTGCGTCGGCTCGTAACCGTAGCGGTTGGGGCCGTAGTCCCGGCGCTGCGGACCGTAGACGGCTTCTTCCTCCGCCGCATAGCCGCCGTAGCGGCCGGCGTTCGGACCGTCGTCGACATCGCGGCCGCCCGGACCGCGGCGCTGCATGCGGGCGCGGCCCTCGTCGTGTTCGCTGCCGCGCGAACCGCCGCTCTCCGAATAATGGCGACCGTACTCGCGTTCGGCATGGGCGTCGCCGCCCTCCCACCCCGCGGACTGGCTGCGCTCGTACTCGGCGCGCGGATCGTCGTAATCCGTGCCGTGATAGCGGCCGCCTTCGCCATAGCGCAGGCGGCCGTGGCGACCGTCGGCGTAGCGCGTCTGGTTGTGGTCGCGCCACGGTACGCGATCGCGATCTTCGTGGGTCATGTCGTGTCTCCTGTGGTCGAATCGACGGATGGACGGATGGACGGGAGGCCGACGGAACGGCGGGCGTCGCCGAAGGCGCGAGACGATGGCAATACCGTCATCCCTTGCCCTCGCCCCCACCCGGATCGTGGCGACGCCGGCTCGGGCGATCGGTGATCAGGGCGCTGAGCACCAGCGCGGCGCCGATCAGCGCCGCGGTCACGAACAGCAGCAGCACGATCGTCGAATAGTCGGTGCCGGCGATGCGGCGCTCGCCGCGCATCAGCATCGCCGAGGCGATCACCAGCGACGCGGTCACCACGCCGGCGCTGACGCGGTTCGCGATCTTCTGCAGGGTCTCGATCAGGCGCGATTCTTCCAGCCCGACGACGCGCAGGCTGAGGCGATTGTCGGCGACCACGGACAGGCACTTCGTCAGCTGTCCGGGCAGGTCCTGCACCAGGCGCTGCATCTGCAGCGCCTCGCTCGCCAGCCGCGCCGGCGACAGCGTCTCGCGCAGGCGCATCATCATCAGCCGCTGCAGGTGGCGCTCCACGATCCGGCGCAGGTCGAGTGCGGGCTCCAGCGCGTAGGCGACGGCCTCGAGGTTCATCAGGGTCTTGCCGAGCACGCTCAGCTCCGGCGGCATGCGCAGGCCGTGCTGCGCCGCCAGGCGCACCATGTCGAGGAACATGTGGCCTTCCGAGAACGCCTCGCCGGCGGTATGCGCGGCATAGCGCGCGATCATCCGCGACACTTCGCGGCGATAACCGACCGGATCGAAATCGGCGAGGCTGGTGCCGAGCGCGATGCCGGTCTCCGCCACGTCCTCGCCGCGGCCGTCGATCGCCGCGAGCAGCATTTCCAGCAGTTGCGCGCGCAGGCGCGCCGGCACGTGGATCACCATGCCCAGATCCAGCACCGCGAGCCGGCCGTCGTGCGCCACCAGCAGGTTACCCGGGTGCGGATCGGCATGGATGTCGCCATGCACGAAGATCTGGTCGAGGTAGCCGCGCACGAGCGCGTCGGCCAGCGCGGACAGCGCTTCCTGCCGCTGGCGCAGGCGCTCCACGTCCTGCAGCTTGACGCCCCGCACCAGATCCATGGTCAGCACCCGGCGCGTCGTCAGCGCGCGCAGCGGCGACGGCACGAACAGTTGCGGGTGCTCGGCGAAATGCGATGCGAAGCGTTCGAGGTTGTCCGCCTCCTCGCGATAGTCAAGTTCGGCGATCAGCAGCAGGCGGAATTCGTGCACCCAGTCGGCGAAATGCACGCGCCGTCCGAGATCGGTCATGCGGTCGGCGGTGCGCGCGACGCTCATCAGCATGTCGAGGTCCTGGCGGATCTGCTCTTCGATGTCCGGCCGCTGCACCTTGATCGCCACCTCGCGTCCGTCGTGCAGCCGGGCACGATGCACCTGCGCGAGCGACGCGCTGCCGATCGGCACCGGGTCGATCATGGCAAAGCGTTCCCCGGCGACGATGCCGAGTTCGGACTCGATCATCGCCCTCGCCTGTTCGAACGGGAACGGCGCGACGTCGTCCTGCATGCGCGCCAGCGCCGCCATGTATTCCGGCGGCACCATGTCGGGCCGGGTCGACAGCGCCTGGCCGATCTTGACGAAGGTCGGCCCCAGCGCTTCGAGGTCGGCGACGAACCGCTCCGGCGTGCCCGGGTCGCCCTCGGCTTCGGGCAACTCGGGCGTCGCCTGCCCGGGCGGCGCGTCCAGCCCGGAGAACAGGCCGGCGTTGCGATAGCGGGCCAGGAAGGCCGCGATGCGGACGGAACGGGCGGCACCAAGGTCGTTCATGCGCATCTTCGGGTCGGAAGCCTCGTGGTCGATCGATCGTTCACACGATCGGTGGATCGGTGTCGCGCGCGAAGTGCCGGTGCGCGGCGAGCGCGGCGATGAAACGGGCGCAGACGTCCTCGTCCACGCGCGGTGCGCGCAGCAGGCCGCTGTCCTCGTGGTCGTCGGGAAGCCCCGCCCGCATCAGCAGCCACGCACCCTCGCCGACGGCGAGGATCGTCTTGCAGTGGCGGAGCTGGTCGCGCACGAACTCGAGGGCGCGTCCGTCCGCGGCGAGCGCGTGCGCGCAGCGCTCGCCGTCCGGCACGACCATCGCGTCGAACAGCACGGACGGCTCGGCCTCGAACGAGGTATCGGCCTGCGGAGCGCCGTCGTCGTCGAGCGCATCGGGACGCCCCAGACGCGTGCCGACGAGGCGCACCACCGCCCCTTCCCCCTGCAGCGCATGGCGCAGCACCGCGATGGTGTCCGCGTTCGCGCCGGGCGCCACGAGGATCGCCACCTTGCGCGACCGGATGCTGCCGTCGCCCGGCAGCGAGCACATCGACAGCGACGGCGAGGTGCGCAGCGAAGGCGGCGAGGACGGCGCGGATACCACCGGCATCGGCGGCGGCAACTCGGCGATGCCGAGGCCGTCGGCCACGGCCCGTGCGAGGTCTTCCGAAGCGTTGCGCAGCATCGACACCACGCGCTCGCGGATCGCGGGCACCGTCACCTTGCTCAGCTCGAAACGGAACGCCGCCGCGATGTGCGCCCGTTCGACCCGCGACTGGCTGTCGTGGAACAGCGCGGCCTGGCGGTAGTGCTCGGCGAACTTCTCGGGCTTGGCGCGGAGTTCGGTGCCGGCCACGGGTTCGGGGAACGACGGGAATCCCGCCGCGCCGGCCTGGAACGGACAGCCGCCCGCCAGCGAATTGGGCTCGTAGGCCACGCGGCCGCGGTGGATCGCCTGCCGATGCATCCCGTCGCGCTGGTGGTTGTGCACCGGCGCCAGCGGCGCGTTGATCGGGATCTCGTGGAAGTTCGGTCCGCCCAGCCGCGTCAGCTGGGTGTCGACGTAGGAATGGATGCGGCCGGCGAGCAGCGGATCGTTGCTGAAGTCGATGCCGGGCACGACATGCGCCGTGCAGAACGCGACCTGCTCGGTCTCGGCGAAGAAATTGTCGGGATTGCGGTCGAGCACCATGCGCCCGATCGGACGGATCGGCACGAGTTCCTCGGGGATCAGCTTGGTCGCGTCCAGGACGTCGAAATCGAAGGTCTCCGCCTCCTCCGCGTCGAATATCTGCACGCCGAGTTCCCACTCCGGGCAGGCGCCGGATTCGATCGCTTCCCACAGGTCGCGCCGATGGTAATCGGGATCCGCGCCGGCGATCTTCACCGCCTCGTCCCACAGCAGCGCGTGCGTGCCGAGCCGCGGCGTCCAGTGGAACTTCACGAACCGGCTGCGGCCGTCGGCCGCGACGAAGCGGAAGGTGTGGACACCGAAGCCCTGCATCATCCGGTAGCTGCGCGGGATCGCGCGGTCCGACATCACCCACATCAGCATGTGGGTGGATTCCGGCATCAGCGAGACGAAGTCCCAGAACGTGTCGTGCGCGGACGCGGCCTGCGGCATCGCGTGGTGCGGCTCGGGCTTCAGCGCATGCACGAGGTCCGGGAACTTGATCGCGTCCTGGATGAAGAACACGGGCATGTTATTGCCGACGAGGTCCCAGATGCCTTCGTCGGTGTAGAACTTGACCGCGAAGCCGCGCACGTCGCGCGCGGTGTCCTTCGAGCCGCGCTCGCCGGCGACGGTCGAGAAGCGCACGAACACCGGCGTCCGCTTCCCGGCTTCCGAGAACAGCGCGGCCCGGGTGATGTCCGACAGCGATTCGTAGCACTCGAAGTACCCGTGCGCAGCGGACCCGCGCGCATGCACGACGCGCTCGGGAATCCGCTCGTGATCGAAATGCGTGATCTTCTCGCGGAGGATGAAATCCTTCAGCAGCGCCGGCCCGCGGGTACCGGCCTTCAGCGAATTCTGGTTGTCGGCGACCGGCACGCCCTGGTTGGTGGTGAGCCGGCGGTCGTCGCCATCCGCGCGTACCGACGACAGCACGTTCGACTGCGGATTCTGCCCGGCGCCGGCGGCGTAACCCGTCTTCGCGTTCGCGCGATCCTCGGACACCGTGCTGGCGGTGCCGGTGCGCGACATCGCCCGCGTGGTCCCGGGCGGCGGCGGCGAGGGACCGTTGCGGTATTCGAAGGGCTTCTCGTCGTTGTTCTTGAACGCCCCGGCGATGCGGTCCGCCTCGTGGGCCTGACGGCGCTGCGCCTGCCAGGCTTCGTGCGCGTCGGCCGAAGCGTCGGGCGAAGATTCGTTTCCGGTCACGGGACCCGCGGCGGACGGCTCGTCTGCGGGCGCGGGAGGATTCGGCGATGCCATGCGGGCTTGCTCCTGTCACTGTCGTCGAGGCCTGCGGCGCGGCACCGTGCACGATCGATCGCGCACGCGCCGCGCCGTCGCGGCAGAGGCGGTCACTTCAGCGCGGCGAGCCGCTCGTCGACCATCTTCGCGTGTTCGCGCAGCGTCGGCAGCGCATCCTCGGCGAGCTTGCGCACCGCCGGATCCGTCGCCTGTGCGGCGGCCGCCTCGAAACTCGCGATGTCCTTGCCGTGGTCGTCGGCCATGTGCGTGAGGTAGGCCTTGTCGAGTTCGGCGCCCTGGCTGCCGCGGATCATGGCTTCGGCGGACTTCGCCGCGTCGTCGGGCTGCACGGCGTCCGCATCCGCTCCGGCGGCGGTGCGAAGCTTGGCGTTCAACGCCTCGTGGTCGTCGGCGATGCGCTTCGCGAGCGATCGCACGGCGCCGGACTTCGCTTTCGACGCCACGTAGCGCGATACCGACACCTCGGCCATGCCGCCCGCGAGTGCCTTGCGCACGAACGCCTGGTCGTTGGCGATCTGCGTCGCGCCCGACGGCGCCGGTGCAGGCGACTGGTTGCCCATCGGATCGGGCGCCATGGCCGGATCCGACGCAGGCGGCGTGCCGGCATCGGTCGACGAAGGCGCGGACTGCGCGGTGGACGGCGCGGCCGCGGCGGTCTGGTCCGCCATCGCGGCCTGCGCATTCGCATCGTCATGATCCCGGCAGCCCGCCATCGCGAGCGGAACGCTGATGGCCAGGACGAGCGGCAACATCTTCAAGGACGTGTGGGACATGTTCGACTCCTGATTGTTCTTCGTGATTCGCAGCGGATGCGGCGCCGACGCACGTCGCCGCGACTCGAAGGGGCATGGCAGCAAGGAACATGCCATGGCCGCAATGCGCCTCCGCGCAGCGCGCGACCCAGCGCCCGGCATCGAGGCAGGCCACGGAATGCGGAAATAATTTCCGCACTCCGCAATTGTTTTGTGCGGTTCCACCGATCGCATCGCATCCGGGATCCGCAGGCACGCGCGCAGGTCGCGCGTCATCGCATTCGCGAGCTTCCACTCGACGACGGGCAACGAAGCTGCGCAGATGAACCGATGCCATGCGATCGCCGGCACGTGGCATGGTTCTTGGATCATCTCCACCGAGAGCGATGTCGCTCCATCACCGGAGGCCCCATGAACACGATGCGCATTCCCGCCTGCTGCACGCTGCTGCTCGCGACCGCACTGACCCTGCCCGCCTGCAATCGCCAGGAGAGCCCGCAGGAAACCGCGAAGGACGTGACCGCCGCCGCGAACGAAGGTCGCGACGAGATCGCCGATGCGACGAAGAGCGCGAACGAGGCCGCGCGCGACAGCGCCGAGGACATCGCCGACGCCGACGATCCCGCCGAGCGCCAGGAGGCGGTCGCCGATGCGCAGGAGAGCGCCGGCAGCCAGGCCTACAAGGTCGCGATGGAAAAGGCAGAAGCCGCACGCGACGTCGCGAAGCAGAAGTGCGACGCCCTCGCGGCGGAGCGTCAAGACGCCTGCAAGGACGCCGCGGAATCCGCCTACGACAAGGCCGAGGCGGAGGCGAAGCAGCAGCGCGACCAGGCCGATGCAAACGCCGACAGCACCCGCGATGGCCAGCCGATGCGCGATACGCCGTCCAGCAATCGATGAAACAAGGCAGAACCCCGGCCAGTACATAGCCGCCGGCAAGGCCGCGCGCCCGAAGGCGTGCGGCCGCTGCTTTCCGGTGCCAGCCAATCTCATCGCGGATCGACGCACCGGCCTCCGCGTTCATCGGCCTTGCGCCCCGACCTGCGCATTTCGTGCCGTCCCGTGCAATTTCTTCGCGCCGCACGCATTCCGCACCGCGCATGGACGCGACAGGAATCACGTCCTTCACAGGCGTGCCGCAAAATGCAAGCCGGCATGCATCTTGCTTGAACACTGATGGTTGGTACTCTGATCGCATGCAGCGGCTGCCGACGCCCGCATCTCTCAAGGAGAACCTGCCCATGGGCTTCATGGCCTGGATCCTCACCGGCGGCTTCGCCGGCTGTCTGGCGAGCCTGATCATGCAGAGGGACGAGCAACAGGGCATCGTCCTCGACATCCTCGTCGGCATCGTCGGTGCCGTCCTCGCAGGCTGGACATACGCGTCCCTGATCGGGACTGGCACCGTCAGCGACCGCACCACGGTCCCCATCGTCCTCGTGTCGCTGCCGGGCGCCGTCATCCTGCTGGCGATCGTCGGCCTGCTCAATCGCGACCGCACCGATTGAAGCCCGATCCGCGACCGCGATCCGTCGTCGGTCCTTTCCGCCCACTCGATCGATGTACTGCGTGCTCGGCGATGCCCCGTCGCAGTCAGTCTCAGCCGTCGCCGGCGCGCACCACACCGTCGTCGATCGGAATGCCGCGTGCGAAAGACATCCTCGATTGACATGACGACATCGACGGAAAGGAGTCGAATCCCTGCATCGCGGCGAGCTCCCTGCATGTCGCCCGATGCAGGCTCGATGCTTGCAACATGCGCGACGCGTCCCTTCGCGCTTCTTGCAATTCACACGAAGCGCCTGCGGCAACTGATGAACTCATGAAGAGACGGTCACATCTTCCGCTTTTCTAACGAAAAGCGAATGCGGCACGCAACACAATCCGCCTGCCGATCACTCACACAACGCCTGCAGCGCAGCCGTGCGGATGATTCGCCGAATGGAATGTCCTTCCGCTTCATCCAAGCACCGGTCTCTCGTGCCTGCAGACGCCCGGTCCGCCCCTGCGCCACACAAGGAGTTGTTGCATGTCGAATGCGCAAGCCTCGGTCCTGATCCTCGACGATGACCATGAATTCGCCCAGGCCGCCGCCGATCTCGTATCGCTCCACGGCATGGAGCCGCTGCTGGCCCACTCCATCGCCGAGTGCAAGTCGCTCGCGGTGGATCGCGACATCGACCTGATGCTGATCGACCTGACGCTGCCAGACGGCACCGCCTTCGACTTCATCGACGAGATCGACGTCACCCAGCACGGCCAGATCGCGCTCGTCACCGGATCGCCGAGCATGGAATCGGCGGTGCGCGCAGTGACCCGCCCCTTCATCGATTACCTGATCAAGCCGCTGATCCCGCATCGGCTGGAAGCCCTGTTCGATCGCGCACGCCAGCGCGCCGCATCGCGACGATCCCCCGAACCGCCCGACTGCGGCATCGTCGGCGCCTCCGACAGCATCCGCAGCCTCGTCCGATCGATCTCGGACATCGCCGGCACCGATGCCTCCGTGCTGGTGGCGGGCGAGAGCGGCACGGGCAAGGAAGTCGTCGCCGGCGCGATCCACGAGCGCAGCGGCCGGCCCGGGAAGTTCGTGGCGGTGAACTGCGGCGCGATCTCGCCGGAGCTGCTGGCGAGCCAGCTGTTCGGCCACGAGCGCGGCAGCTTCACCGGCGCGCACTCGCGCCACATCGGCTTCGTCGAGCAGGCCGACAAGGGCACGCTGTTCCTGGACGAGATCACCGAGATGCCGATGCCGCTGCAGGTCTACCTGCTGCGCGTGCTGGAAACCGGGCGCTTCGTGCGCGTCGGCGGGCTGGGCGAGATCGAGGCCGACGTGCGCATCGTCGCGGCCACCAACCGCAATCCGTTCGCCGCGGTGCAGAGCGGGCACCTGCGCGAGGATCTCTACTACCGCCTCGCCGACGTGCTGCTGGAAATCCCGCCGCTGCGATCGCGCGGACGCGACGCGGTGCTGCTGGCCCAGCACTTCCTGGACAAGCTCAATGCGCGCTACGGCCAGCGCAAGCGGCTGGCCCCGGGCATGGAGCGCGTGCTCTGCAGCCATCCCTGGCCCGGCAACGTGCGCGAACTGCGCAGCGCCGTGCAGCGTGCGTTCCTGCTGACCCACGACGACCTGATACATGTCCGGCCGACGACGCTGTCGCCTTCGGTGATCGAGGAATCCGACACGTCGGTACTGTTCTCGGTCGGCATGTCGTATGCGGAGATCGAGACCAGGATCCTGCAGAAGACCCTCGCCTACCACAACAACGACAAGTCGGCGACGGCGCGCACGCTCGGCGTGAGCGTGCGCACGATCCACAACCAGTTGGCCCGGCTGCGGCAGCAGGGCTCGAATGCCTGACCGGGCATCGCCTTCCGTCGACGAAGCCGCGCAACGGCAGCAGCAACGCCTGCACGATCTGCGCAACGCGGTGAACGCGGCCGGGCTGTGTGTGCATGCCGCAGAGCTCATGCTGCGCGCGGGACACACCGACAAGACCCAGGAGAACCTCGCGCGGGCGGCGAAAGCGCTCGAGCGCGCGCGCCAGCTGCTGTCGCCCTCCTTCGATGAATCCTGAGCCCGCGCAATCCCGGCCGTCGCGCCACCTCGTGGCGTTGTACGCGACGGTGGCCTGCCTGCTGGCGATGCTCGCCAGCCTCCATCTGCTCGGACGCGCACCGCCGTTGCCCCTGTTGACGCTGGGCATCGGTGCCGCCTCGTGGTTCGGCGGCGTCCGCCACGGATACGTCACCTTCGGATTGATCACCGTGCTCGCACCCGTGGCCGACAGGGCTCTGCTCACCGGACGCGAATTCGACGACTTCCTCGTCTTCGTCGTGCTGTCACTGGGCCTGATCCACGGTGCGGCGCTGGCCTATCGCTCGCATCTCGCGGAAGCGCATGCCCGCGACGTCCTGCGCGCGCGGCAGGCATCGATGCGGGCGACGATCGACGGCGTGCCGGCGCTGATCGCCTACATCGACCACGACATGCGCTGCGTGATGCACAACCGCATGTACGAAGCGTGGTTCCCGGAGCGCCGGATCGACGGCGTGGGGATGCGCCAGGTCGTGGGCGAAGCGATGTTCGCCCAGATGCGTCCGGCGGTGGCCCTCGCCCTGTCGGGCGCCCCTTCCAGCGCGCTGCTGACGATGACGCGCGACGGCAACGCGCAGCACCAGTTCGACATGCATTGCCGCCCGCATCGCGACGCGGACGGCAGGGTGCTCGGGGTCTCGATCCTGATGCACGACATCACCGAGCGCCAGCTCTCGATCGACACCGCGCGCGCCAGCGAGGCGCGCCTGCGCAGCCTGGCCATGGCGAGCGCCGCGATCGTCTGGCTGGCCGATCGCGAGGGTGCGCTGATCGACGCCCAGGGCTGGCTGGAATACACCGGCCAGGAGCGCGCCGCGTACCGCGGCAGCGGCTGGCTGGCGATGATCCATCCCGACGACCGCAAAGGCCTGGAGAGGCAGTGGCGGGACGCCTGCGCGAGCGGCGAACAGATGGGGGCCAGCTATCGCCTGCACACGCAGGACGGCGGCCATCGCATGGTCGTCGGACAGGGCATCCCCATCCGCGACGACGCGGGCGGCATCATCGAGTGGATCGGCACCATCCGCGACATCGAGGACCACTACCGGCTCGAACGCGACCTGCGCGAACGCGAGCGCGAGCGCGACGCGCTGCTCGAGAACGTGCCGCACATGGTCTGGATCGCGAACGAAGCCGGGGAGATCGTCTTCAGCAACCGGCGCTGGCACGAGTACACCGGGCTGCGGCCGCAGGACCACTGGAAGCGGGCCACGCATCCGGAAGACATCGAGCGCGCCGAGAGGCTGTGGGAGCATGCGCTGGAGACCGGCGAACCGCTCGTCGTCGAGAAGCGCTTCCGCCGCGTCAGCGACGGCAGCTACCGCTGGCACCTCGTGCAGGGCGTCCCCATCCGCGACGCCGACGGCCGCGTCGACCGCTGGTACGGAAGCAGCGTCGACATCGAGGACCAGAAGCGCGCGATCGCGACGCTGGCCGAGGCGAACGAACGGATCAGCCGCTTCCTCGCCGTGCTCAGCCACGAGTTGCGCAATCCCATTTCCGGCATCGTCACCGCCAGCGAAGTGCTGGCGCAGTGCATCGACGACGAAGCCGTGCGCGGGCAGACGCTGCAGATGATGTCGCGGCAGAGCCGGCAATTGCAGCGGACGATCGACGACCTGCTGGACATCTCGCGCGTGACCGAGAACCGGATCGAACTGCGGATCGAGCACCTCGACCTGGCGCGCGTGCTCGGCGACCTCGTGATCGACCTCGGGCCCGACGCGGAACGCAGCGGCGTCACGCTCGTACTCGCGATCGCCGACGGCTGGCGGCAGCCGCCGCGCGTGGACGCCGACGAGATCCGGCTCCGGCAGATCTTCACCAACCTGATCACCAACGCGATCAAGGCGAGCCGGCCGGGCCAGACGGTGCGGATCGAAATCGCCGCGCCGACCATCGAAGGCCGCTGCCTGATCAGCGTGCGCGACGATGGCAACGGCCTGTCGGACGAGATCCGCGAAACGCTGTTCGAGCCGTTCGTGCAGGCCGAAGGCTGGCGACGCAACGGTCGCGGCCTCGGGCTGTCGATCGCGCGCCAGCTCGCCGAGCTGCACGGCGGCGCGATCCGCGTCGGGGATCACGGCGACACGCCGGCCGGGAGTCGGCGCGGCGCATGCTTCGTGCTCGAACTGCCCTTGGCGGTCGCCAGGCGCGGCCAGCCGATGGTCGCCGCCCCCGGAACGCTGCCGGCGGTGCCGCAACCCGGCGCCCGCATCCTCATCGTCGAAGACGAACGGGACAATGCCGAAGCGCTGCAGACCTTGCTCGAAGCCGCGGGCCATCGTGTCGATGTCGCCCACGACGCCGAGCAGGGTCTGTCGAAGTGGCTGGAGGGCCGCCACGACGTGGTGCTGTGCGATCTCGCCCTGCCCGGGCCGCTGGACGGCTACGACGTCGCGCGCGCGCTGCGTGCACTGGACCTGCGGCCTTACCTGATCGCCTACAGCGGCTACGGCCAACCGCAGGATCTCGTGCGCAGCCACGATGCCGGCTTCGACGATCATCTCGTCAAGCCGGCGACGCTGCAGCAGATCTTCGATGCGATCGAGCGCCGGCACTGATCGGAAGCATGCGTGGCCCCTTCAGCTGCGACCCGTCGGCGCGGGCACGACCGTCCGCCGCCGTGCGAGGCGCCGCCACGATCGCCGCAGGCGCAGCCGGCATCCGCGCAGCAGGGCCGCGACGAAGGCCCGCGCCTCGGACGTGCCGACATGGCGATCGTCAGACACCGATGTGACCGCCGCCGTTGACGTGGATGGTCTGGCCAGTGATGTACGACGCGTCTTCCGACGCGAGGAAAACGTAGGCCGGCGCCACTTCGGACGGTTGCCCGGCACGCTTCATCGGCGTGTTCGTGCCGAAGCGCGCCACTTCGTCGGCATCGAAGCTGGCGGGGATCAGCGGCGTCCAGATCGGGCCGGGCGCGACGGCGTTCACGCGGATGCCGCGATCGGCGACCGCTTTCGCCAGCGACATCGTGAGCGTCTGCACCGCGCCCTTCGTGGCCGAATAGTCCAGCAGCGTCTCGTGCCCGCGGACCGCGGTGACCGAACTGGTGTTGATGATGCACGCGCCCTCCTCCATCGCCTCCAGCGCGCGCCGGGTCACGAACAGGTACGAGAACACGTTGGTGCGGAACGTGCGTTCGATGCAGTCCGCATCGAGTTCCTCGGGCGTGTCCACCGGGTGCTGCTCGCCGGCGTTGTTGACCAGGATGTCGATACGGCCGAAGGTGGCGAGCGTCTCGTCGACGAGTTTTCCGGCGATCTCCGGATCGCCGAGGTCGCCGGCGAACAGCCCGCAGCGGGCATCCTCGGCCTCGACCAGAGAACGCGTCGCGACGGCGTCGGCCGTCTCTTCGAGATAGGCGATCATCACGTCGGCGCCTTCGCGCGCGAAATGCAGCGCGACGGCACGGCCGATGCCGCTGTCGCCGCCGGTGACGATCGCCACCCGGCCTTCGAGACGACCGGCGCCGCGGTAGTCGGCGCGGATCGACTCCGGCTGCGGCCGCATCCGCGACTGCGCGCCGGGCTGGTGCGACTGGGTCTGCGGCGGCTGGCGCTGGCCTGCGCCGTCCTCGTCCTTTTCCTGTCCGCCCTGTGCGTGCTCGTTCTTCGCAGTTCCGGGCTGCGCATGCGCGGCGTGCTGCTCGCGGGAATCGGTCATGGTCGGTCTCCTTCGTGCGGATCGTGTCGATGCAGGGCGCAAGACGCGTGCCATCGAACGACCCGCGCGCGGGCGGCGATGCCACGTCGGAAAACGGATGCGGGCGCGACGCGCTTTCCGGGCCGCGCAGCTTTTTCATGCCACGACGCCGCTGCGGCCTGCTCCGTGGATGGCATGCACGGCGCGGAGCGGGATGGAGGCGCTGGATCGCGCCGGATCCCGCGATGGCATGGATGTTGCAGCTCGTCCATGCGCAGGCGACACGATCACGCCCGCATTCCCCCAACACGAGAGCATCGTCATGGCAAACCAGCAGCAGGGTCGCGATCAGGGCGGCAACGAAGGCAGCAACCAGACCGGCAGTCGGAACAACACGAGCGGCGGCCAGATGGGCAACCGGGACAAGGACAACGAGCGCAGCCAGTCCGGCGAGAACAAGCAGCGTCGCGGCTTCGCGGCCATGGACCAGACGAAGCAGCGCGAGATCGCGAGCATGGGCGGCCATGCGGCGCATCGCAGCGGCAACGCGCACGAGTTCGACTCCGAAGAAGCCCGCGAGGCCGGCCGCAAGGGTGGCCAGGCCAGCGCACGGAATCGCGCGACCAGCGCCCGCAACGACAACGGCCACGGTACCGGCAATCGCTGATCACGGTGTTCGCCGCACGAAAAAGGCACGGGAGTCCCGTGCCTTTTTCGTGTCGCCACTGCGGCAATCGCGTTCACGCGGATGAAGCGTCTGCGGCGCCGCGCCGGATGGCGTTCGATCGGGACTCCGTCGTCTTCGGCGCAGACAGGTCATTGCTGCGTTTCGTGTGCAGGATTTGCAGATCGTCCTCGCCGGTTTCCCGAGGGGAACAGGGCGTTGGCGCCGTGACGTGCGCGCCGCGATGCCGTTGCGACACGAGATCGAAGCGAGCGCGATCCCGCACGCCACGCATGCCGCGGCTGGCACGATCCTTGGTTCACCTGCAGTAACGGTCCGGATCGCGCATGACCTGCGCGCAGTCCGCACCGGTCACAGGAGACAGCCATGAAAAGCGAAAGCAAGGTGAAAGAGCTGATCCAGAGCGCGAACGACGGCGCCACGTTCTACGTGCACGCGCTGAAGCACGTCGATGATCCGCACCTGCGTCGCGTGTTCACCGAGATGGGCCGGCACAAGCGCGAGCTCGTCGCCTCGCTGCGTCGCGAGCTGCAGATCGACGAAGACACCGCCGTCGAAAGCGAAGGCACCATTGCCGGCGCGTTCCGGCGCGCCTACACCGACATGCTGGCCATGCTCGGCGGCAACGATGCGAAGGTGTATGTCGGCCAGCTCGAGGAGACCGAGGACCGCCTGCTCGACAGCCTGCGGGAAGCGATCGAGGAGATCGACGATCCGAAGGTCGTGGCGATCCTCCGGTCGCACCTGCCGCAGATCGTGGCCTGCCACGACGACATGCGCGCGCTGAAGGCGCAGATGGCGACCTGATCGTCCTCCGCTTCGATGCCGGACACGCGCGCATCGAAGCCATCCGCCTCGAAGCGCCCGTCAGGGTCCGCAGGCCGCAGTGTCGTGTCGGATGAGACGTGCGGCAGGAACGGGGAACCGTGGCTTGACGCGCAGCGGTTGCCGAGGCGGTCGGGCGAGCGCCCGGGGCGCAAGGAGAATTCGCGGAGGCGCCAACGCGGTCAGGCATCGGTACTGTCGACGGAGCCGGACCGCAGGCCCGCACCGGAATCCGCACAAACGAAAGGCCCGCACCGGAGTGCGGGCCTTCGAGCGGTATCGGATCCGGCGGCAAACCGGAGCGGACAACCAATACCGCCACAATAATGGCGGAGAGTGAGGGATTCGAACCCTCGATGGAGCTTTTGACCCCATACTCCCTTAGCAGGGGAGCCCCTTCGGCCTCTCGGGCAACTCTCCGTCGGCAGCAGCGATGCTGCGCGGGAAGGATAACGACTCAGTCGCCCTGCGGCAAACCCGAATTCGGTCCGTGGCCTTCACCGCGTTGGATACGGTGGTAGATCTCCTCACGGTGCACGGCCACGTCCTTGGGTGCCGTGATGCCGATACGCACCTGGTTGCCCTTGACTCCGAGCACGGTGACGGTGACGGTGTCGCCGATCATCAGAGTTTCGCCAACCCGGCGAGTCAGAATAAGCATTGCATCTCTCCATCGGACGGCGTCCCCCTCGCCGACCTACTCGTCATGTCTTTCGCGGCCTCACCGGACGGGGATGGAGCACGGTCGCGAACGCAATAAATTAGCATAACCCGATCCACACGGCATCGGGAAGCGCCTGAAGTCATGGGTCAGGCGCCGATCCGTTCGGCGACCCACTCGCGGACGCTGTCCAGTGCGGCAGGCAGTGCGGGTCCGTCCTCGCCGCCACCCTGGGCCATGTCGGGACGGCCACCGCCCTTGCCGCCGATCCGACCGGCCACGTGGGCCAGGAGTTCACCGGCCTTGACCCGGCCCAGTGCCGAGCCGCCCACCCCCGCGATGAGCGCGACTTTACCATCGGCCGCGCCGGCCAGCAGTACGACTGCGTCACGGAGTTCGGCCTTCAGGCGGTCCACGGCGTCGCGAAGGGCCTTGGCGTCCAGGCCTTCCAGACGCGCCGCCAGGACCTTCACGCCGCCGACGTCGACCGCGGAGGCCCCCAGATCGGCCACCGCCGCGCCGGCCGCCTTCGTTTTCAGGGACTCCAGTTCGCGTTCCAGCTTCTTCTGGCGATCCAGCAGCGCACGCACCTTGTCGCCGATGTCGGCCTTGTTGCCGCCCAGCAGGCCGACGGCCTCGGCCAGACGACGCTCCTCCTCGGCGATGTGGTCGAGTGCGCCCTGCCCGGTCACGGCCTCGATCCGGCGCACGCCGGCCTGGGTGCCGCCCTCGGAGACGATCTTGAACACGCCGATGTCGCCGGTCCGACGCACGTGGGTGCCGCCGCACAGCTCGGTGGAGGTGTCGCCCATGCGCAGCACGCGCACGCGCTCGCCGTATTTCTCGCCGAACAGCGCCATCGCGCCGAAATCCAGCGCTTCCTGCATGCCCATCTGGTGGACTTCGGCCTCGCTGTTGGCGCGGATCTCGGCGTTCACGCGGCGCTCGATCTCGGCCAGCTCCGCCGGCGTCACCGGCTGGAAGTGCGCGAAGTCGAAGCGCAGGCGGTCCGGCGCCACCAGCGAACCCTTCTGGGTCACATGG
>JBQCJG010000245.1:0-3704 GCA_051952955.1 Lysobacteraceae bacterium | reverse complement strand
TAGGTCGTGCCGGCGATGACGAGCGGGTCGTCGTAGTGGGGGAGCGCGGTCATCGCGGAATTATCGCCCATCGTCGCGGCGATGGGGGCGGCACGACGCCGCGCTGCGGCGGTCAGCCGCCGCCGAGGGCGTGGACGATCTCGACCACGTCGCCGTCGGCGAGGACGTGGTCGGGGTGGCGGCCGCGGGGGACGATGTCGCCGTTGACTTCCACCGCGACCCGGCGCCCGGCCAGTCCCTGCGCGGCCAGCAGCTCGGCGAGGGTGCAGGGGGCAGGGAGGGCGAGGGGGGTGCCGTTGAGCCGGATGTCCATCCCCGGATTGTCGCCCGCGGCCGCCCGCCTGCCCAGTCGTCCGGGGTTCTTGTCACACTTGAGTCACACAGGCCTTCGTGAAACGATGCGGCCACCATCCGGCAGCGTATCCCCACAAACGCCGGAGCCCTGCGACACGCTTTTTTCTTTTTCCATCAGTTCGGGAGTGGGATCCATGTCGTCCAACCGTCGGGCCATCCGGCCCCTTCGCAATGCCCTGTCGATCGCGGTGCTGACCGCGAGCGCCGCCCTGGCCCTGCCGGCATCCGCCGCCGGTCCGTACAGCCAGACCGTCTTCTTCGGCGACAGCCTGACGGACAGCGGCTTCTTCCGTCCGCTGCTGCCCGCGAGCGTCCGCGCCGTCACCGGCCAGTTCACCACCAACCCGGGCTTCGTCTGGTCGCAGTACCTCGCCGATTTCTACGGCACCAGCGCCGCGCCCAACGGCAACGGCCAGACCGGTACCAACTACGCCGCCGGCGGCGCCCGCGTCGGCGTCAACAGCAGCGGTGCGCTGGGTCCGATCCCGTCGCTGGCCACGCAGGTCAACAACTACCTCACCGCCAACGGCGGCCGCGCCGACAGCCACGCGCTGTACTCCGTGTGGGGCGGGGCGAACGACCTGTTCGCGATCACCAGCGGCGGCGCCAACCCGACCACGACGATCTCGTCGGCGGTGGCTTCGCAGATCGGCATCGTGGCCCAGCTCCAGAGCGCCGGCGCCCGCTACATCCTGGTGCCGACCATCCCCGACCTCGGCGTGACCCCGGGCTTCCGCGCCCAGGGCGCCGCCGCCCAGGCGACCGGCACCGCGCTGACCCAGAGCTACAACAGCGCGCTGTTCGGCGGCCTGGCCAGCAACAACCTGCACGTGATCCCGGTCGACACCTTCACGCTGATCCGCGAGATCACCGCGAACCCGGCCGCCTACGGCTTCGGCAACATCACCGGCACCGCCTGCCAGCCGCAGATCACCGCGAACTCGCTGACCTGCAACCCGACCAGCCTGGTCTCGCCCGACGCGCCGAACACCTACCTGTTCGCCGACGGCGTGCACCCGACCAGTCGCGCCCACCAGATGCTGTCCGAGTACGCGATCTCCGTGCTCGAGGCGCCGCGCCTGATCGGCCTGCTGCCGCACACCGAAGGCGTGATCGGCCGCGCCCGCGCCGACCGCGTGTCCGCGCACCTCGCCGGCAAGCCCGACGGCGACGGCCGTCGCTGGTGGGTCGACACCCGCGGCGACTTCCAGCGCTACGAGGACGGCAAGCTGTACGACGGCATGGGCCCGTCGGTCACCGGCGGCGTCGACTGGAACCGCGGCAACTTCGTCTACGGCGCGTTCGGCGGCCTCGGCCGCAACGGCTACGACTTCGGCCACCGCAACGGCGACTTCGACCAGACCGACGTCACCCTCGGCGGCTTCGGCGGCTGGTACGGCGACCGCTTCTGGGCCACCGGCCAGCTCAGCTACACCCAGAGCAGCTACGACGTGAACCGCTCGGTGTGGATCGGCCCGGTCAAGCGCACCCACACCGGCTCGCCCGACGGCACCAACCTCACCTTCGCCGTGAACGCCGGCTACGACTTCAAGGGCGACAAGCTCACCCACGGCCCGGTGCTCAGCGTGCTGTCGCAGAACATCGACGTCGACGGCTACGCCGAAAGCCATCCGGAGCAGTCGACCTCGCTGGCCTACCCGGACCAGAGCTACGACTCGCTGATCACCAGCCTCGGCTGGCAGGCCAGCTACCGCATCGACGACCACCTGGTGCCCTACGCGCGCCTCACCTGGGACACGCAGCACGAAGACGCGCCGCGCGACGCCCGGGCCCGCTCGCAGAGCATCACCGGCAGCCTGCCGTACTCGGTGCCCGGCGTGCAGTTCGACGACAGCTACATGACCCTGCAGATGGGCGCCCGCACCGAACTGTTCGGCCTCGACGCCAACATCGGCGCCAGCGTCACCACCGAACAGGGCGTCGGCCACGACGCCACCGTCTTCGCGACCGTCGGCCCGTCGTTCTGATCGACCCGCCCCGGCGTGGTCCGCAGCTTGCGGGCCGCGCCGGAGGCGCTACACTGCAGGCCTCCGCGGGTGTAGTTCAATGGTAGAACTGCAGCTTCCCAAGCTGCTAGCGTGGGTTCGATTCCCATCACCCGCTCCACTCCGGCGCCCGGTCGCGCAAGTCACTGACTTGTCGGGGGTTTTCAAAGATCGATCCCGAAACGATACCTCCATCGAGGTATCGTTTTAGGTATCGTTTCCATGCCGAAGCCCTGCTTCTTGCCCCGATCGAGCGGTTTGTATGTCCGCTTCCGGGTGCCCACCCACCTGCGTTCCGCCGTCGGTTCCCGCTTCATTGTTCGATCGCTCCGTGGCCTGCGCGGCGATGCCGCACGGCTATCCGCCGCCTTGATCGGTATGGCACTCTCCGAGGCGTTCGCAGGCCTACGGAAGGGGACCGGGATGGTCGATATCAAGAAGCTGCTCGACAGCGCGCAGCAGGCCGCCGAGAGCGGATCCCTGCGCGACTGGACCGCGACCGGTGTGAAGGTCGGCGGGGTCGATTTCGGGACCGTGACGACCTCCGGGCCGCAGGACACGCTTGACTTCATCAAAACGCTGCAAGCGGCGGCCGGGATTGCGGCCCCTGCTCAAACCCAGATGCCGGCCGCGCCAGTGTCACAGGTCGTAGCGGCGGTCAGCGATGCGCCACTACTGTCCGTTGAGATAGCCAACCACATCGCAGATCTGGAACGCCGCCAGTTGGCTGCCGACACGATCACCGAGAGCAAACACAGCCTGCGGCTGCTGCTCGGCATCGTGGGGGATGTGCCGGTCGATCAGATCAAGGCCCCGCAGATCCGAAAGTTTTGGGACGGGGTGCGATGGTGGCCGCTCAAAGCGTCGGTGGTGCCGCGCTATCGGGGGCTGACCGTTCTCGAGATCATCGAGAAAGGTCGGGAGGACGATGTGCCCATGCCCTCACCCCACACCATGAACAAGCATCGGCAACGACTGAGCGTGTTCTTCACCGGGTTGATCGATGCGGATCTGATTGTGAAGAGCCCGCTCAAAGGCACGGGACCGGAAATCGACACCTCGACCGAACTCGACACCGGCCGACCGTTCACCGATTTCGAACTGGGGCAGGTTTTCGATCCGCTGCGTTTTCTACCTTGGGCGAAATCTTCACCTCATCGTTTCTGGGGTCCGATGCTGGGGCTTTACACGGGAGCCAGAGTCAGTGAAGTCGCGCAGCTGTATTTAGATGACGTGCGGCTGTTTAATGGTGTTTGGGGACTGTTCTTCTGGAAAAACGGCCGTGGCCAGAAGATCAAAACGAAATCATCCATTCGTTTCGTGCCGCTCGCGCAACCGTTGCTC
>JBQCJG010000244.1:0-14917 GCA_051952955.1 Lysobacteraceae bacterium | reverse complement strand
CGCCGCCGTCGGGCCCCGAGGTCGGCAAGCGGGACCGCGAGGAATTCGACAAGATCGTGACCCTGTACGTCGCCGCGCGCGCCGGCCAGGTGCTGCGCGGCCCGGACATCGTCGTCGCCGCCGAGAAGGCCGGCCTCAGCTACGGCTACATGAACGTGTTCCACCGCCTCGCCGACGGCCGCGCCGACGGCGGCCCGATCTTCAGCGTCGCCAACATCAAGAAGCCCGGCAGCTTCGAGATGGCCGACATCCAGGCGCTGGAAACGCCGGCGATCGCGTTCTTCCTGACCCTGCCTGCGCCGATCCCCGCGCTCGACGCCTGGGAAAAGATGCTGCCGACCGCGCAGCGCATGGCCGAACTGCTCGACGGCGTGGTGCTGGACGAATCGCGCAACGCGCTCGGCCGCCAGCGCATCGCGCACCTGCGCGACGAACTGCGCGCCTACGACCGCCAGCACGAAGCGCCACCGATCTCGAAGAACACCCGCTGGTAGAAGATCCCTTCCCGCGCCGCCGGATCCGCCCCGCATGACCGTCATTCCTTACTACGCGGCTGTGTTCGCGTGCTTCTACGTCGGCCTGAGCGTACGTACCCTGCGGACCCGTCGCGCACTCGGGATCGCGGTCGGGGACGGCGGCAATGCCGCCATGCTGCGCGCGATGCGCGTGCACGCCAACTTCGCCGAGTACGTGCCCTTCGCAGTGCTGCTGCTGTGGATGCTGGAAACGGCCGGGGCACCGGCCTGGAGCCTGCATGCGCTGGCCAGCGTGCTGCTGGCCGGCCGCATCGCGCATGCCTGGGGCGTGTCGCGGCAGCGCGAACGCTTCGCGTGGCGCGTCTCAGGCATGGCCGCGACGTTCACCGTGCTGCTGACGGCCGCCGCCGCGCTGGGCCTGCGCGCCTTCTGGGCCGCGTAAAGGACGCTTCACGATGACCGACGCCGCCCACCGCATCGCCGACCTCCGCCGCCGCATCGAGGACGCGAACCACCGCTACTACGTCCTCGACGATCCGTCGATCCCGGACAGCGAGTACGACCGCCTGATGCGCGAACTGCAGGCGCTCGAAGCCGCGCATCCCGAATTCGCCGACGCCACCTCGCCGACGCAGCGCGTCGGCAACGCGCCGTCGTCGGCGTTCGCGGAAGTGCGGCACGAGATCCAGATGCTGTCGCTCGGCAACGCGTTCACCGACGAGGAAGTCGCCGACTTCGTGCGCCGCATCGAGGAACGCCTGGATCGCGAAAACCCGGTCTTTTCGGTCGAACCCAAGCTCGACGGCCTCGCGATCAGTCTGCGCTACGAGCGCGGCGCATTCGTGCGTGGCGCGACCCGCGGCGACGGCAGCACCGGCGAGGACGTCACCGCGAACCTGCGCACGGTGAAGGCGGTGCCGCTGCACCTCCGCGGTGGCGACGCCCCCGAGGTGCTGGAAGTGCGCGGCGAGGTCTACATGCCGCTGGCCGCGTTCCGCGCCTACAACGAGAAGGCGCTGAAGGACGGCGGCAAGGTGCTGGCGAACCCGCGCAACGGCGCCGCCGGTTCGCTGCGCCAGCTCGACCCGCGCATCACCGCGCAGCGGCCGCTCGCGTTCTACGCCTACGCCGTCGGCGTGGTCGAAGGCGTGCAGTTGCCGCCGACG
The DNA here is from genome assembly GCA_051952955.1 of Lysobacteraceae bacterium. Taxonomy (GTDB): domain Bacteria; phylum Pseudomonadota; class Gammaproteobacteria; order Xanthomonadales; family Xanthomonadaceae; genus Lysobacter_I. The sequence goes on along the minus strand of JBQCJG010000244.1, from coordinate 13,275 downwards.
CATTCGGCCACGTTGCAACGCCTGCGCGAATGGGGTTTCCCGGTCAGCGCCGAGAGCGACGTCGTCGCCGGCACCGACGGCCTGCTCGGCTACTACCGCCGCATGGGCGAGAGGCGCGATCGCCTGCCGTTCGACATCGACGGCGTGGTCTACAAGCTCGACGACTACGCCGGCCAGCGCGAGATGGGCTTCGTCTCGCGCGCGCCGCGCTGGGCGATCGCCCACAAGTTCCTGGCGCAGGAGCAGTCGACCGAGCTGGAGGCGATCGAGATCCAGATCGGCCGCACCGGCGCGGCGACGCCGGTCGCGCGGCTGAAGCCGGTGCAGGTCGCCGGGGTCGTCGTCACCAACGCGACCCTGCACAATGCCGACCAGATCGCGCGCCTCGACGTGCGCGTCGGCGACACCGTGATCGTGCGCCGCGCCGGCGACGTGATCCCCGAGATCGTCCGGGTCGTGCCCGAGCATCGCAAACCCGGCGCGCCCGAGTGGCGCATGCCTGAGGCCTGCCCGGTCTGCGGTTCCGAGATCGTGCGCGAGGAAGGCGAGGCGGTGTGGCGCTGCTCGGGCGAACTCACCTGCGCCGCGCAGCGCAAGGAAGCGATCCGCCACTTCGCTTCGCGCCGCGCGATGGACATCGAAGGCCTCGGCGACCGCTACATCGAGGATCTGTGCGACCTCGGCTTCGTGCAGTCGGTCGCCGACCTGTACCGGCTCACGCTCGACGATCTGCTGCGCATGAAGCGCGACGCGGACGCGCGCGACGGCACCACGCCGGAGACGGTGAAGGCCGGCAAGGTCGCAACCAGGTGGGCCGACAACCTGATCGAGGCCATCGACCACAGCCGCACGACCACCCTGGAGCGCTTCCTGTTCGCGCTCGGCATCGAGCACGTCGGCGAAAGCACCGCGAAGGCGCTGGCCCTCTGGTTCGGCGACCTCGAATTGATCCGGCATCTGCCGTGGCCGCTGTTCAAGTGCGTGCCCGACATCGGCGGCGAAGTCGCGCGTGCGCTCGGCCCTTTCTTCGACCAGCCCGGCAACCAGCAGGTGATCGACGCGCTGCTCGAACGCGGCGTGCGCATCGCCGACACGCATCCGCCGTCGCCGAAGCTGCGGTCTGGACTGACGCTGGCGACGCTGCTCGCCGACCTGGAGATCCCGAAGATCACCCGCATCCGCGCCGACCAGCTCGCGAACGCCTTCACGGACGCCGCCGCCGTGCGCGCTGCGCCCGAGCATGCGTTCGTGACGGCGGGCCTGCCGGCCGAGACCGCGCAGTCGCTGGTCGCGTGGCGTGCGGAACCGACGCATGCGCAACTGCTCGCGCGTGCAGGCGAAGCGATGGCGACGCTGCTGTCGCGCGTGCCGGAGTCGGATGATGCGCCGGCCGGCCCGCTGGAAGGCAGGACCGTCGTCCTCACCGGCGGCCTGTCCGCAATGTCGCGCGACGAAGCCGGCGCGAAGCTCGAAGCGCTCGGCGCGAAGATCTCCGGCAGCGTCTCGAAGAAGACCCATCTCGTCGTCGCGGGCGAGGCGGCCGGCAGCAAGCTCGCCAAGGCGCAGGAACTCGGGATCGAGATCTGGGACGAGGCGCGGCTGCTGGCCTTCCTCAGCGAACACGGCGCGGCATGAACGACTGGCGGCCGAGCGCCGGCCTCGACGCGCTGCGCCTGCGCGCGCGGCTGTACGCGACGATCCGCGCCTTCTTCGCCGAGCGCGGCGTGCTGGAAGTCGAGACGCCGGTGCTGTCCGCCGCCGGCAATACCGACGTCAACATCGCGTCGTTCTCGCTCGAATTCTCCGGTCGCACCGAAGGCGGGCCGCGCACGCGCTGGCTGCGGACTTCCCCGGAATTCCCGCTCAAGCGGCTGCTCGCCGCGGGCGTGGGCGACTGCTACGAACTCGGCCGCGTGTTCCGCGACGGCGAGGCCGGCGGTCGCCACAATCCCGAATTCACGATGCTGGAGTGGTACCGCGTCGGCTGGGATCACCTGCGCCTGGTCGACGAGACCGTGGCGCTGGTGCGCGCGGCGCTGGCGCTGGTCGGCCGCGATGCGACCGCGACGATCACCACGTTTCGCGACCTCTACCGCGATCGGCTGGGGCTCGACCCGTTCTTCGCGACGGCGCATGAATTGCAGGCCGCCCTGGGCGACGTGCGCATCGATCCCGAGGGACTGACGCGCGACGACTGGCTCGACCTGCTGATGACGCATCGGCTGCAGCCGACCTTTCCCGCCGACGCGCTGCTGGTCGTGCTCGACTGGCCCGCCTCGCAGTGCGCGCTGGCGAAACTGCGGCCGGGCGAGGGCGGCGATCCCGCGGTCGCCGAACGCTTCGAGCTGTACCTCGGGCTGCTGGAACTGGCCAACGGCTACCATGAACTGACCGATGCCGCCGAGCAGCGGGTCCGCTTCGAACGCGACCTCGCGCGCCGCCGCGAACGCGGCGCGTCCTGCCCGCCGATGGACGAACGCCTGCTGGCGGCGATGGCGTCCGGACTCCTGGATTGCGCGGGCGTGGCGCTCGGGGTCGAGCGCTTGCTGATGGCGCTACTCGGCACGGACCGGATCGCCGACACGGTCGCCTTCGACTTCTTCCGTTCGTGAAACCGATTACCTGAATACTCGGCTTTCCGGCGTGGAACTTCCGGAAAAAATTGACCGCCCATTCATGCGGCAAGGCTACAGTGAGGCCACTCATCAAAGGGGATGACGCCATGCGCAATGCCTTCGTTCTGGTCTCCTCCGTGCTGCTCGCCGGGCTGTCTGCCCTGCCGGCGCAGGCGCAATGGAGCAACTACGGTTACAACGACAACAGCGACGGCGATCGCGTGCGCTGCGAATCCCGCGACGGTCGCACTACCCGCTGCGGCACACTCAACGGTGATGTGCGCCTGGTCCGCCAATTGTCCGACAGCGCCTGCATCCGCGGCCGGACATGGGGCACCGATTACCAGGGCGTGTGGGTGAGCGGTGGCTGCCGCGCCGAATTCGATGTCTCGAGCTACCGCTACGATGACGATGATCGTTACGGCAGCAGCTACTACGGCAACGATTACGGTTACGGCAACACCTACGCCAGCGACGGCCTGTTCCGCTGCGAGTCGAAAGACGCCCGCACCACGCGTTGCAACAGCTACGGCAACGCGCGTTTCGTCCGCCAGTTGTCCAACACGGCCTGCGTGCGTGGGCGCACCTGGGGCAGCGATTCCCGCGGTGTCTGGGTCAGCGGCGGTTGCCGCGCGCTGTTCCAGAGCGGCTACGGCAGCAATTACGGCAACGGCGGTTATTACGGCAACGGCGGCTACGGCAGCAACGACCTCGTCCGCTGCGAGTCCCGGGACAAGCACAGTCATACCTGCAGCCTGGGTTCCGGTCGGCGCGGCAACATCCGACTGCTGCGTCAGCTCTCCGATACGCCGTGCATCGAAGGCCGGACCTGGGGCCGCAGCGGCAACGGCGTGTGGGTGACCGGCGGTTGCCGCGGCGAATTCGTCGTGGAGCGCAATGGTCGCGGCAACGGCGGTTGGCAGCCACCGCCGCCGCCGGGTCCGCCGCCGGGCGTTTTCGTCAATCCGCAGTCGCAGTCGCTCCCGCAGCAGCAACCGGGCATGGGCATGCGTCAGCCGGGCCAGGTGGCGCAGGAAGAGCGCCGTCAGGAGCGTCCCCGTGTCGAGGAGGCCGCGCCCCGCGAGATCGAACGCCCGGGTCGCGAGCAGCCCGCACCGCGCATGCCGATCGCCGTGGCGCAGTCTGCACGGCCGGTCGAGGTCGCTCGGGCAGAACCGCCGGGTGGCTCGGCGGCGCAGGCGCCGCGACAGGTCGAGTCGGCACCCGCGGAAGCCCCGCGACGCGATCATCCGCGCCTGCGCCAGCGTCAGGAAGAGGCGGCGGGCCAACCGGGACAAGTCACCCCTTGAATCCGGAATTCCGTTCCATCCGTCCGAAGACCCGGTCCGGGACCGGGTCTTCGCGCATCCGCCACCGTTAAAATGGCCGGATGAAAAAAGCCATCGACTACGGTCGTTACGACCGCATCCGCCCGATCCGGTGGACGGGCGACGCACTGGAACTGCTCGACCAGCGCAAGCTGCCCTTCGTCGTCGAATACACGACCTGCCGCAACAGCGCGTCGGTCGCCGTCGCCATCCATTCGCTGATCGTCCGTGGCGCGCCCGCGATCGGCATCGCCGCGGCCTGGGGCGTGGTGCTCGCCGCCCGCGAACTCGATGCCACCGGCGCCAGCGCGATCACCGCCGCCGAGGCCGCGACCCGGCTGGAACCGGTGATGCAGCAGCTCAATGCCGCCCGTCCGACCGCGGTCAACCTGGCGTGGGCACTGCAGCGCATGCGGCGCGCGCTGACGCTCGGCGACGACTGGCGTTCGGCGCTGTTCCGCGAGGCGCAGGCCATCGCCAGCGAGGACCTCGCCGCCAACCGCAAGATGGGCAGCCTGGGCGCCCAGCTGATCGCCCGCGGCAGCGGCGTGCTGACCCACTGCAACACCGGTTCGCTGGCGACCGCCGGTTTCGGCACCGCGCTGGGCGTGATCCGCGCCGGTGTCGCCCAGGGGCGCATCGAGCGCGTGTTCGCCGGCGAGACCCGGCCCTGGCTGCAGGGCGCGCGCCTGACCGTGTGGGAGCTGCAGCAGGACGGCATCGACGCCACCCTGATCGCCGATGCCGCGGCCTCGCACCTGATGAAGACCGGGCAGGTGCAGTGGGTGGTCGTCGGCGCCGACCGCATCTGCGCCAACGGCGACACCGCGAACAAGATCGGCACCTACCAGTTGGCGATCGCCGCCCGCTACCACGGCGTGAAGTTCATGATCGTCGCGCCGTCGTCGACGGTCGACATGGCGACCGCCAGCGGCAGCAAGATCGAGATCGAGGAGCGCGACCCGGGCGAATTGCTCGGTGTCGGCGGTGCGCGCACCGTGGCCGAAGGCATCCACGCCTGGAACCCGGTGTTCGATGTCACGCCTTCCGAGCTGATCGACGCGATCGTGACCGAGCGCGGTGCGATCGAGCGCCCGAACCGGGTCTCGATGCAGACCTTCTTCGGCGGCTGATCGGCGGCGGGCGCAGGGCGCCGGAAAGCGTGCGCAAGTCCCTGTTCGGGAATGGAAAAATGCCCGCGCGGGCGACGCTGCGTGATACAATTCCGCTTTCGCGCGAGGCCTCGTGCGCCGTCCGCCGACGCGATGCGCCGCAGCCCCGATACCGGGACGCTGCGTATCGTGATCGCCAGGCAGCGACGCCTCGCCGCCACCCAGCCGAAGACGTCTGAATGACCGAGCCCGCCAAGGAAATCATCCCCGTCAATCTCGAAGACGAGATGCGCCGCAGCTATCTCGATTACGCCATGAGCGTGATCGTGGGCCGCGCGCTCCCGGACGTGCGCGACGGCCTCAAGCCGGTGCACCGCCGCGTGCTCCACGCGATGAACGAACTTGGTGCGCACAGCAACAAGCCGTACTACAAGTCGGCGCGCATCGTCGGTGACGTGATCGGTAAATACCACCCGCACGGCGACAGCGCGGTGTACGACACGCTGGTCCGCATGGCGCAGCCGTTCTCGCTGCGCTACATGCTGGTGGACGGGCAAGGCAACTTCGGTTCGATCGACGGCGACAACGCCGCGGCGATGCGCTACACCGAAGCGCGGATGTCGAAGCTCAGCCACGAGCTGATGGCCGACATCGACAAGGATACCGTCGACTTCCAGCCGAACTACGACGAGAAGGAACTGGAGCCGACGGTCCTGCCGACCCGCGTGCCCAACCTGCTCATCAACGGCTCCGCCGGCATCGCGGTCGGCATGGCGACCAACATCCCGCCGCACAACCTGTCGGAAGTGATCGACGCGACCGTCGCGCTGCTGGACGAGCCGGAGATCGACATCGACGGCCTGATGCAGCACATCCCCGGCCCGGACTTCCCGACCGCGGGCATCATCAACGGCGTCGGCGGCATCCACCGGGCGTACCGCACGGGTCGCGGCCGCGTGCGCATGCGCGCGCGCGCCGAGGTCGAGGTGGCCGACAACGGCCGCGAGGCGATCGTCGTCACCGAAATCCCGTACATGGTCAACAAGGCGCGGCTGATCGAGAAGATCGCCGAGCTGGTGAAGGAAAAGAAGCTCGAAGGCATCAGCGAGCTGCGCGACGAGTCCGACAAGGACGGCATGCGCATCTACATCGAGGTCAAGCGCGGCGAATCGGCCGAGGTCGTGCTCAACAACCTCTACGCGCAGACGCCGATGGAGTCGGTGTTCGGCATCAACATGGTGGCGCTGGTCGACGGCCGCCCGCAGTTGCTCAACCTCAAGCAGATCCTCGAAGCCTTCGTGCGCCACCGCCGCGAAGTGGTCACCCGCCGCACGATCTTCGAACTGCGCAAGGCCCGCGCCCGCGCCCACATCCTCGAAGGCCTGACCGTCGCGCTGGCCAACATCGACGAGATGATCGAGCTGATCAAGACCTCGGCGAACCCGAACGAGGCCCGCGAGCGCCTGCTCGCGCGCACGTGGGCGCCGGGCCTGGTCGCGAGCCTGCTGTCGGCCGCCGGCAGCGATGCCTCGCGCCCCGACGACCTGCCCGCCGGCGTGGGCCTGGTCGACGGCAGCTACCGCCTGACCGAGATCCAGGCCAAGGAAATCCTCGAGATGCGCCTGCACCGCCTGACCGGGCTGGAGCAGGAGAAGCTGACCGAGGAATACCGCGATCTGCTGGAGGCCATCCGTGGCCTGATCGAAATCCTCGAAAGCCCCGACCGCCTCCGCGAAGTGATCCGCGACGAACTGCTGGAGGTCAAGCGCGACTTCGGCGACGACCGCCGCAGCGAGATCCGCGCCAGCGAGGAAGACCTCGACATCCTCGACCTGATCGCGCCGGAAGACGTGGTGGTGACGCTCTCGCATGCCGGCTACGCCAAGCGCCAGCCGGTGACGACGTATCGCGCGCAGAAGCGTGGCGGCAAGGGCCGCAATGCCGCCTCCACGAAGGACGAGGACTTCATCGACCAGCTGTGGCTGGTCAACACGCACGACACGCTGCTCACCTTCACCAGCAGCGGCCGTGTGTTCTGGCTGCCGGTGCACCAGTTGCCCGACGCGGGTCCGAACGCGCGCGGCCGGCCGATCGTGAACTGGCTGGCGCTGGAGCCGGGCGAGCAGATCCAGGCGGTGGTGCCGGTGCGCGACTACGACGAGAAGCACTTCGTGTTCTTCGCCACCCGCAACGGCACGGTGAAGAAGACGCCGCTGACCGAGTTCGCGTTCCGGCTGGCGCGCGGCAAGATCGCGATCAACCTCGACGACGGCGATGCCTTGGTCGGCGCCGCGCTGACCGACGGCGAGCGCGACATCATGCTGTTCGCGTCGAACGGCCGCGTCGCGCGCTTCGCGGAGTCGCTGGTGCGCCCGATGGGCCGCACCGCGACCGGCGTGCGCGGCATGCGCCTCGTCGCGCCCGGCGATGCCGAGGTCGACGAATCCGGTCCCCAGGAAGGCGAGGCCGATGCCGTGGACGCGCCGGTCGAGAGCGGCTCGGAGGTGGTGAGCCTCGTCGTGGTCGAAGGCGACGGCGACATCCTCACCGCCAGCGAGCGCGGCTACGGCAAGCGCACGCCGGTCGAGGACTTCCCGCGCAAGGGGCGCGGCACGCGGGGCGTGATCGCGATGAAGACCAGCGAGCGCAATGGCCTGCTGGTGGGCGCGATCCAGCTCAGCGATCACCATGAAGTGCTGCTGATCTCCGACGGCGGCACGCTGGTGCGCACGCGCGCAGCGGAGATCTCGCAGGTCGGACGCAACACGCAGGGCGTGACCCTGATGCGCCTGGCCGAAAACGAAACGCTGCAGGCGCTGGAGCGGCTGGATGCGTCGCTCGATGAGGAGGACGCGGCCGAGGCGCCGGTCGTGTCATCACCCGAGGGCGATACCCCGGCACCCGAGGCCGGTGCCTGATCCCGGCACCGATCGGTTTCTCCACGACAGGCCGCCGCGAGGCGGCCTGTCGCGTTTCCGGGGTTCCGCGCAACAGGTGGTTTTCGCGGTTGCAGGAACGACCGGGGCGGCCGTTCGAGCCGTGTTCCGGAGGCTGATCGGCGTGTTCACCAAATCAAAGCCTTACGGCGATACCCTGCCGAAGCGGCCATGGTTTCCGCGGTCCGGTCGGGTTTCGTTAAAGTTAAAAAATAGTCAAAAAAATGTTCAGAAAGAGTGATCCGTTGCGCTGAAAGCTCTCTATACTCCGCCCAACATCCAGGAGGCCATATGTGTCGCTCGTCGCGGTTCGGATTGGTGGGTCGGGTTCGCGGGTTCGTGGGGAAGTGGGCGGTGTGTGCGGGACTGGCGGTGTTGCTGGCGGCATTGCCGGGGTGCGGCGACAAGGCCAAGGGCCAGCTGCCCGAAGTGAGCGGCGAGGCCATCCAGGCCAAGCATGACGAGATCAAGACCTTCGCCGTGGTCCGGGCCTATCCCGACCAGGACGGGGACACGCTGTCGGTGGCGCTGGAGTTCTCGCGCCCGGTGGTCGGCACCCAGAACTTCGACCAGCTGATCGCGTTCGACCATCCGCCGACCGAGAAGAGCGGTTGGAAGCTCGACGACAGCGGCAAGATCCTGCGTTACCCGTACGTGGCGGTGAACACCGACTACGTGCTGAAGATCTCCGGCAAGCTGGCCGCCGCCGACGGCTCGACGCTTGGCCGCGACGTCGAACAGAAGGTCTACACCGGCGAGCTCAAGCCCGCGGTCGGTTTCGCCTCGCAGGGCAGCGTGCTGCCGGCGCGCGAGAGCCGCGGCCTGCCGGTGGTGTCGGTGAACGTGCCGGAGGTCGACGTCGAATTCCTCCGCGTCCGCGAGAAGTCGCTGCCGCAGTTCTTCCACGAGTACCAGCGCGGCGGTCGCCGCAGCGGCTGGGAGCTGGACAGCGAATACGACGACAAGACGCCGCTGGAGAAGCTCGCCGAGCCGGTCTACACCAACCGCTTCGCGCTGGGCGGCAAGCGCAACGAGCGCATGGTCACCTACCTGCCGATCCAGGACATCGAGGAACTGCAGGCGCCGGGCCTCTACTTCGCGGTGATGAAGCGCACCGGCCAGTTCGGCGAGCAGTACGAGACCACGTTCTTCACCGTCAGCGACATCGGCCTGCACGTCCGCGCCTACAAGGACAAGCTGTTCGTGCACACGGCCTCGCTGCAGGACGGGTCCGGCATTTCCGGCGTCGACCTGCAGGTGCTGAACGCCGCGGGCGAGACCGCGCTGAAGGGCGAGACCGACCGCAACGGCAACGTGCTGCTGAACTACAGGCTCGACGCCAGCCAGGTGCTGGTCGCGCGCCGCGGCAAGGACGTGTCGATGCTGCCGTTCAACCAGCCGGCGCTGGACCTGTCCGAATTCGCGGTCAGCGGGCGCGAGTCCGCGTGGTTCGACGTGTTCGCGTGGTCCGGTCGCGACCTCTATCGCCCGGGCGAAGTCGTGCGCATCTCCGCGCTGCTGCGCGACAACGACGGCAGGCCGGTGCCGATGAAGGGCAACAAGGCGCAGCCGCTGTTCGTGCGCCTGAAGCAGCCGAACGGCAAGCCCTTCGTCGAGAGCCGCATCGAGGCCGGCGCGCAGGGCTACTACCGCTTCGAGAAGCTCATCCCGCAGGAAGCGCCGACCGGCCGCTGGTCGGTCGAATTCCGCACCGACCCGGCCAGCGCCGAGGCGGTGCAGGGCATGACGCTGCGCATCGAGGAATTCCTGCCCGAGCGCATGAAGCTCGACCTCGACACCGCGACCGCCACGCTCAAGCCCGGCCAGCCGCTGACGCTGAAGGCGACCGGCGCATACCTCTACGGCGCGCCGGCCGCCGGCAACCGCTTCACCGCGAAGCTGGCGGTGGCGGTGGAGCAGCATCCCATCGAGGACCTGCCCGGCTATTTCTTCGGCGACCCGACCATGGGCCTGCCGAAGGAGGCGAAGGACGTCGTCGACACCACGCTGGACGACAAGGGCCGGCTGAGCGAGGACATCGCGCTGCCCGACGAGGCCAAGCCGCAGTCGCCGATCGCGGCGGTCGTGTCCGGCAGCCTGTTCGAGACCGGCGGCCGGAGCGTCAATCGCTCGCTCAAGCGCGTGATGTGGCCGGCGGACGCGATCGTCGGCGTGCGCCCGCTGTTCGACGACAAGGACGGCGCCGACAGCGACACCGACGCCGGTTTCCAGTTCCTGCGCGTGGGCACCGACGGCAAGCCGCGCCCGGCGAAGGGCCTGAAGGTGACGCTGGTGCGCGAGCATCGCGACTACCACTGGAACTACGATGACGACGAGGGCTGGGACTTCGACTTCACCTCGCGCTTCGAGAACGTCGAGACCCACACGATCGATGCCGGCATCACGCCGGTGCGCCTGGCGTTCCCGGTGGAGTGGGGCGGCTACCGGATCGACGTGCTCGATCCGGTCACCGGCCTGACCACGCGCTATCCGTTCAACGCCGGCTGGAGCTGGGACGACGACAACCGCGGCCTCGACGCGCGCCCCGACAAGGTCAAGGTCGCGCTCGACAGGACCGCCTACCGCGCCGGCGACACGCTGAAGGCGACGCTGACCCCGCCGCACGAGGGCAAGGGCCTGCTGATGGTCGAGACCGACCGCCTGCTGTACGTGCAGGAGATCGACGTCAAGCGCGGCAGCGCGTTCGAGATCCCGGTGACGAAGGACTGGGAGCGCCACGACGTCTACGTCACCGCGCTGGTGTTCCGCGGCGGCACCGCGTCGAACAAGATCACCCCGGCGCGCGCCGTGGGCGTGGCCTTCGTGCCGATGGACCGCGCCGACCGCCGGGTCGAGGTCGGGCTGTCGCTGCCGAAGCAGATGCGCCCCGAGCAGACGCTGACCACCACCGTCGCCGTGCCGAAGCTGGCCGGGCAGGAGGCGTTCGTCACCGTGTCCGCGGTCGACGTGGGCATCCTCAACATCACCCGCTTCCCGGTGCCGGATGCCAACAAGCAGTTCTTCGCGCAGCGCCGCCTGGGCGTGGACGCCTACGACATCTACGGCCGCGTGATCGAAAGCCTCGACGGCGAGATCGGCAAGATCCGCTTCGGCGGCGACATGGCGCTGCCGCCGCTGGCGCAGGCGCGGCGTCCCACCTCGAAGGTACAGACCGTCGACCTGTTCTCCGGTCCGGTGAAGCTGGACGCGAAGGGCATCGCCCGCATTCCGCTGAAGGTGCCGGACTTCAACGGCACCCTGCGCGTCTCGGCGCTCGCGTACTCCGCGCAGCGCTACGGCAACGCCGACGGCGAGATCGTCGTGCAGGCGCCGATCGTCGCCGAAGCGAGCTATCCGCGCGTGCTGGCGCCGGGCGACCGCAGCAACGTCACCCTCGACCTCACCAACTTCACCGGCAAGCCCGGCAGCTTCGCGGTGCAGGTCGACGGCATCGGTCCGCTGACCATCGGCGAAGGCGCGCGCACGGCGAAGCTCGGCGCGGGCGGCAAGACCACGCTGACCTTCCCGCTGTCGGCGGGCGAGGGCTACACCACCGCGAAGATCCGCGTGCGCGTCGACGGCAACGGCTTCAGGGTCGACCGCCGCTTCGATATGCCGGTGCGCCCGGCGTGGCCGAGCGTGCTGCGCGCGCGCTCGGTGACGATGGGCGAGGGCGCGCCGATCGCGATGGGCGCCGACATGGCCGAAGGCCTGATGCCGGGCTCGGTCAACGCGCAGATGACGGTCAGCGCGCTGCCGCCGATCCCCTTCGCCAGCGCGCTGCAGGGCGTGCTCGACTATCCCTACGGCTGCGCCGAGCAGACCACCAGCAAGGGCTATGCCGCGCTGGTGATGGATGCCGACACCGCGAAGCTGCTGGACGCCAGGAGCCTCGACGCCGCGACCCGCAAGGCGCGCATGGAAGGCGCGTTCGGCCGGCTCGCGGCGATGCAGGTGTCGAACGGCCACTTCTCGATGTGGGGCGACGACAGCTACGTCAATCCGGCGCTGACGCCGTACATCGTCGAGTTCCTGCTGGATGCGCGCGAAGCCGGCTTCGCGGTACCCGATGCCATGCTGCAGAAGGCGCTGCAGCGGCTCAGCGAGGACCTGCTGGCCGGCGGCAACGAGTTCTACGGCAAGGCGCACCGCGAGCACCTGAAGTTCGCGTACCAGGCGCATGCCGGCTACGTGCTGGCGCGCGTCAACCGCGCCCCGCTCGGCACGCTGCGCGCGCTGTACGACAACGACCGCGCGAAGGCCATGAACGGCCTGTCGCTGGTGCACCTGGGGCTCGCGCTGTCGCTGCAGGGCGATCGTGCGCGCGGCGCGAAGGCGATCAAGGCGGGCTTCGACTTCGACACTTCGAAGAACCGCTACGAGTACCTCGGCGACTACAGCAGCGACATCCGCGACGCCGCGCTGATGATCGCGCTGACCCACGAACGCGGCATGCCGAACCCGGAGAACGACGCCAAGGTGCTGGACCTCGGCAAGGCGCTCGACGTGCGTCGCGGCTACCACTGGTTCTGGCTGAGCACGCAGGAGCAGGTGGCGCTGGCGCGGGTCGGCCGCGCGCTGCTGGCGGACCAGAAGAAGACCGTGGCCGGCACGTGGAAGCTCGGCGATGCCGCCGATGCCGTCGAGGCGCGCCGGATGCAGAGCCGCCGTGTCGACTTCGACACGCTCTCGCGCGGCTTCCGCTTCGAGCCCGCGGCCGGCAGCGCCTCGCCGCTGTACGCCAGCCTGGAAGTCGCGGGCGTGCCGCGCGCGGCGCCGGCGGAGGACAAGAGCGACATCGGCATCGAGCGCAAGTGGTACACCACCGACGGCAAGCCGTGGAAGCCGGGCCCGATCGCCGAAGGCGAGGCGCTGATCGTCGCGGTCAGCATCACCGCCGACCAGGCCATGCCCGACGCGCTGCTCACCGACCTGCTGCCGGCGGGCCTGGAGATCGAGAACTTCAACCTCGGCGACGAGAAGCAGTGGGCCGACGTGGTCGTCGACGGCATCGAGATCACCGATCGCGGCAGCGCCGCCGAAGTGCAGCACGAGGAGTATCGCGACGACCGCTACGTCGCCGCGGTGAAGCTCGACGCCGGTTCGACCGCGCGGGTGTTCTACCTCGTGCGTGCGGTGACCCCGGGCACCTACACCGTGCCGCCGTCGCTGGTCGAGGACATGTACCGGCCGCAGCTGCGCGGCGTGAGCAAGTCGGTGCCGGCCACGATCACGGTCGTGCAACCGAAGTAGGCGGACTGGGCGCCGGCGTGCGGTGGATGCG
>JBQCJG010000243.1:0-24324 GCA_051952955.1 Lysobacteraceae bacterium | reverse complement strand
TGCGCAACGCCCCTCAATCGCGTTAACAGGCCCTAGTCGATCAGCTGCACCCGCAGCTCCTTGGGCAGGGCGAAGACCATGCTTTCGGGCTCTCCGTCCAGTTCGCGCAGGCTGCCGGCGCCGAGTCCGCGCAGGCGGGCGATGACCCCCTGCACCAGCACATCGGGGGCCGAGGCGCCGGCGGTCACGCCGATGTGGCGGCGACCCTCGACCCAGCGCGGGTCGATTTCCTGCGCCCCGTCGCTGAGGTAGGCCTCCACCCCTTCCCGCTCGGCCAGTTCGCGCAGGCGGTTGGAGTTGGAGCTGTTCGGCGAGCCCACGACCAGCATCAGGTCGCACTGCGCGGCCAGTTCGCGCACGGCGTCCTGGCGGTTCTGGGTCGCGTAGCAGATGTCGTCGTTGCGCGGCCCCTGCTTGGCCGGGTACTTGGCGCGCAGCGCGGCGATGATGTCGCGGGTGTCGTCCACCGACAGCGTGGTCTGGGTGGTGTAGGCCAGGTGCTCGGGCTGGCCGACGACGAGCCGCTCGACGTCGTCCAGGTCCTCGACCAGGTGGATGGCGCCGGTGCCGGCTTCCGCCAGCCACTGGCCCATCGTGCCCTCCACTTCCGGATGCCCGGCGTGGCCGATCAGCACCACGTCGCGCCCGGCGCGGCAGTGGCGGGTGACTTCCAGGTGCACCTTCGTCACCAGCGGGCAGGTGGCGTCGAAGATCTTCAGCCCGCGCCGCGCGGCCTCGCCGCGCACCGCCTGCGAGACGCCGTGGGCGCTGAAGATGACGGTGGCGCCGTCGGGCACTTCGTCCAGTTCCTCGACGAAGATCGCGCCGCGCTGGCGCAGGTCGTCGACCACGAACCGGTTGTGCACCACTTCGTGGCGGACATAGATCGGCGCGCCCAGCAGTTCGATCGCGCGCTTCACGATCTCGATCGCGCGGTCGACGCCGGCGCAGAAGCCGCGGGGGTTGGCGAGGATGATTTCCATGCCGCGATTATCCCCCCTTCCCCGCCGCCTTGCCGCGGTCCCCGAACAGGCCCATCAGCAGCAGCACGATCGCGCCGCCGACGATGGCCGAGTCGGCGATGTTGAACGACGGGTAGTAGTAGACGTCCTTCCAGTGCCACTGGATGAAATCGACCACGTGGCCGTGCTGCAGGCGGTCGATCAGGTTGCCGATCGCGCCGCCGATCACCAGCGAGAACGGCAGCGCGTTGCGCCAGTCGCCGCGCGGCGTGCGCGCGAGCCAGGCCGTGAGCACGAGGCTGATCACCAGCGCGAGCCCGGAGAACACGTATTTCTGCCAGCCGCCGGCATTCGCGAGGAAGCTGAACGCGGCGCCGGTGTTGTAGCTGCGGAACCAGTTCCAGACGCCGTCGATCACGACCACCGGCTGGTACTCCGGCAGCGACGACAGCACCCAAGCCTTGCTCCACTGGTCGAGGCCGATCACGACCGCCGACAGCAGCAGCCAGATCAGCGCGTTGGGTTTGGGCAGTGGCGACATGATGCGGTGAACCTTGCTGTTCCCTTCTCCCCGCGGGAGAAGGTGGCGCGAAGCGCCGGATGAGGGTGTTCGCAGCGCGGGCGGAGAGGACACGGGCACGCCGGCCCTCATCCGCCCTTTTTCGGGCACCTTCTCCCAGCGGGAGAAGGGAACATCAGAACCAGCGGCGATCCTCGCCCGGACCGTCGACGTTGCCCACGCAGCGGCCGCACAGCTCGGGATGCCCGGCATGCGTGCCGATGTCGGCGCGGTGGTGCCAGCAGCGGACGCACTTGGGTTTCGCGCTCACCGAGGCGTCGATGCCGGCGTCGCCCTGCGTCACCGTCACGTCGCCGCTGATGAACAGGAAGCGCAGTTCGTCCGCCAGCGGCGCCAGCCACGCGAAGGTCTCGGCGTCGCAATGGATCGCGATCTCCGCGTCCAGCGCCGCGCCGATCTCGCCGCTGGCGCGCATCGGCTCCAGCGTCTTCGCCATCTGTTCGCGCAGCGCGAGCAGGCGATCGAACTTCGCGCCGTCGAGCGCCGCGTCCTGCGCTATCGGCGCCAGCCCGTCGTACCACGTCGCGAACAGCACGTGGCCGTCGCGTTCGCCCGGCAGGTGCGTCCACATCTCGTCGGCGGTGAAGGTCAGGATCGGCGCGATCCAGCGCACGAAGGCCTCGGCGATGCGGTACATCGCGCTCTGCGCGCTGCGCCGGCCGCGCGAATCCTCGCGCATCGTGTACAGGCGGTCCTTGGTGACGTCGAGATACAGCGAACCGAGGTCGACGCTGCAGAAGTTCACCAGCGCCTGCACCACTTCCGGGAAATCGTAGCGGCCGTAGGCGTTGGCGATCTGGTGCTGCAGCAGGTCGGCGCGGTGCACCGCCCAGCGGTCCAGCGCCAGCATGTCGTCCAGCGGCAGCAGGTCGCGGGCCGGATCGAAGCCATTGAGGTTCGAGAGCAGGAAGCGCGCAGTGTTGCGGATGCGGCGATAGACGTCGGCACTGCGCTTGAGGATGGTGTCGGAGACCGACATCTCGTTGCGATAGTCGGCCGCGGCCACCCATAGGCGCAGCACGTCGGCGCCCATCTGGTCGATGACCTTCTGCGGCTCGACCACGTTGCCGATCGACTTCGACATCTTCTTGCCGCGCTCGTCGACGGTGAAACCATGCGTCAGCACCTGCCGGTACGGCGCATGCCCGTCCATGGCGACGCCGGTGAGCAGCGCGCTGTGGAACCAGCCGCGATGCTGGTCCGAGCCTTCGAGGTACATGTCGGCCGGCTTGCGCAGGCCGTCTTCCGGACGCGCGGCGAGCACGCACTCGTGGCTGACGCCGGAGTCGAACCACACGTCGAGGATGTCGGTGACCTTGTCGTAGTCCTGCGACTGCTCGCCCAGCAGTTCGGCCGCGTCCAGCGCGTACCACGCATCGGCGCCGCCCTTTTCCACGTGGTCGGCGACCTGGCGCATCAGCGACGGCGAATTCGGATGCGGCTCGCCGGTCTCGCGATGCACGAACAGCGCGATCGGCACGCCCCAGGTGCGCTGGCGCGAGATCGTCCAGTCCGGGCGGTTGTCGATCATGCCGGTGATGCGCGCCTGGCCCCAGTCGGGGAACCATTCGACCTGCTTGATCGCGTCCAGCGCGTCGGCGCGCAGGTTGGCCTGGTCCATCGAGATGAACCACTGCGGCGTGGCGCGGAACGCCACCGGCGACTTGTGGCGCCAGCAGTGCGGGTAGCTGTGGGTCAGCGGGAAGTACGCGAGCAGCGCGCCGATGCCGCGCAGGGCGTCGACGATGGCGGCGTTCGCCTTCCAGATGTGCATGCCGGCGAGCACGAGCTCGCCGTCGACGGTACGGAACGGCGGCGTCGACGGCAGGTAGACGCCCTTGCCGTCCACCGGGTTGAGCTGCGCGGCGGTGTACCGGTCGAGCAGGCCGTAGACCTTGCCGACCACGAAGTCTTCCTGGCCGTGCCCGGGCGCGGTGTGCACGGCGCCGGTGCCGTCCTCGGCGCTGACGTGGTCGCCGAGGATCAGCGGGATGTCGCGCTCGGCATAGAACGGATGCGCAAGGATCAGGTTCTCGAGCGCCGCGCCGTGCGCGCGGCCCAGCACGACCGGTTCGTCGATGCCGTAGCGCTTCAGCGCCTTCGCGGCCAGCGCGTCGGCCAGCACCAGCAGGCGGCGTTTGCCGTCGTGCGCGGGGCCTTCGACCAGCGCGTATTCGAGGTCCGGGCCCAGCGACACCGCCAGCGACGCCGGCAGCGTCCACGGCGTGGTGGTCCAGATCGGCACCGCCACTTCGACGTCGCCGTCGAGGCCGACGCCGAACTTCGACGCGAGCGCGTGCGGATCGCGCGCGGCGTAGGCCACGTCGACCGCGGGCGACTGCTTGTCGGCGTATTCGATCTCGGCCTCGGCCAGCGCCGAGCCGCAGTCGAAGCACCAGTGCACCGGCTTCACGCCGCGCGCGAGGTGGCCGCGCTCGACGATCTTCGCCAGCGAACGCAGCATGTCCGCCTCGTAGCGGAAATCCATGGTGCGGTACGGGTTGTCCCAGTCGCCCAGCACGCCCAGGCGCTTGAAGTCCCTGCGCTGCAGGTCGATCTGCTCGGCCGCGTATTCGCGGCAGCGCTTGCGGAATTCGGCGGCGTCGATCTTCTCGCCGACCTTGCCGAACTTCTTCTCGACCTGCAGCTCGATCGGCAGGCCGTGGCAGTCCCAGCCGGGCACGTAGGGCGCGTCGAAGCCGGCCATCAGTTTCGACTTCACCACGATGTCCTTGAGGATCTTGTTGACGGCGTGGCCGATGTGGATCGCGCCGTTGGCGTACGGCGGGCCGTCGTGCAGCACGAAGGTCGGGCGGCCCTTCGCATGGGCGCGGACCTGCGCGTACAGGTCCATGTCCTGCCAGCGCGCGAGCGCGACCGGCTCGCGCTTGGGCAGGTCGCCGCGCATCGGGAAGTCCGTGGCCGGCAGGTGGAGGGTGGCCTTGTAGCGGTTGTTGTCCTGTTCGCTCACGCGCTGACTCGTTCTGTCGTCTGGGTCGTGTCCGCGGCGTCGAGCAGGCGGCGGGCCTGCGCGGCGTCGCGGTCCATCTGCGCGACGAGCGTCGGCAGATCGGGGAATTTCTCTTCGTCGCGCAGGCGCGCGACGAACTCGACTTCGATGTGGCGGCCGTAGAGGTCGCCGTCGAAATCGAACAGGTGGGCTTCCAGCAGCGGCTCGCGGCCGCCGACGGTGGGGCGGGTGCCGAAGCTCGACACCGACGGCCACGGCGCGTCGGCGACGCCGTGCACGCGGGTGGCGTAGATGCCGCGCAGCGCCGGCGTGCCGTACGGGAAGCGCAGGTTCGCCGTCGGATAACCCAGCGTGCGGCCGAGCTGCTGGCCGCGCACCACGCGCCCGGAGATCGCGTACGGCGAGCCCAGCAGGCGCGATGCGGTGACGAAATCGCCCGCCTGCAGCGCGGCGCGGATGCGGGTGCTCGACACCGGCTGGCCGTCGAGCAGCACCGGCGCGATGGTGCCGGCGGCGAAGCCGAGTTCGGCGCCCATCGCGGTCAGCACGTCGAGGTTGCCGGCGCGGGCGCGGCCGAAGCGGAAATCGGGGCCGACCCAGACCTCGCGGGCGCGCAGGCGGCCGACCAGCAGCCGGCGGACGAAGTCCTCCGGCGACACCGCGGCCATCGCGGCGTTGAAGCGCAGCAGGCCGACGAGGTCGATGCCCAGCCCGTGGAAGCCGGCGAGTTTGGCCCGGGGCAGTTGCAGGCGCGGAGGCGGCACCGCGGGCGAGAAGAATTCGCGCGGCAGCGGTTCGAAGCCGACCGCGACGGCCGGCACGCCGAGGGCGCGGGCGCGCTCGGCCGCGCGGGTCACCAGCGCGCGATGGCCCACGTGCAGGCCGTCGAAGGCGCCGATGCAGACCACGCTGCCCTCCGGGCACAGCGGCCCGCCGTCGAGATCGCGGAAGAGATCGGTCATCGGGAATTCGGAAGCGGCCGGGCCGGGATGCCGGTGCGGCCGCGCAGGTACCGGGAAACCCCGAGTATAGCCGGGCGCGCGCGACGCCGGGCCACACTCAGTGCTCGCGCAGTTCGCGCGGTCGGAAGCCCATCGCCACCATCGTGCCGGCGTAGACCACCACGCCCGTCGCGACCAGCGCGATGAGCCAGCCCAGCCGCTGCCACAGCCCGACGACGGTGAAGTCCGGCGCCCAGTGCAGGCCCAGCAGCACCGCGGCGGTCATCGCCGTGCAGCTGACCACCAGCCGCACCGTGTACCGCCGCCAGCCCGGCAATGGCCGGTAGACGCCGTCCCGGCGCAGCCAGCGCCACAGCAGCCACAGGTTCAGGTAGCTGGCCAGCGCGCTCGCCAGGCCCAGCGCCAGATGCAGGCCTGGCGTCTTCGCCAGCGCCTCCAGCACCGGACCGTCGCGCAGCTCGGGCTTCACCCACAGCCCGTACAGCACCGCGAGGATGGCGACGTTGAAGACCATGTTCGCGATCATCGACGCCAGCCCCGCCTTGACCGGCGTGCGCGTGTCCTGGCGGGCGTAGAACGCCGGCAGCAGCACCTTCACCAGCGCGAACGACGGCAGGCCGAAGCTCAGGCCGAATACCGACATCGCGGTCATCTCGGTGTCGAACGGGCGGAACGCACGGTGCTGGAACAGGGTCGCCACCAGCGGCACCGACAGCAGCATCAGCCCGAGCATCGCCGGGATCGCGATCATCAGCGTGGTGCGCAGGCCCCAGTCCAGCGCCCGCGAGAACCCGGCGTGGTCGGTGTTGACGTGGTGGCGCGACAGCGTGGGCAGGATCACCGTGCCCAGCGCAATGCCGAACACGCCCAGCGGCAGCTCGAGGAAGCGGTCGGCCTGCGACAGCCAGGTCTGCGAACCGACGAACAGCAGCGCGGCGATCACCGTGTCAAGCAGCAGATTGATCTGCGCCACCGACGAGCCGAACAGGGTCGGCACCATCAGCCGGATCACCTTGCGCACGTCCGGATGCCGCCAGCCCCACTTCGGCAGCGTCAGCAGGTCCAGCCCGCGCAGCGCCGGCAGCTGGAACAGCAGCTGCAGCACGCCGGCCGCCATCACCGCCCAGCCGAGCGCGGTGATCGGCACCGTCAGCCGCGGCGCCAGCCACAGCGCGCCGGCGATCATGCACAGGTTGAGGATGACCGGCGTGAAGGCCGGGATGCAGAACCGGTTGAAGCTGTTCAGCGCCCCGCCCGCCAGCGCGGTCAGCGACACGAACAGGATGAAGGGAAACGTCAGCCGCAGCAGGTCGACGGTCAGGCCGAACTTCTCCGAATCGGCCTCGGCGCCGAGGTTGAACAGGGTCGCGATCTGCGGCGTGAACACCAGCCCCAGCGCGGTGACCACCAGCAGCACGCCGCCCAGCGTGCCCGAGACCCGGGCCATCAGTTCCTTCAGGTCGGCGTGGGGCCGGGTTTCCTTGACCTCGGTGAACACCGGCACGAACGCGGTCGAGAACGAGCCCTCCGCGAACAGCCGGCGCATGAAGTTCGGGATGCGGAACGCCACCCAGAACGCATCGGTGGCCGCGCCGGGGGTGAACGTGGTGCCGATCGCGATGTCGCGGATCAGCCCCAGCACCCGCGACACCAGCGTCATGCTGCTGAACGACAGCAGCCCGCGCAGCATGCCGCCCCTCGGCGCGGCACCCGGCGCCGGCCCGCTCATGCCGCCACCTCGGCCCGGTTGACGCAACCCACTGAATCGCCCATAATTTTCTGTCTCGCTGTCCGCATGGCGGCAGTCTGCCCCTTCTTTTCCCTTACGATCGAGCGGCCGGCGCCGCTGGATTCAACCGTCAACCCCAGGATTCCACCGTGGCCAACATCAAGTCCGCCAAGAAGCGCGCCAAGCAGACCGTCGTGCGCAACGCGCGCAACACCGCCCAGCGCTCCCAGCTCCGCACCGCCGTCAAGAAGGTCCTCAAGGCCCTCGACTCCAACGACGCCGCCGGCGCCGAAGCCGCCTTCGCGGTGGCCCAGCCGATCCTCGACCGCTTCAGCTCGCGCGGCCTGATCCACAAGAACAAGGCCGCTCGCCACAAGAGCCGCCTGACCGCGCGCATCAAGGCCCTCAAGGCCGGCTGATCCGCCCGCGTCGACCGCAGCACCGAAAAACCCGGCTCCGGCCGGGTTTTTTGTTGCCCGGCGATCTGCGTGCGCCGAATCGCATGCAACGACCGCGTTCCCGGACGCGACGGTGGAGCGGCCTTCCGGCCGCTTCGACACCGTACCGAACGCGGAGCGGCCTGAAGGCCGCTCTACCGTGCAGACATGAAGAACTTCAGGCATCGGGCGCACGGCCCGCGGCCTGAGCCTCGGCCTGCGCTTCGCGCTCGGCCTCGCGCAGGCGATCGAAGAAGTGCTGCACTTCCAGCATGATCGGCCAGGTGCCCTCGCGCGACAGCGCCGAGACCATGTACCACGGCCCGTCCCAGCCGAGCTCGGCGACGATCGCTTCCGCACGCTCGCGGGCCTCGTCCTCGAACATCAGGTCGGCCTTGTTGAGGATCAGCCAGCGCGGCTTCTCGAGCATGCCCGGGTCGTACTTGCGCAGTTCGTGCTCGATCGCGCGCACCTGCTCGGCCGGCGACACGGTGACCCCGCCGCTGCCGCCCTCGTGCAGGCCGACGTCGCCCATCGGCGCCATGTCGACCAGGTGCAGCAGCAGCCGCGTGCGCTGCACGTGGCGCAGGAACAGGCTGCCGAGGCCGGCGCCCTCGGCCGCGCCCTCGATCAGACCGGGAATGTCGGCGATCACGAAGCTGCGGTGCGGCTCGACGCTGACCACGCCGAGGTTCGGATACAGCGTGGTGAACGGATAGTCCGCGACCTTCGGCGTCGCCGCCGAGACCGCGCGGATGAAGGTGCTCTTGCCGGCGTTGGGGAAGCCCAGCAGGCCGACGTCGGCCAGCAGCTTCAGCTCCAGCTTGAGCAGGCGCTCCTCGCCCGGCAGGCCCGGCAGCGCCTTGCGCGGCGCGCGGTTGACGGAACTCTTGAAGTGCATGTTGCCGAGGCCGCCCTTGCCGCCCGTCGCGACCAGCAGGCGCTCCCCGTGGCGGGTCAGGTCGCCGATGACTTCGTCGGTTTCGACGTTCGTGACCACCGTGCCCACCGGCACCGTGATCGTCAGGTCCTCGCCGCCCTTGCCGTACATCTGCCGGCCCATGCCGTTCTCGCCGCGCTGGGCGCGGAAGCGGCGCTCGTGGCGGAAGTCCACCAGCGTGTTGAGGTTCTCATCGGCCTGCAGCCAGACGCTGCCGCCGTCGCCGCCGTCGCCGCCGTCCGGGCCGCCGAGCGGGATGAATTTCTCGCGCCGGAAACCGACGCAGCCGTTGCCGCCGTTGCCGGCCACGACCTGGATTTCGGCTTCATCGACGAGTTTCATGGGAGGCGGGTTCCGGAATGGGGACGAGAGTGGCGGGATTCGGTGAAGCGGGCGCGAAGCGGCATCGTCGCAGAAACGAAAAGCCCCGCCGGAGCGGGGCCTTTCGCGGACTGCGCGCGAGCGGTCAGACGATGCTGACGGTACGGCGCTTGTTCGGGCCCTTGACCGAGAAGGCCACCTTGCCGTCGACCAGCGCGAACAGCGTGTGGTCGCGGCCGAGGCCGACGCCCGGACCCGGATGGAACTGGGTGCCGCGCTGACGGACGATGATGTTGCCGGCTTCGACGGCCTGGCCGCCGAACAGCTTCACGCCCAGGAATTTCGGGTTGGAGTCGCGGCCGTTGCGCGAGGAACCTACGCCCTTTTTATGTGCCATGGCGGCTTCTCCTTACTTCTTGTTGCCACCGGCAATGCCGGTGATCTGGATTTCGGTGTAGTGCTGCCGGTGGCCCATCTGCTTGCGATGGTGCTTGCGGCGGCGGAACTTGACGATGCGGATCTTGTCGGCGCGACCGTGGCCGATGACCTTCGCGGTGACGCTGGCGCCCTTGAGTGCGTCGCCGAGGGTGACACCCTCGCCGTCGCCGAGCATCAGCACGTTGTCGAAGGTGATCTCGCTGCCGGCATCGGCTTCGAGCAGCTCGACGCGGAGCGTCTCGCCTTGCATCACGCGGTATTGCTTACCGCCGGTGACCAGAACTGCGTACATGAACGGGATTCCTCTGTCGTTATTGGGTGTTGCCGGTGTCGCGGGTGACGCAAAACCGCCCCAAGGGGCGGAAAGACCGGCAATATTAGTGACTTGCGGTCCGGATCGCAAGCCGCATCAGGCTTCCGACCCGGATGTCCGCCTTCGCGGCCATGCCGCGTGGACGAACGAGGAACGCGGTTCCCGACCTGGAAAAACGGGCATCGAAGACACTTGCCAGCGTCGCGAAAGCCGGCTTAGCCTCGGTCAGGAAGACGAGAACACGAGCCGCGGCACAGGGGGATGCGCCGCAATTCCGGTCCCCGGATCGCCCGTATCGGCGTATCCGAACCGGCCGCCAGTGCCGGCAGCACAAGGAGTCCGTTGTCCGATGTCGATGCTTTCCATCCCGATGCACGCGCCCCCGCGGCGCCCCTGCCGACGCCCCGTCCGGACCGTCCGGCCCATCCCGTAGCGCCCTCCCCCGATCGCCGCTGCCTCCATCGGTGCACCCACCGGTGGCGCGGCGCCGTCCGCGCTCCGCATGTCGGCGGAGGGCGGATTCCCCCGTCGCCGGCGGATGCCGGCGCCATCCCGGGGCCGTCGCGCCTGTTCCGCGCCCGGCCCATGCATGCAAGGAGTGATGCACCATGATCCGACCCCATCGTCACCAGGTCCTGCGGCTGTCCGCCCTGGCCATCGCCGCCGCCGCGATCGTCGCGCCGGCCGCGTGGTCCGGCGGCCGCGTCCCCGTCGCCAATCGCGCCGTCGTCGCCAGGAGCGCCACGACGCAGCCCGAGCGCAACGACCGGTTCATCGTCACCTATCGCGACGGCGCCCGCGCCGCGAGGACCGCGCTCGCCGGCCGTTTCGCCAATGCGGCGACCGGCCTGGGCCTGACCGTCAGCCCGGTGCGCACGCTGTCGACCGGCGCCGACGTGATCCGCGTCGACCGTGCGCTGGACAAGACCGAAAGCAAGCAGCTCGCCGTCGAACTGCTGAAGGACCCGAACGTGCTGAGCGTCGAGCCCGACGTGCGCGTGAAGCCGCTGTTCGTCCCGAACGATCCGCTGTACGCGCAGCAGTGGCACTACAAGAACGGCCCGGGCGGCATCAACGCCGAGCCGGCGTGGGACATCACCAGGGGCGGCGGCATCGTCGTCGGCGTGATCGACACCGGCATCACCCCGCACAGCGAATTCGCCGGCCAGCTGGTGCCGGGCTACGACTTCATCGGCGACATCGACACCGCGGTCGACGGCGACGGTCGCGATGCCGACCCGAACGATCCGGGCGACTGGCACGACGGCGAATGCAACATCTTCGGCATCCCCGAGGACAGCAGCTGGCACGGCACGCACGTCGCCGGCACCATCGCCGCGCTCAGCGACAACGGCGTCGGCACCGCCGGCGTGGCGCCGAACGCGAAGATCCAGCCGCTGCGCGTGCTGGGCAAGTGCGGCGGCTTCGTCTCGGACATCGTCGACGCCATCACCTGGGGCTCGGGCGGCACGGTCGCCGGCATCCCGGCGAACGCCAATCCGGCGGAAGTGCTGAACATGAGCCTCGGCGGCGGCGGCAGCTGCGGCGTGGCGCTGCAGAGCGCGATCGACGCGGCGGTCGGCCGCGGGACCACGGTCGTGGTGGCGGCGGGCAACTCCGGTGCCGACGCCTCGGGCGAACAGCCCGGCAACTGCAACAACGTCATCACCGTGTCCGCGGTCGGCCCGACCGGCGCGCTCGCCGACTACTCGAACTACGGCGAGAAAGTCGACGTCGCGGCGCCGGGCGGCAGCGGCGCGTCGCCGGCGGCCGACAACGTGCTGTCGACACTCAATCTCGGCACGTCCACCCAGGGCGCCGAAGGCTACGCCTGGTACGCGGGCACCTCGATGGCCGCGCCGCACGTGGCCGGCGTGGTCGCGCTGATGCAGGCCGCCGCCGGGACGCCGAAGACCCCGGCGCAGGTCGAGAAGATCCTGCGCAACACCGCCTACGCCAACGGCGGCTTCCCGGGCGGCTGCTCGTACGCCCTGCCCTGCGGCACCGGCATCGTCGATGCCACCGCCGCGGTGCGCGTCGCCAACGGCACCGATCCGCTGCCGTCCGACCCGCCGGGCCCGCCGCCGCCGCCGCCGGCCACCGAACTGGCCAACGGCGTCACCGTCACCGGCATCACCGTCGGCGCGAACGGCGAGGTGAAGTACCAGCTCGTGGTGCCGAACGGCGCGACCAACCTGCTGTTCGCGATGTACGGCGGCACCGGCGACGCCGACATGTACATCAAGTACGGCGCGCCGCCGACCAACACCTCGTACGACTGCCGTCCGTACGCGTTCGGCAACACCGAGAACTGCTTCTTCCCGGCGCCGCGCGCCGGCGTGTGGTACGTCACCCTGAAGGGCTACAGCGCCGGCACCGGCATCTCGCTGTACCCGAGCTTCGTCGACGCCAACTACCCGTACAAGGAAGCGGCCACGGTGACGCAGCTGACGAACCATCGCACCAGCGTCGTCCTGACCTGGCAGCACGGCAAGAAGCAGGTGGACATCTACCGCAACGGCCTGATCTACAACAGCCGCCGCAACACATACACGTTCACCGACAACTTCCGCATCGTCGGCAGCGGCACCATGACCTACAAGATCTGCAACCAGGGCACGAACGAGTGCTCGAACGAGGTCTCGGTCGACTACGCGTCGAAGAAGTAACGGCGCAGGCAAGACCTGGCGCGCCGTGCGCCGGGACCTGCGTCCCGCACGGCGCGCCCGCCGCCGCCCCCGGTCCGCCGGGGGACGGCGTTTCTCCCGACTTCCCCCTCCTTTCGCGAAGACACGACGATGTCCCTTTCCCGCTTCGCCCGCGTCGGCCTCGCCGCGACCCTGCTCGCGCTCGCGACCGCCGCCTGCCAGCGCACCGAGGCCCCGGCCCCGAAGGCCGCCGACGCGCCGACCGTGGCCCGTGCGCCGTTCGACGCCGTGCTCACCCTCACCGACAACAGCGGTGCCGTGCGCTTCGACGGCACCGTCGACGACGCCGGGACGAAAGGCCGCCTCGAACGCGCCCTGCTCGCCGCCTACGGCCCCGGCCGCGCCGCCGGCGCGATCGACCTCGACACCGCGGCGCGCCCTGCGCGCTGGGTCGACGGCCTGCCGGCCTTCCTGCCCGCCTTCGCCGCCGAGACCGGGGCCAGCCTGCGCCTGGAAGGCGACACCGTGCTGCTGAACGGCCAGATCGACCTCGAACGCCGACGCGCGCTGCGCGCCGCTGCCGAGCAGGCGTTCCCCGGCGCGCGCCTGCAGGGCCTGTTCGTGCTGCCCGAGGCCGACGCCGCCCGTGGCAAGCCCATCGCCCCCGACGCGCTGGCGAAGACCCTCAACACGCTGCCGGTGACGTTCGAGCGCGGCGGCGGCAACGTCAGCAGCGACAGCCTCGCGCTGGTGACGCAGGCCGCGGACGCCATCCGCCGCGCACCGGCCGGCACCACCCTGCGCATCGTCGGCCCGGTGGTCGCCACCGCCGACGCCGGCAACGACGTCTTTCTGTCGAAGCAGCGCGCCGAGGCGCTGAAGGTCCAGCTGATCCTGAACGGCGTGGACCCGGCGTCGATCCGGACCCGCGGCTGGGGCCAGAACGACGACGGCACGCCGATCGAGGGTGCCGTGCCACCGTCCGAAGGCGCGCCGATGCGGTTCGAACTGGTGCGTTGATCGGGCGTTCGGCCGGGACGCCGGGCAGGACTCCCGACGCGGCCGCGGGACTTCCGCGCATTTGCCCCGGCTGCGGGGGGTCGGTACGCTTGCGGATTGCTTTTCGCGCGCCGCGACGCCATCTCGGGCGCGCAAGGGCACCCCCTCCTCGCCCGGACCTCCCCCGCCCCATGGCCATGGACACCATCCGCATCCGCGGAGCGCGTACCCACAACCTCAAGAACATCGATCTCGACCTGCCGCGCGACAAGCTGATCGTGATCACCGGCCTGTCGGGCTCGGGCAAGTCCTCGCTGGCGTTCGACACCATCTACGCCGAGGGCCAGCGCCGCTACGTCGAATCGCTGTCGGCCTACGCGCGCCAGTTCCTGAGCGTGATGGAGAAGCCCGACGTCGACCACATCGAGGGCCTGAGCCCGGCGATCTCGATCGAGCAGAAGTCGACCAGCCACAACCCGCGGTCGACGGTCGGCACCATCACCGAGATCTACGACTACCTGCGCCTGCTCTACGCCCGGGTCGGCACGCCGCGCTGCCCCGACCACCACTTCCCGCTGGAGGCGCAGACCGTCAGCCAGATGGTCGACCAGGTGATCGCGCTGGCCGATGATCCGAAGACGGCCGAACAGCGCTGGATGCTGCTCGCGCCCGTCGTGCGCGAGCGCAAGGGCGAGCATGCGCAGGTGTTCGAGCAACTGCGCGCGCAGGGCTACGTGCGCGTGCGCGTGGACGGCGTGCTGCACGAGATCGACGCGGTGCCGCCGCTCGCGCTGCGCCAGAAGCACACGATTGAAGCGGTGGTCGACCGCTTCAAGCCGCGCGACGACCTGCGCCAGCGGCTCGCGGAATCGTTCGAGACCGCGCTGAAGATCGGCGACGGCATGGCGGTGGTGCAGTCGATCGACGATGCCGCCGCCGAACCGCTGCTGTTCTCGTCGAAGTACAGCTGCCCGGTCTGCGACTACGCGCTGCCGGAGCTGGAACCGCGGCTGTTCTCGTTCAACTCGCCGATCGGCGCCTGCCCGAGCTGCGACGGCCTGGGCGTGTCCCAGTTCTTCGACCCGACCCGCGTGGTCGTGCATCCGGAACTGTCGCTGGCGGCCGGCGCGATCCGCGGCTGGGACCGCCGCAACGTCTACTACTTCCAGCTGATCCAGTCGCTGGCCAGGCACTACCGCTTCTCCGTCGATACGCCGTGGCAGGACCTCGACGCCGACACCCAGCACGCGATCCTGCACGGCAGCGGCACGGAGGTGATCGCGTTCACCTACCTCACCGACGCCGGCGGCCGCACCCAGCGCAAGCATCGCTTCGAGGGCATCATCCCGAACCTCGAGCGCCGCTATCGCGAGACCGAATCCGCGGCGGTGCGCGAGGAACTGGCGAAGTACATCAGCGAGCGCCCCTGCCCCGACTGCACGGGCGCGCGCCTGAACCGCGCCGCGCGCAACGTGTTCGTCGCCGATCGCGCGCTGCCGTCGCTGGTGGTGCTGCCGATCGACGAGGCGCTGGACTTCTTCAGCAAGCTCACGCTGGCCGGCTGGCGCGGCGAGATCGCGGTGAAGATCGTCAAGGAGATCCGCGAGCGCCTGAACTTCCTGGTCGACGTCGGCCTGGACTACCTCACGCTGGAGCGCAAGGCCGACACGCTGTCCGGCGGCGAGGCGCAGCGCATCCGCCTGGCGTCGCAGATCGGCGCCGGCCTGGTCGGCGTGATGTACGTGCTCGACGAACCGTCGATCGGCCTGCACCAGCGCGACAACGAGCGCCTGCTGGGCACGCTGACCCGACTTCGCGACCTCGGCAACACCGTCATCGTGGTCGAGCACGACGAGGACGCGATCCGCCTCGCCGACCACGTCGTCGACATCGGCCCCGGCGCGGGCGTGCACGGCGGCGAAGTCATCGCCGAGGGCACGCTCGAGGACGTGCTGAAGGCGCCGCGCTCGCTCACCGGCCAGTACCTCAGCGGCGCGCGCCGGATCGAGATCCCGACGCACCGGCACAAGCCGAACCCGAAGATGAAGCTGCAGCTGCGCGGCGCGTCGGGCAACAACCTCAAGACGGTCGACCTCACGCTGCACGCGGGCCTGTTCACCGCGATCACCGGCGTGTCCGGTTCGGGCAAGTCGACGCTGATCAACGACACGCTCTACGCGCTGGCCGCGAACGAGATCAACGGCGCCTCGCACAAGCCCGCGGCCTTCAGGGACGTGAAGGGCATCGACCTGTTCGACAAGGTCGTGGACATCGACCAGTCGCCGATCGGGCGCACGCCGCGCTCCAACCCGGCGACCTACACCGGCCTGTTCACGCCGCTGCGCGAACTGTTCGCGCAGGTGCCCGAAGCGCGCGCCCGCGGCTATTCGCCGGGCCGCTTCAGCTTCAACGTGCGCGGTGGCCGCTGCGAGGCCTGCCAGGGCGACGGCCTGATCAAGGTCGAGATGCACTTCCTGCCGGACGTGTACGTGCCCTGCGACGTCTGCCACGGCAAGCGCTACAACCGCGAGACGCTGGAGATCCTCTACAAGGGCCACAGCATCCACGACGTGCTGGAGATGACGGTCGAGGACGCGCTGAAGCTGTTCGAGCCGGTGCCGTCGATCGCGCGCAAGCTCGAGACGCTGATGGACGTCGGCCTGAGCTACATCCGCCTGGGCCAGCCGGCGACCACGCTGTCCGGCGGCGAAGCGCAGCGCGTGAAGCTGTCGAAGGAGCTGTCCCGCCGCGACACCGGGCGCACCCTCTACATCCTCGACGAGCCCACCACCGGCCTGCATTTCCACGACATCGAGCACCTGCTGGCCGTACTGCACAAGCTGCGCGACGAGGGCAACACGATCGTGGTGATCGAGCACAACCTCGACGTCATCAAGACCGCCGACTGGGTGGTCGACCTCGGCCCCGAGGGCGGCCACCGCGGCGGCCGGATCATCGCCGAAGGCACGCCGGAAGAGATCGCGGCGATGCCGCAGTCGCACACCGGCCGCTTCCTGGCGAAGCTGCTGGCGCCGCCGCCCGCGCCGGCGACGACGCCCGGGACGCCCGCCGCGAAGACACCGAAGAAGGCCGCCGCGGCCGGCGCACCGACCACGAAGAAACCCGTTCGCAAGAAGCCCGCCGCATGAACACGCCGCACGATGCCGCCGCCGACGCCCCGCCGATCCTGTTCCGGATGCCGCTGGACCTGCGCTGGCGCGACCTCGACGCGTTCAACCACGTCAACAACGCCAACTTCATGACGTTCCTGGAGGAGGCGCGCATCCGCTGGTTCGAGAGCACCGGCCAGACGTGGATCACCGACGGCTACATCCCGCTGCTGGCCGCGGTGCAGATGAACTACCGGCTGCCGATCCCGTACCCGTCGAGCGTGTTCGTCGAACTGTTCGCAGAACGCGTCGGCCAGACCAGCCTGACCCTCGGCCACCGCATCGTCGACGAAGCCGACCGCGTCCACGCCGACGGCCACTGCGTGCTGGTGTGGATCGATCGCGGCAACGGCCGCCCGATCCCGCTGCCGGACGCGATCCGCGGCGCGGCGGAGATCGGCTGAGGCGCGCTCAGCGCGTGAAATCGTGGATGACGTCCCTGCGCATGCGCGCGAGGGCATCCTGATCCAGCGCGGCGCGACGGATGCGCGGCCGATCCGCCGGGTCGACGACGTCGTCGAGTTCGCACCACAGCAGCCCGAGCGACCGCGTCGCGTTCGATGCGAGCACCGTGTCGATCAACGCCACCCAGTCCGCCAGCGACGTCGGCGGCAGATCGCCGTTCGGCCGCGGCGGGCGCTCGTCCGAGGCGGTCTGCTGGGCCAGCGACCGCGCGATCTTCGCCTCGCTCCAGCCCTTGCGGCGCAGGCGCGCGGCGGTCGCTTCGGCCACCTGCGCAGGGTCCCGTCCGGGCAGGGTCGCTTCGCCGAGCGGCGTGCCGCAGTCGCAGTGCGCCGGTGTCGTGTGGAAGAAGCGTTCGCCCGGCGCCAGACCGGCGAGGAGCCCGGAAGACAGGCGTCCCGCCTCGACACAGGCCCGGCCATGCGTGCGGAAGATCGCCTTGACCGCGTCCGCGTCGGCGTCCTTCGGCAGCACCGCGAGGATGAAGGTGCACATCAGTCGCCGAGCCCGAAGCCCGCCATCTCGCCTTCCAGCGTCGACGCGCGGGCGGTGTCCATCGCGATGTCGCAACGCAGCCGCGTCGCCTCGGCGACGTCGTCCGCAGCGGAGGCCGCCACGAACGCGCAGTGCGCCTCGCGATGCCGGCGGTAGGCGACGATGTCCTCGTCGAACAGGACTTCCGCGCGCTTGAGGCGTGCCGGGTCTTCCTGGTCCCACAGCGCGATGCGCGCCTTCATGCGCCCCTGCATGGTGTCGAGTGCAGCCCCGGCTTTCGCCGCATGCGCCCGGAGACAGTCGAGATGTTCGCCGACGGGACGCGCGACATCGAAGGGATCGGCAGCGGTCGCCGCGAACGCGACGCCAGCGCACGCAAGGCCGGCCGCGAGCGCGATCGACCGAATCACGGCGCCGCCTTCCGCACCTCGAACTCGCCCAGCAGCGAACCGCCGCCGGCGAGCCGGAATTCGACCACGATGCGGCTGCCCGGATTGAGCCTGGCCGAGGGGCGCATCAGCATCAGGTGCATCCCGCCGGGCCGGAAGGTCGCACTGCCGTCCGGCGCGATGCGCAGCGTCGGCACGGGACGCATGCGGCTGATGCCGTCGACCGTGCGGGTCTCGTGCAGTTCGACGCCGGCGAACGAGGAACTCTTCGCGCCGGTGATCGTGGCCGGCATCGGGCAGGCGTTCACGATGCGGCCGAAGCCGGCCAGCATCGGCATCGCGGCTTCGGCACCGGCGGGCGGCAACCGCACCCAGCCGTCGCGCACCTGCGGCCGACACCCGGCGGCGACGCTGGCCGAGGTCAGCAGCAGCGCGAGACCGAGGACCAGGAACAAACGATATTGGGCGGAGGTGCGCATGGCGCCTATGATAGCCGCTCCTCCTTTTGCGACAGGACCGCGATGAGCGCGTTGATCGAGACCCAGGACATCGGCGCCATCCGCTGCCTCCGGCTGGCGCGGCCGCCGGTGAATGCGCTCAATCCCGAACTCTGCCGCGCGCTGATCGCCGCCATCGAAGGCGCGCACGGCGACGGCGTCTCGGGGCTGGTGCTGGCCGGCAGTCCGAAGATCTTCTCGGCCGGACTCGACGTGCCCTACCTGCTGTCGCTGGGCGACGCCCGCGACGCCGTGCTCGAAGCGTGGCAGGCGTTCTTCGGCGTGGCCCGGCGACTGGCCGAATCGCGCATCCCGGTGGTCGCCGCGCTGACCGGCCACGCCCCGGCCGGCGGCTGCGTGATGGCGCTGTGCAGCGACTACAGGGTGATGGCGCGCAGCGAGGATCCGTCGAAGCCGTTCGCGCTCGGCCTCAACGAGACCCAGGTCGGCCTGGTGGTGCCCGAAGGCATCCAGCAGCTGATGCGCCGCGTGGTCGGCGACCATCGCGCCGAACGCCTGCTGGTCGCCGGCGAAATGGTCACGGCCGAACGCGCCCTCGCGATCGGTCTGGTCGACGAACTCGTCGCCGTCGACGAAGTCGTGCCGCGCGCGATCGAATGGCTGCAGGCGCTGCTGAAACTGCCGCGCCAGCCGATGCTGCAGACCCGCGCCCTCGCCCGCCGGGCGGTCGTCGACGCACTCTCGCCCGAGTACATCGACCTCGAACACTTCGTCGAACGCTGGGCGGAGCCCGACACGCAGACCGCGCTGCACGCGCTGGTGGCGCGGCTGAAGAAGTGAGCCTCCGTGACATCGCCGCCGACCTCGACGACGCCGCGACGTGGTTCTTCGAGCGGGCCCGCTTCGATTTCCCCTGCACGCTCACGATCCGCCTGGCAGAAGGCCGCCCGGGCGCGCGTCGCGAGGTCGTCATCGGCGATGGCGTGAAGGCCGACCTGATGCCCGTGCGACCCGAGACCGGTGCCCGGGTGATCGAACTCGTCTTCGACGAGGTCTGGCGCCACGATGCCTCGCGCGAAGGGCGCGAACGCCATCCGGAAGGCGAGCGGATCCATTACGCCACCTTCCTCACGGAACAACCGTCGCGGGCGTTCGACCATCTGTGGGCCGATCCGCAGATGGCGTTCGACCGCGACGAGTTCGGCCTGCGTCGCTGGTTCGTGTGGAGTGAGGACGCCGTCTTCTACGTCATCCACCGCGGCGAACCGCAACTGCGCGTGCTCGACGAGCCGCCGGACAGTTCACTGCAACGCGGCGACACGTTCTACCGCTGAGCCATCCGCGAGGCAGCGGCGTTGCGCCCTGCCCGACCGGTGCGTGCGGATCAGCGCACGCGCCTGCCGTCGGTGTCGATGACGACTTCGCCGTCTTCCTTCGCGAACGGCTTGTCGCAGGGCGGCAGCAGGTCGAGCACGATTTCCGATGGCCGGCACAGGCGCACGCCGGTCGGCGCGAACACGAACGGACGGTTGATCAGCACCGGATGCGCGACCATCGCGTCGAGCAGCGCGTCGTCGGACAGCGACGCATCGTCGAGACCGAGTTCGGCATGGATCGCTTCCTTCGCGCGGATCGCTTCGCGCACCGTGAGGCCGGCGGCGTCGATGGCCTCCGCGAGCCGCGCCTTCGTCGGCGGCGTCTGCAGGTACTCGACCACCGTCGGTTCGAGGCCGACGTGGCGGATCAGCGCCAGCGTGTTGCGCGAGGTGCCGCACTTCGGGTTGTGCCAGATCTCGATCGACATGCGCAGGCTCCGGGAATCAGGTGTCGCCGGTCGCGACGGGACGCGCCGGATCCTCGATCCAGCCGCTCCACGACCCGGTGAACAGCGACGCGCCGTCGAGGCCGGCATGCGCCATCGCCAGCAGGTGGTGGCAGGCGGTGACGCCGGAGCCGCACATCGCGACGACGGACGACGGCGGGCGGCCACCGAGCAACACGTTGAATTCGGCTGCGAGTTCGGCGGCGGGCTTGAAGCGACCGTCGCGCAGGTTCAGAGGATACGGCCGGTTGCGCGCGCCGGGCACGTGGCCGGCGACGCGATCGATCGGTTCGACTTCGCCGCGGAAACGCTCGGCGCCGCGGGCGTCGACCAGCAGGTCGCCGGCGGCGACACGACGGGCGACGGCTCCGGCATCGAGCAGACGTTCGGTCGCGAACGTGCCCGGATAGGTCGGCGCGACGACGACGTCGGCCCTGTCGGCATCGATCGGCAGGCCCGCCGCGGTCCATGCCGCGAAACCGCCGTCGAGCACGGCGACCTCGCGATGGCCGAAGCTGCGCAGCAGCCACCACAGCCGCGCGGCGAACGCGCCATCGCCGGCGTCATAGGCCACGACCTGCGTCGCCGGCGTCACGCCCTCGCGACCGAGCCAGGCCGCGAACGCCTCGGCCGACGGCCACGGATGCCGCCCGGCATCGGGCGCATGCGGACCGGAGAGATCGCGATCGAGGTGCGCAGGGCGCGCGCCGGGGATGTGCGATGCGCGCCAGGCCGCTTCGCCGGCGGCGGGATCGGCCAGCGCGAAACGGCAGTCGAAGATCCGCAGGTCGGCGGCGCCGAGGCGCGCGGCGAGCGCGTCGATCGACACCAGCGTGCTCCATCCGGCCATGGTCATGCGCCTCCGGCGATGCGCGCGAGTCGTTCGCGCAGGTTGAACAGGATCGTCGCGGTCACGCCCCAGATGCGGTGCTGCGGCACGCGCGGAGCGCGTTCGAATTCCAGCACGTGGCGCACCCGGCCGCGGTAGTCCATGCCGATGCTGCGCAGGCTCTCGGGTGCGAGCAGGAAATCGAGGTCGACTTCGAAGACTTCCGCGACCTCGTTCGGGTCGGGCATCGCGACATAGCCGGGATCGACACGCGCCACCACCGGCAGCACGCGGAAGCCGGTGATGGTGATCATCGGATCGAGGTAGCCCATCGGCGCGACCAGCGCGGCGCCGAGGCCGATTTCCTCGTGCGCCTCGCGCAACGCCGCAGCCACGACATCGGCATCGTCGGCCTCGACCCGGCCGCCGGGGAAACTCACCTGTCCGGCGTGGTGGCGCAGGCTGTCGGTGCGGCGGGTGAGCAGCACCTGCAGCCCTTCTTCGCGCGGGACCAGGCCGACCAGCACCGCGGCGTCGACCGGCACGGCGTCGTCGATCAGGTCGGCGAGTTCCTCGCGATTCCACGGCGGCGAGGACGGCGGCGCGTCCAGCGGATGCAGCGCCTGCGCCAGCGTGTCGAACAACAATGGCGGCGCGGCGTGCGGAAGGTTCACGGCCGTGTCCCCGCGGACAGGCGCGCCTCGCGGGCGGGCAGCACGATGTCCATCACGTGGAGGCGTTCGGCGTCGGTCATCGCCGTCCAGCGCGCGATCTCGTCGCCCGTGCGGAAACAGCCGTCGCAATGGCCGTCGGGCGCCAGCGTGCAGACGCCGATGCAGGGAGTGAGGATCGCTTGGACGGTCACGGGAACGCCGGAAAAAGGGAGGGGCCGAAAAGCATCACGCCGGCGCGGGGCCGGCGTGACGGGTGTTGCGGGGCGTCGACGCCGACAGGATCAGATCGACAGGATCAGTTCTGGCCTGCGGTCGGCGGCGCGGCGCTCGGCGCCGGCAGCACCGGGCCCACGCTCAGCAGCTTGATGTCGAAGATCAGCACCTGGTTGGCCATGCGGCCCGAACGCTCGACCGACGTACCGTAGGCAGCGCTGCCCGGCAGGGCGACTTCCCAGCGCGAACCGGCCTGCATCATCTGCAGCGCTTCGCGCAGGCCCGGCATCGGGATCTCGCTCAGGCGGATGGTGACCGGGCCCGGGGCCTGGCCGTTGATCGCCTTGTTGGTGTTCTCGACTTCGGTGCCGTCGGGCAGCTTGGTGACGAATTCGACCGTGATCTGGTTGGCCTGCGTCGGCTTCGCGCCGCTGCCGGCCTCGATCACGCGGTACTGGACACCATCCGGCAGGACCTTCACGCCGGGCTTGCCCTTGTTCTGGGCCAGGAAGGCATCGCCCTTGGCCTTGTTGTCGGCCGCGCGCTTCTCGAGTTCGGACTTGGCCTTGGCGACGATGCGGCTCTGCAGGGCCTGCATCACCGGGGCCGCCTGTTCGGGCGTGATCGCCGGCTGCTTGTTGCCGATCGAGTCCTGGAAGGCCTTCATGACCGTGGCCATGTCGAGCTGTTCGCCGCTGGACATCACCTGGGCGATTTCGCCGCCGGCGCGATAGCCGAGGGCGTAGCTCATCTTGCCCTTGTCGGTCGAGATGTCCTGGGCGGACGCCGCACCGGCGGTCAGGGCCAGGGCCGCCAGCGTGCAGGCGGCAAGCACACGCAACTTCATTCAGTCACTCTCCAGAGAGGGGATCGTGCCGGATTCCGGCAAGGGATGGAGCGGCGGGACCGCCCCGGTATGGACTCGACAAACGACGGGCTAGGATACTGTCCGCTGGACTTAACCGCCACTGAGGCCGGCCCTGTGACCGGCCCGGACCCCGCAAGTTCCCGGATCGCGCCGGTTTCCTTCCGAACCGGAGCGCCCCGCTGTTCCCTCGTTTCCCTGCCCTTCCGGACCCGCCACCCATGACCCAGGACACCGCTCCCGCCTCGCCCCTGACGATCGACGACCTGCCCGTGGACGGCCACGGTGTGGTCCGGCGCATCGCCGTGACCCGGCCGGAGCGGCTGAACGCGCTCGATTCGCGCACGATCGACGCCCTGCAGACGGCCTTCGACGCCGCCGCGGCCGATCCGGCGGTGCGGGTGGTGGTCCTGACCGGCAGCGGCCCGAAGGCGTTCGTCGCGGGCGCCGACATCTCGGAGATGCGCGGCCTGACCCCGGCCGAGGGCCGCGATTTCTCGCTGCGTGGCACGCGGATGATGCGCCGCATCGAGAAGCTGCCGAAGCCGGTGATCGCCATGGTCAACGGCTTCGCCCTCGGCGGCGGGCTGGAACTGGCGATGTCCTGCCACCTGCGCATCGCTGCGGACACCGCCAAGGTCGGCCAGCCGGAGATCAACCTCGGCCTGATCCCCGGCTTCGGCGGCACCCAGCGCCTGCTGCGCCTGTGCGGCCGCGCCGCCACGCTGGAGCTGTGCCTGCTCGGCGCCCCGATCGACGCCGCCCGCGCCGCGCAGCTCGGCATCGTCAATCGCGTCGTCCCGGCCGCCGATCTCGAAGTCGAGACGATGAAGCTCGCCGAGCAGCTCGCCGCCTCCGCCCCGCTGGCCCTGCGCGGCATGCTCGACTGCGTCAACGTCGGCGGCGAATGCGGGCTGGAGGAAGGCCTGGAGTACGAATCCGCGCAGTTCGGCCTGGTGTTCTCCACCGACGACATGCGCGAAGGCACCTCGGCGTTCCTGGAGCGCCGCAAGGCGGCGTTCACCGGCAAATGAGCGCTCCGGTCGATCCGTGGCAGTCGCCGAAGTCGCGGCAACATCAGGTCTCCGTGTGGGCGATGGGCAAACTCTCGTCCCCGCTCCGCTACCTGGCGACCCTGTGGTCGGTCCAGTTGCTGCAGTTGGCCTTGATCATGACCAGTCGCTACTGGATCGATCCGATGCCGCTGCGTCTGGCGTTCGTCGTCGTGGTCATCGCCGCGCCGATGCGCTGGATGAAAAAGCGGGGGCCGCCTTCGGTGCAGTTGCGCTGGCAAACGGGCGCGGGCGCGCGCCTGTCCGGCACGTTCGTGCAGCGTGACGTGCCATTGCCGCAGGCCGTCATCGCCGAAAGCGTCACGATCGATGGCGAGCGGCTGGTCTTCGGATTGGCCACGCCGGGGGCCGCGGGCGGCGCACTTTCGCTCGAAACCAGCGCGTTCCGCACGATCGCCGAGCGCGACATCCGCGATCTCTTCGCGGCCGCGCTCGTCGGCGATGCCGCCGGGCTCGCCGCCATCGCGGAGGCAAACGGCCTCAAGCCCCGGAAGCGTCCCGGCCTGATCAGCGTCTCGATCGTCGAAGACAGGGCGATCATGATGATCGGATTGGCGGGCATGCTCGGCATCCT
>JBQCJG010000242.1:0-3011 GCA_051952955.1 Lysobacteraceae bacterium | reverse complement strand
GGGGGGGGGGCGGGGGGGGGGGGGGTGGGGGGGCGCCCCCCACATGCAGCACAGGGGGCGGTCCCCCCCGGGGCGCCCCGGGCGCCCGCGACCCTGGAGACCCCCATGGATATCCGTCCCATCCTGTCCACCCTCTCGCGCCACACGACCGCCGCCGCGCTGATCGTGCTGGAGATCGCGCTCAGCTGCGCGCTCGTCTGCAACGCGCTGTTCCTGATCAGCGGCCGGCTCGACCGCCTCAACGAAGTCAGCGGCATCGTCGAGGACGAACTGGTCCGCGTGCAGATCGCCGGCGTCGGCGCCGACGACAACGCCGAGGCGCGCACCCGCAGCGACCTCGCGATCCTGCGCGCGCTGCCCGGCGTGAAGTCGGCGACCATCGTCAACGAAGTGCCGTTCGTGAACTCGTCCTGGAACAGCGGCATCGCGCTGACGGCGGACCAGCAGACGCCGACGCTCAATGCGACGCTGTACATGAGCGAGGACAAGTTCATCGACACCTTCGGCCTGAAGCTGGTCGCCGGCCGCGCCTTCGCCCCGGGCGAATACATCGAATGGTCGCTGTTCAACTCGCCCGACGGCCGCAACAAGGTGCCGGGCGCGATCATCACCCGCAGCATGGCCGAACGGCTGTTCCCGGGCCAGACCGCGATCGGCAAGGTCTTCTACACCGGCGACACTGCGGTGCCGGTGCTGGGCGTGGTCGAGCACCTGGTGCGGCCGAGCAACATCGGCGGCCCGGTGGCGCGCGAGTACTCGATGATCCTGCCGATCCGCACGCCGTACAACGTCGGCGGCAACTACGTGCTGCGCACCGAGCCCGCGCGCCGCGCCGAAGTGATCAAGGCCGCGATGGCGGCGCTGGAGAAGAACGGCCCCAGCCGCCTGATCCTGGAGGACAACACCAAGACCTTCAGCGAACTGCGCGCCGAGTTCTTCCGCGAGGACCGCGCGATGGCGTGGCTGCTGGTGGCGGTGATCGTCGCGCTGCTGGTGGTGACGGCGCTGGGCATCGTCGGCCTGGCCAGCTTCTGGGTGCAGCAGCGGACCAAGCAGATCGGCGTGCGCCGCGCGCTGGGCGCGACGCGCGGCCAGGTGCTGCGCTACTTCCAGACCGAGAACTTCCTGCTGGCCGGCATCGGCATCGCGATCGGCATGCTGATGGCGTACGGCATCAACCAGCTGCTGATGGCGCACTACGAACTGCCGCGGTTGCCGGCGATCTACCTGCCGGTCGGCGCCGTCGCGCTCTGGCTGCTGGGCCAGATCGCGGTGTACTGGCCCGCGCGCCGCGCCGCGGCGGTGCCGCCGGCGGTCGCGACGCGCAACGTCTGACGCCTGCCCCGCTGACGCTGCCTCCGGCCACGCGCTACGCTACCGCCCATGCCCACGATCCTCGTCATCGACGACAACCCCGCGGTCGCGACTGCGCTCGAAACGCTGTTCTCGCTGCACGACATCGACACGCGCACGGCGGCGACGCCCGCCGAAGGGCTCGCCGCGCTGGAGGACGCGCCGGTCGACCTCGTGGTGCAGGACATGAACTTCGAGGCCGACACCACGTCGGGCGCGGAAGGCGAAGCGCTGTTCCGCGAGATCCGCGCGCGCCACCCCGACCTGCCGGTGATCCTGCTCACGGCGTGGACGCACCTCGGCTCCGCGGTCGACCTGGTGAAGGCCGGCGCGGCGGACTACCTCGCCAAGCCGTGGGACGATCGCCGCCTCGTCGCGACCGTCAACAACCTGCTGGAGCTGTCGCAGACGCGGCAGCAGCTGGCGCGGCGCGATGCCGGCGACCGCCGCCGTCGCGCCGCGCTCGACGCCTTCGACCTGCGCGGCTTCGTGCACGCCGATCCGCTCACCGGTTCGGTGCTGCAGCTCGCCGGACAGATCGCGCGATCTGATCTTCCCGTCCTCGTCACCGGCCCCAACGGCAGCGGCAAGGAGCGCCTCGCCGAGATCGTCCACGCGAATTCGTCGGTGCGGAACGGCCCGTTCGTCGCGCTCAACTGCGGCGCGCTGCCGGCGGACCTGATCGAGGCCGAACTGTTCGGCGCCGAGGCCGGCGCGTACACCGGCGCGAACCGCGCGCGCGAAGGCAAGTTCGAGGCCGCCGACGGCGGCACGCTGTTCCTCGACGAGATCGGCACGCTGCCGCTGGCCGGCCAGGTGAAGCTGCTGCGCGTGCTGGAGACCGGCCGCTTCCAGCGCCTGGGCAGCAATCGCGAGCGCGAGGTGAAGGTGCGCGTGGTCAGCGCGACCAACGCCGACCTGCCTGCCCTGATCGCCGCGGGACAGTTCCGCGAGGACCTGTTCTACCGGCTCAACGCGATCGAACTGCGGCTGCCGCCGCTGGCGCAGCGCCCCGACGACATCCTGCCGCTGGCGCGGCATTTCCTGCCGGACGGGCGCACGCTCGATGCCGCGGCCGAACGTGCATTGCTCGCGCAACGCTGGCCCGGCAACGTGCGCGAACTGCGCAACACGATCCAGCGCGCCGCACTGCTCGCGCCCGGCGTGCGCATCGGCGCGGCCGACCTCGGCCTGCCGCCGCCCCCGGTGTCCGCGGCGGCGGCGGACGCGGTGGCACCGGATCGCGCGACGATCGAAACAGCGCTCGCCCGCGCCGGCGGGGTGCTCGCGCAGGCCGCGCAGGACCTCGGCATGTCGCGGCAGGCGCTGTACCGGCGCATCGAACGCCTCGGCATCGCCCGCGACTGACCGCGCCGCCATGCACATCCTCCGCATGCTGCCGCTGGCGATCCGCCTGATGATGCTGGGCGCGATCTGCGTCGCGC
The DNA here is from genome assembly GCA_051952955.1 of Lysobacteraceae bacterium. GTDB lineage: Bacteria > Pseudomonadota > Gammaproteobacteria > Xanthomonadales > Xanthomonadaceae > Lysobacter_I. The sequence continues at coordinate 213 of JBQCJG010000242.1, read as the reverse complement.
TCGGCGCGGCCGGCACCGCGGTGCTCGCACGCTGGCTGCCGGACTGGGGCGCGGCGCTGGTGTCCGCGCTGGTCGCCGGCGCGCTGCTCGCGCAGGGCGTCGCCGAGCGCGTTGTGCGCGCCGACCAGTTCGACCAGGTCGCTGTACTTGTCCCAGGTGATGCCGAAGCTGAAGTCGCCGTCGCGGTAGCTGGCGACGGTGCCGGCGAGGGCG
>JBQCJG010000241.1:0-24907 GCA_051952955.1 Lysobacteraceae bacterium | reverse complement strand
CCCGCCGCGCTGCCAGCGTAGCCCGCAGCCGCAGGTCGACGCCCAGTTCCGGCGCGTGCAGGTTCGCGTCCTGCACGCTTCACAGAATGTGCACCAGCCAGTCGTAGGCGAAGGGACGTCCGGAATCGATGTGTCCGGTGGAGACGAAGAACATCGCCGACAGGCCGGCCTCGCGCAGCAGCGGGAAGGCGACGCGGTGGTTGTCGTCGTAGCCGTCGTCGAAGGTGATCAGCACCGCGCGGGGCGGCAGCCTGCGGCCCCGGTCGAGCCGTTCCAGCAGTTCGTCGAAGCGCATCGGCGAAAATCGCCGGCGGACGATGCGCAGCTGTTCGCTGAAACCTTCCGCCGAGGCGCTGACCAGGTCGGGATCGAAACGGAAGTCGTGCGGCACCGCCGTCTCCAGCACGCGGTGGTAGGCGAGGATGCGCACGTCGTCGCACAGCGCGCCGCGAAGACGCCCTGCCAGCGGCAATGTCCCCATGCGGTGCAGCGCGCGCGCCAGCCGCGGCCTGAGACCGGCCGACGGCGTGTCGCCGTTCTCCGCGTGCACCTGCGCCCCCTGTCCCGGATCCCCCATCACCCCTTGCCTTACGTCATTTCCCGCCCCCACCGGACGCCGCCCGGCGCGTCCCCACGGCGCTTGCAAACCCGGGGCGGACGCGGTCCACTGCGCGCCTCCACGGCATGGCGACGACGGGGACGCGCGCGCATGGACGACCACGAGCACGACGACGACCGCGGCGCGGCGCCCGATGCCGCGCCACCGGACTTCGCGGCGATGTACCGCGAACTCGGGCTCGACGCGACCTGCTCGCTCGCCGACCTGCGCCTCGCCCGGCGACGGCGCGTCGCCCGGCTGCATCCCGACCTCGGCGGGACTGCGGAGGATACCGGACGCCTGCAGCGTTTGAACCGGGCCTACACCGCCGCGGTCGCCTTCCACACCCGTTTCGGCCGCCTGCCCGGTGCGCCGTCACCCGGCATGCACTCCGTCCCGGCGGCCGCGGACCGCTCGTCCGAGGCAGCGGATTCCGCGCGCCACCCCGCTGCCGAAGCGCCGGCCTGGCGACGCGCGGACGTCGGGACGGCATCGCCACCGGCGGCCGGATTCGGCAGAATGTCGCGTTATCGGCTGGCGACCATCGCCGTCATGGCGGTCGCACTCGTCGTCGCGCTGACCGTCGCCGTGGGGAGCGGCACGGTCCGGAACGCGACCGGAAAGGCAGGTCCGGCCGCACCTGGCGGGCTCGCGACGGGGCAGGACAAAGACACGGTGCGCAAGCGCCTGGGGGAACCGCTCGAGATGCATGCGCTGCGCTGGCACTACGGCCCGTCCTGGGTGGATTTCCGCTGCGACCGCGTCGCCGGCTGGCATAGCGCCGCCGAGCGGCCGCTGCCGGTGGACGTCGCCGACGCCGCGCCGTCGTCCGACGCCGAAGGCGCCTGCGGATGACCGACTCCGCGCCGCCCGCGCTCGCGGGCCACGGCATCGTGTATTTCGGCAACGACTGGTTCGCCGAGAACCGCACCAGCAGCCACCATGTCGCGACCCGCCTCGCACGGCGCATGCCCGTGCTGTACGTCGATTCGCCCGGCATGCGCGCGCCGAACGCCTCCGGCCGCGATCTGAAGCGCGCGGCGCGCAAGCTGCTCGCCGCCTTCAAGCGACCCGTGCAGGTCGCCGACAACCTCTGGCATTGCACGGTGCCGCAACTGCCGTTCCGCCGATTGCCCGGCGTCGAGGCCTTCAATCGCCTGTTCGGCCGCTGGGCGGTGCGCCGCGCGCTGCGGCTGGCCGGCATCCGCAAACGGATCTCGTGGTTCGTCGTGCCGCATCCGGGCGTGCATGCCGGCCGGCTCGGCGAGGACCTCGTCGTCTACTACTGCATCGACGATTACGCCGCGCATCCGGGCGTCGATGCCGCGCTGATCGCGCAGCGCGACGAGGCGCTGAGCCGCCGCGCCGATCTGCTCTGCGTCGCGCCGCCGGCGCTGCTCGACGCCAAGCGCGCGCTCAATCCGCACACGGTCTTTTCGCCGCACGGCGTCGACGTCGACCTGTTCGCGCAGGCGCAGGATCCGGCGACACCGCTGCCCGCACTCGCGCGCGACCTGCCGCGGCCGGTCGTCGGCTACATCGGCTCGATCCACGAATGGATCGACGTGCCGCTGATCGAATGGCTGGCCCGGCAGCGCCCGCAGTGGACCTTCCTGCTGGTCGGCCACGCGCACGTGGACGTGGCCGGCCTGCGCGCGCTGCCGAACGTGCGCCTCGCCGGCGCGCAGCCGTACGCGACGCTGCCGCAGTGGTCGAAGGCGTTCGACGCCGCGATCATCCCGTACCGCCTGAACCGCCAGGTCGCCAACGCCAATCCGCTGAAGCTGCGCGAATACCTCGCCGCCGGCAAGGCGGTGGTGAGCGTGCGCAATCCCGAGATCGAGACGTTCGCGCACGTGGTGCGGCTGGTCGACGGTCGCGACCAGTTCCTCGCCGCGCTCGATGCCGCGGTCGCCGACGACGCGCCCGCAGCTGTCGCCGCGCGCATGGCCGCCGTCGCCGACCAGACCTGGGACGCGCGCGTCGACGCCGTCCTCGCCGAAGTCGCCGCGCGGCTTTCCCCGAATCCTCTTCCTGCAGTCCGTTCATGACCTCGCCGTCCACCGTCGCACCCGCCGTTCCCCGTCTCCGCGTCGCCGTCGTCGGCGCGGGCTACGTCGCCACGCACCATCTCGCCGCGCTGTCGCGGCTGGACTTCGTCGACCTCGTCGGCCTCTGCGACAGCAACCTCGACGCCGCACGGGCGCTCGCGCAGCGCTTCGGCATCGCGCGGGTCGCGGCCACGCTGGGCGAACTCGCGGACGCCACGCCGAACGTCGTCTACGTGCTGACGCCGCCGGCCTCGCACGCGACGCTGGCGATCCAGGCGATGGACATGGGCTGCCACGTGCTGGTCGAGAAGCCGATGGCTGACAGCGCCGCCGACTGCGAGGCGATGCTGGCGAAGGCGAAGGCCACCTGGCTCACGCTCGGCGTGAACCATTCCGACCTGTTCGACCCGGTGCTGAGGCAGGCGCTCGCCACGGTCCGCAGCGGCGCGATCGGCGAGGTGCGCTCGGTCGACATCGTGCGCAATTCCGACTATCCGCCCTACGCCGGCGGCCCGCTGCCGGGCCTCGTCGCGCAGGGCTCGTACGCGTTCCGCGACCTCGGCGTGCACGGGCTGTACACGCTGGAAGCGTTCCTCGGCCCGATCGCGCAGGCCGAGGTGCAGTACCAGTCGCGCGGCGACAACCCGCAGATCGCGTTCGACGAATGGCAGGCGCAGGCGCTCACCGCGACCGGCGTCGGCCGGCTGCTGCTGTCGTGGAACGCGCGCCCGATGGAGAACCGCCTGACCGTGCGCGGCAGGCGCGGCCGGATCGAGGTCGACCGCTTCACCCAGACCTGCCGCGTGCATCGCGAACTGCCGGGCCCGAAGTTCATCGGCATCCTGCTCAACGGCTTCTTCGCCGCGGTACAGGACAGCGTGCGCATCCCGCTGAACGTGCTGCGCTTCGCGACCGGCCGGCTGAAGCCGTCGCCCGGCATCCGCGCCGGCGCCGAAGCGTTCGCGCGCGCCGTGCATCGCGGCGAGGCGCCGCCCTTCCCCGCCGAGGACGGCCTGCGCATCGCGCGCCTGCTCGATCCGCTGTGCGTCGCGCCGGATCGCGAACGCACGCAGCAGCTGGCATCGCGTTACGTGGCGCTGCCGCCGGCCGATGCGCTGGTCACCGGCGCCGCCGGCTTCCTCGGCAAGGCCGTGGTCGCGGCCCTGCGCGCGAAGGGGCAGACGGTGCGCGTGCTGGTGCGCCGCCCGGTCGCGGCGTTCCGCGACGACGCCGGCGTGCAGCAGGTCATCGGCGACCTCGGCGATCCGCGGATCGTCGACCACGCCGTCGCCGGCGCGGGCCTCGTGTACCACGTCGGCGCGGCGATGCGCGGCGGTCCGCGCGATTTCGAATCGGGCACGGTGTGGGGCACGCGCAACGTGCTCGATGCGTGCCGCACGCACGGCAGCCCGCGGCTCGTCTACGTGAGTTCGATGAGCGTGTTCGATCACGCCGGTCGCCGCGAAAACGAGACGCTGACAGAGGACTACCGCTTCGAGCCGCACCCGCAGCTGCGCGGCGCCTACACCCGGACCAAGCTGACCGCCGAGGACGCGGTGCATCGCGCGATCGTCGACGACGGCCTGCCGGCGGTGATCCTGCGTCCCGGCCAGATCTTTGGCCCGGGCGCGGAGCAGGTCACGCCGAACGGCACCATCGCGCTGGCCGGCCGCTGGATCGCGATCGGCAGCGGCCGCCGTCCGCTGCCGCTGGTGTACCGCGACGACGTGGTCGACGCGCTGCTGCTCGCGGCCGAAAATCCGAAGGCGCTGGGCCGCACGTTCAACCTCGTCGACACGGACACCGTCGACCGCACCACCTACCTGCGCCGCTGCCAGGCGAAGCTCGGCGCGTCGCTGAAGACACTGTGGGTGCCGCAGTGGGTCTTCCTGTGCCTGGCGATCGGTGTCGAGCTGCTGGGCAAGGTGCTGAAGCGCGACGTGCCGCTGACCCGCTACCGCGTGCGCTCGCTGCGCCCGCTGGCGAACTTCGACGTATCGGCAGCGCGCGACATGCTCGGCTGGACGCCGCGCGTCGGCGTGAAGCGCGGGCTCGACATCACCTTCGGCGCCGACGAACGCTGACCGTCGCATGCGCCTGCTGGTCGTCACCTCGCAGTTCCCGATCGCCGGCGAGCCCAACCGCGGCCGGCCGATCCTGCAGACCGTGCGCGCGCTGTCGCGGCTGGCCGACGTGCGCGTGCTCAGCCCGATCGCGACGTATCCGCGCTGGGCGCGGCCGCGCAGCTACCTGTTCCGCGCCGCCGATCCCGCGCATGGCGTGCCCGGGCTCGACGTGCAGTACGTCGGGTATCCCGCGCTGCCCGCGGTCAGCCGGCCGTTCAACGGAGCGCTGTGCGCGCAGGCGCTGCACGCGCCGCTGCGCGCGTTCGCGCCCGACGTCGTGCTGGCGTACTGGCTGTATCCCGATGCCTACGGCGCGATGCGCGCGGCGCATCACGCGCGCGTGCCGCTGGTCGCCGGCGCGCGCGGCTCGGACCTGCGCGTGCGCGATGCGATCAGCAAGCGGCTGACGCAGCCGGTGGTGCAGTCCGCGCGGCGCCTGCTGGTGGTCAGCGAGGACCTCGGCCGGGTCGCGGTGCGCGACTACGGCGCCGATCCCGCGCGCATCCGCGCGATCCCGAACGGCTGCGACGCGTCGATCTTCCATCCGCAGGACCGCGTCGCCGCGCGCGCCGCGCTGGGGCTCGATGCCGATGCGGAGCTGGTGGTCTACGTCGGCCGGCTCGTGCCCGAGAAAGGCCTGCGCGAATTGCTCGACGCGACCGCCGCGCTGGCGCCGTCGCGGCCCCGGCTGCAGCTCGCGCTGGTCGGCGATGGCCCGATGCGCGCCGAACTCGATGCGCGCGCGGCCGATGCGCCGCACCGGCTGCACCTGCCCGGCGCGCAGGACGCGCACGCCGTCGCGCGCTGGATGGCGGCCGCGGATCTCGTCACCCTGCCGAGCTATTCCGAAGGCCATCCCAACGTGCTGGTCGAGGCGCTGGCCTGCGGCCGGCCCGTGGTGGCGACGCCGGTCGGCGGCATTCCCGAAGTCGTCGATGCCGCATCGGGCCTGCTGGTGCCGGCACGCGATGCGACGGCGCTCGCGGGCGGTCTGCGCGATGCGCTCGACCGCGCGTGGGATACCGATGCCTTGGCGCGGCGCTTCTCGCGCGACTGGGACGCGGTCGCCGCCGACACCCTGCGCGCTTGCCAGGAAGCCCTCGCCGAATCGCACCGCTGAGCGCAGCGGCCCTGTTCCTGCGATGCGACGCGCTCAACGCGCGCCGCGCCCGAACAGCACCACTTCGACCGTCTGCAGCATGATCATCAGGTCGAAGAGCATGCCGTGGTTCTTCACGTAGAACAGGTCGTACTTCAGCTTCTCGTTGGCGTCGCGCACCGACGCGCCGTACGGGTACCGCAACTGCGCCCAGCCGGTCAGGCCCGGCTTCACCGAATGGCGCACGTCGTAGTAGCGGATCTCCTGCGCCAGCATCTCGACGAACTGCGGGCGCTCCGGGCGCGGGCCGACGAAGCTCATCTCGCCGGTCATGACCAGCAGCAGCTGCGGCAGTTCGTCGAGCCGGGTCTTGCGGATGAACTTGCCGACGCGCGTGCTTCGGTCGTCGCCGGGCTGCGCCCAGCGCGCCACGCCGTCGCTTTCGGCGTCGACGCGCATGCTGCGGAACTTGACGATCTCGAAGTGGCGGCCGTGTTCGCCCACGCGCACCTGGCGGTAGATCGCCGGGCCCTTCGATTCCAGCTTCACCGCGATCGCCACCAGCAGCATCGCCGGCCAGGCCAGCGCCAGCAGCGCGCCGGCGGCGAGCAGGTCGAAGAAGCGCTTGGTCAGCCGGCGCGGCGTGGAGTAGTCGAAGCCGCCGGAGAACACCAGCCACGACGGATCGACCACGTTGAGCTGGACCATGCCGGCCTCGCGCTCGAAGAAGGTCGAGAGATCGGTGATCATCACGCCCTGCTGCACGCACTTGAGCATCTGTTCCATCGGCATGCCGCCGCGACGTTCGTCCGGCGCGATCACGATCTCGTCCACGTCCAGCCGCTCGGCCAGCGTGCACAGCGTCTCGTCGGCCTGGATCACGTGCCCGGGATCTACGTGGACCGGCTGGTTCGGCGCGGGCACGAAGCCCAGCACGTTGAACGACTGGCGATCGGTCTTGCGGCGCAGCCGGGTGTTGATGAGGTTGGCGTTGTTGCCCGCGCCGTACACCAGCACGCGCTGCTTCAGCAGCTGCGCGGCGGACAGCCGCGACACCAGCCAGCGGATCGCCATCACCGCGCACGCGCCGGTCGCCAGCGCGCTCGCGAGCACGCCGCGGCCGATGTAGGTGCGCGGCAGCAGGTAGTAGATCGTCAGCAGCGCCACGCCGCCCAGCACGAACGACAGCGCGATGCGCAGCAGCAGGTCGATGCGGCGATGGCGGACGTAGCTCTGGTACAGCCCGAAGGTGAACATCGCGCCGGTGACGCACAGCGCGACCAGCAGCGCGCGCGGCGCGATGCCGACCGCGAACGACTGCAGTCCGAGCGGGTCGCCGTGGAAGCGCAGGCGCGCGGCCACCAGCACCGCCACCATCAACGCGCAGGTCTCGGTAAGCCACAGCGCGCGGATGGCGTGCTGCTTCCGACTCGATCGAACGGTCTTCAACCCTGTCCCCCTGAAAGACATGAACGGAGACGGCGGACAGGACGCGACAAGCCAGCCTCTCCGCCCTGATGGACGGACGGCTCCGATCGTCGCGCACATTCCCCCTGTGCAGACCACCCCCTGTCGCCGGGCAGGTGATGCACACCCCTGCATCCTGCCCGATCGCATTATCGATCAACGTCACAAATCGGGGAATCAGGTCACGACAGACGGCGCATCGTTCCATTCGCAAAGGCCTCCGACCGTGGAGAGGCTTCCGCATCGGACCGGCAGGACAATCGCTCGAAATCCTCAACGGAACCGGATCGGGAAATCGAACGGCTCCGCGTTCGCCCTCCCGATGCGGCGCGGCGCTCAGCCCAGCTCGGTGCGGTCGCGTCCTTCGCGCTTGGCCCGGTAAAGCGCGTCGTCGGCGCGGCGCAGCAGCGTCTCGCCGCGCTCGTCCTTCCGCGCCTCGGCGACGCCGAGGCTGATGGTGACCGGGGCGTTGTCGCCGGGGCCGGCGTCGCCGGCGATGGCCCGGCGCAGCGCCTCCGCCACATCGTGCGCGCCCTCCGCGGTCGTCCCGGGCAGGACCATGAGGAATTCCTCGCCGCCCAGCCGGCCGACGCGGCCGCCTTCGGGCGTCCGCGCGCGCGCGATGGCGGCGATGGCCTCCAGCACGCGATCGCCGCCGTGGTGGCCGTGGGCGTCGTTGATGCGCTTGAAGTGGTCGATGTCGAACACCGCGACGGACAGCGGCCGCCCGTCCTCGCGACGCGCCGCCAGCCCGCGTTCCAGCGCATCGAGGATGCCGCGCCGATTGGGCAGGCCGGTGAGGTCGTCGGTCATCGCCAGGCGCCGCAGCCGGCGCCCCTTCTGCACCTGCTGCAGCGCCATCATGCCGAGCAACAGCAGCAGGGCCGCGCCGAGCATGATCGTCAGCCGCTGCAGCGTGCGCACGCGTTCGGCCGTCCGCAGCGCCTCGCCGCGATGCGCGTTCTCGATCAGCAGCGCGCGGTTTTCCTGTTCCTTCTTGGCGGTGTCGAACTGCACGCGCAGCCGCGAAGTCTGTTCCTCGCGGGCGCGGCGATCGAGCTGCGCCTGCGCGGTGCGGTACGCCACCGACGCTTCGTACGCCTTGCGCCATTCGCCGGCGGCGGCGTGCAGCTCGGCCATCTCCGCATAGATCCGGGCGAGGAAGCGCGGGTTGCGGCTGCTGCGGAAATGGCGCTCGGCCAGATCGAGTTCGCCCCCCGCCTCGCGCAGCCGGCCCAGGGCGCGCAGGGCCCGGGCACGCGGCAGGCGGCAGCGTTCCCGGCTCTCCTGGTCGCCGATCGCGGCGAAGCGGCCCTGCGCGCGGTCGATCCAGGGCAGCGCCTCCTCCGCCTTGCCCTGCCGCACCAGCAGCGATCCGATCGCGCGCTCGGCCTCGGCGATCGAACTGGCGTCGCCCATCGCGGTGTAGGTCTCCAGGGCCTGCCGGTACTCGCCCAGGGCCTGGGCGTACTCGCCCTTCTTCTCCAGCGCGGACGCGATGTTGTAGCGGGTGGTCGCCTCGCCCAGCCGCGCGCGGGCGGCGCGGTCCTGCTGCAGCAGTTGCCGGTAGTAGGCGATGGCCTTGTCGTATTCGCCGACGTTCTCGTCGCTGTAGACGTTGGCGATGGCGTTCAGCGCATAGCGCTGCTCGCCGGCCAGGCCGGCTTCGACGGCGAGCGCGTAGGCGCGATCGAGATCGGCGATGGCTTCGTCGTAGCGCCCCTGGTAATGGCGGCTCTCGCCGCGCACGGCCAGCGCATCGGCGAGCACGGCCCGGCTCTCGGCGCGTTCGGCCTGGGTCACCGCGGCCTCGTATTCGACCGCCGCCTCGACCGGATGCCCCTGGTGGTCCAGCGCCGCACCGCGGCAGGCGTGGAAGCCGGCGGCCGCCTTGTCGTCCTTCGCGGCCTGCGCGGCCCGCAGCCCGGCTTCGGCCTGGACCAGCGCGGCCGCGGGCGCGAGCACGCCGCGCGCGTCGCAGGCGTCGACCTCGACCTCGCGGCGCAGGGCGTCGTCGCCGAGGCGGTCGGCCATGTCGATCGCGCGACCGAGGATGCGCAGCGCGGCGTCGGGATCGCGCTCCAGTTCCTCGTCGGCCTGCGCCATCAGCGCGCGCACCTGCGCGGTCGACGCCGGCGCACCGGCCGGCTTGGGCGCCGGCGCGGCCGGCCGCGCGAGGCAGGCCGGCCAGGCCACCAGCAGCGGCCAGCAGCGGCGCAGGAAGCGGGCATTCCGGATCGGCATGCCGGCTCAGTCCGGCACGGCGCGGGGCGATCGCGGCGGACGCGGCGCCGGGCGATCGCCGCCCTGCGCCACGCCGCGGGCGGCCCGATGACGGGTCCCGGGTTCTCGCTGCATGTTCCGCCCCCCTGCGGCAGATCGATCGTCGTGCACCCCGGGGCTCCCCGGGATGCGCCTGCGACGATTCTAGGGCCGGAATCCCGCCGATATTGCGGTCTGGAGCGCGTTCCGGCCGCCGATGTGCCTCCCGGCGGCCGGGATCCGGGCCGCCGCGGCCCTCACCCGGCGACCGGGTGGACGGGACCGCGACGGCGCCGGCTCATCGCAGCCACATCCGCGCGGTGCGGGCCGGCAGGTTGAAGGTGTAGCTGCCGCTGTTGATGTTGACCACGCTGCCGGAGCCCAGGGTGTCGGTGTAGTTGACGTTCCACCAGAGCACGCTGTTGTTCATGTTGATCGTCGTGCCGACCGCGTTGCCGCACTTGTTGATGCCCACGATGCCCAGGCTGCCGCGGCGGAACAGCAGGTGGCAGCTGCTGGACGAGAGCACCTGCATGTCGTTGCCCTGCACCGCGTTGTGGAAGCGGACCATGCCCTTGATGTCGTTGCGCAGGTAGGCGTTGACCCAGCGGTTGTCGCCGCTCTCGTTGTGGTCCGAGTACACCATCGGCTTGCCGCCGTTGCGGCCGAAGAGGTAGCTGTAGGCCAGCGTCTCGTCGGTCGGGTCCATCAGCATGAAGCGGAAGCCGCCGTTGTTCGGGATGTCGTGCGTGAGCGTGAAGGTCAGCGCGCGGTTGCCCTGCAGCGCCTGGCCGACCGAGACCGGATCCGCCAGCGCCGCGAGGTTGCCTCCGAGGCCGAGCGCGCTGCGCAGCTGCGCCTGCAGCGGGAAATCGTAGGCGGCGTGGTCGGTGTTCTGCAGGTACGGCTGCAGGAACAGGTTGTACTCGCTGTTGCCGACGCCGCCGCCGGTGATGATCTCGCCGAAGACGTACATGCCGCTCTTGATGTCGGCGGTGAGCACGCCGTTGATGTGCGAGAACGGCATGTGCTTGGCCGCGTCGATGCGGAAGCCCTTCACGCCGAGCGCCTTCAGCTGGCGCAGGTATTCCTGCTGCTGGCCGATCACGTAGGGGCTGCCCACCAGGTCCGGCAGGCCGGCGTCGCCGGCGCCGCCGCACAGGCGCCAGTTCTGCACCTGCCACACGTCGCTGTAGTTGCCGATGCAGGTGGCGGGGCCGAAATCGCTGCCGCTGAGGTAGTTGAAGCTGATGTTGCCGAACATCCGCAGGCCGCCGTAGTACGTCGGGTTCGCGGCATACACGCCGAGCACGCGGCTGCCCGGGTAGTTCAGGTCGCTGCGCTGCGCGGATTCGTTCGCCATGTGGTTGAGCACCACGTCGGCGTAGACGTCGATGCCCTTCGCCCGCAGCGCGGTCACCATGTTGCGGAAGCTGGTGGTGTCGCCCAGCGGATTCTGGATCAGCCGGTAGTCCTGCGGCTGGTAGCGCGCCCACCAGGCGCTGCCTTCGGAGCGATACGCCGGCGCGACCAGCACCGCCTTGTAGCCGGCGGACTGGATGTCGGCGGCATGCGCCTGCACGTCGGCGTAGCTCCAGTTGAAGGCGTGCAGCACGGCATCGGCACGGGCCTGGCCGACGGCGGAGGCCGCGAGCAGCGCGGCGGTGCAGGCGTGGAGCGTGGTGGAACGGACGACGGACTTCGTTTCGGACGACATGCGGTATCTCCCTGTGACCGGTCATGGCCAGGCCGATGGCGAATGCGGCGCTCCTGCGCCGTCGCGGCGAGGGCGACGGTGCGGCGGCATGGCGATCCCGCATGCAGGAGACGCACCGCGGCTCCGTGCCGCGATGCCGACGCATGCTAGGACCGCATCGCGGCGCAGCACGCCGAGGTGCATACGTTTTCAGGGAAGCGCTCGTCGACGACGATCACGGATGCGCGCATGAATACGATTCACGCGATGCGCTTGCGGGCGGCTCAGGCCTTGCGCAGGAAACAGGTCTTCAGCACGAGGCCCTTGATCTTGTCCGAATGGCCTTCGATGTGTTCGGCGTCGCCGTCGACCAGGCGGATGTGCTTGATCACCGTGCCCTGCTTCAGCGGGATCGACGCGCCCTTCACCTTGAGGTCCTTGATCACCACCACGGTGTCGCCGTCGGCGAGCGGGTTGCCGTTGCTGTCGCGCACCGTCGTCGCCTCGCCCGATGCTTCGCTCGCGGCCCCGGCGATCGGCCACTCGTGCCCGCAGTCGGCGCAGACGACGTTCGCGCCGTCTTCGTAGGTGTTGGGCATGGCGCACAGCGGGCAGGTCGGCAAGGCGGTCATCGCGGCATCCGGGCGAGGCAAGCCGCGATTATCGCCGATCGCGCCATCGGCGGGCGCCGGCTCACTCCAGCGCAGGCCACGCCGCGGCGTCGAGCGTCTCGCGATAGCCGTGCCACGCCGCGTAGGCCAGCCACGGCATCAGCAGCGCGAGCCCGAGCAGACCGGTCGCGAAGCCCGCCGCGATGAGGACGACGATGATCCCCGCCCACAGCGCCATCACGCCCTTGTTGCGCAGCACCGCGTGGATGCTCGACACGCAGGCGGTGACCATGTCGACGTCGCGGTCGGCGATCATCGGCAGCGAGAACGCGGCCACGGCGAAGGTCAGCGCGGCGAAGATCGAACCGACCGCCGAACCGATCGCGAGGAACTGCCACATGGTGTCGGCGTTGCTCTCGTCGATCGGGAAGAACGCGCCGACCATCATGCCGGCGCGCGACCACAGCAGCACGATCACGCCCTGCGCCAGCGCGAACACGCCGGCCTGCCCGGCCACGCGCTTCGCGAGCACGAACGATTCAGACAGCGCCGGCGTGCGCCCGCGCTCCAGCGCGCGGCTGACGCAGTACAGGCCGACGCAGATCAGCGGCGCGACGTAGACGAACCCCGACAGCAGCGTCGCCAGCAGCGCGAACCGGCCGAGCGTCCACGCCAGCAGCGAGATGCCGGCGCTGACCAGCACGATGACAACGCCGAAGACCGCGGTCAGCGCGGGCGCGGCGCGCAGGTCGCGCCAGCCGGCGCGCAGCCAGCGCCACGGTGCATCGAAACCGAGCGTCGCGCAGGGCACGACGAAGGGGCGGACGGGCGCGTCGTCGACGTCCGGCGCGGCCGCGTCGGCGTCGCGCGGCGACGACGGATCGGTGTGCTCTTCCATGACGCCCTCCCGCGCCCGGAACGCATCGCGTCACCCTACAACCGCCGGCGACGCTGCGGGAGCCCGGCTTCGGACCGGATCGCGCAGTGCCGCGATCGTCGCGACGCCCGCGAGCCTGCGCCCGCACGCCGCGCGGTCGGCCCCGGCTTTGCGCACCGGCGCGGGGATGGCACGATGCCGGCTGGCCTCCGGGGATCGTCCATGACCGCGCCCGTGACCCAACCCGACGACGACGACGACGCGGACCACGACGCGATCGCGCGTCTCGCGGGCCGCGCCCGCGCCGCCTTCGACGCCGGCGACCTGCCGGCGGCGCGCACGGATGTCGAGACGCTGCTCGCGCACGATGCCGCGAACGCCGCCCTGCACGACTGGATCGCGCTGATCGCGAAATACCAGCGCGACTGGATCGCGTCGCACCGTCACGCCCTGCGCGCACTGGCGCTGCACGACGATCCCGCGGACGGCGTGGCCGCACTGTGGAACGCCGCGATCGCCGCGACCGCGCTGGGCGATCGCGAGGACGCGCGGCGGCACTGGTCGGCCTGCGGCATCGAGATGCCCGAAGGCGACGCCGCGATCGAGCGGCATTTCGGCGTCGCCGCGGTGCGACTGGAGGCGTGGGGCCGCGGCGAGATCGTGTTCGCGCGACGCCTCGATCCGGTGCGCGCGAGCCTGATCGACGTGCCGTCGCCGCAGAGCGGTCATCGCTACGGCGACGTGGTGCTGCACGACGCCATGCCGGCCGGCGAACGCCGGTTCCACCAGAGCCGCGTGCCGGTCTACAACGCACTGCAGCGGCTGCAGGCCTCGGAATTCCGCACGTTCGCGGTGTCGGTGCGCTGCGCGGACCGTGCGGCCATCGAGGCCCTGTCCGAACTGCGCGTCCCCGGCATCGCCAGCATCGACGACTGGACCGACGCCACGGAACCGTCGTGCATGCACGGCAGGCTGGGCGTCGCCGCGCAGAGCCGGGCGTCGGTGGTGCGTCTGGTCGAGCGCTGGAAGGCCGGTGGCCCGGGACGCTGGCTGGATGCGATCGAATGTCCCGATCGCACGCCGTCGGATCCGCCGGCGAGCGGCCCGGCCTGGTGGCGATCGCCGGAGGATCGCACCGGCGCCTGAGCGATGCGGTCGCGCATCGCGCTTCGATGGCGTCGCACGGCGCATGCTGCGGCGCAGCTTGCCCCATCGACCAATGTCCGTGCCCGGCGGCGTGTGGCCCACTGCGCCCGTCTCCCGCAGAGGATCCGCCGATGTCGACCGTCGTCGCTGCACATGCCGTGCCCCGCTCCGTCGCCCGCCTGCACCGGCGACTCCTGCTCATGATCCTGCTCTGCCTCGCCGCGTTCGCGGGTTCCGCGTTCGCGCAGACCGAAGTCACCGGCTTCGGCAGTAATCCGGGCAACCTGCGCATGTTCAAGTACGTGCCGAGCGGGCTGCCCGCGGGCGCGCCGATGGTGGTCGCGCTGCACGGCTGCGCGCAGACCGCGTCGAACTACGATGCCGAAACCGGCTGGCAGCTGTTCGCCGACCGCTACCGCTTCGCGCTGCTGCTGCCGCAGCAGCAGAGCGCGAACAACAGCAGCAGCTGCTTCAACTGGTTCGAGACCGGCGACACCGCGCGCGGCCAGGGCGAGGCACTGTCGATCAGGCAGATGGTCGACCGCATGGTCGCCGACCACGGCGTCGCGACCGCGCGCGTCTACGTCACCGGGCTGTCGGCCGGCGGCGCGATGACCGCGGTGCTGCTCGCGACGTATCCCGACGTCTTCGCCGGCGGCGCGATCCTCTCCGGCCTGCCGTATCGCTGCGCGACCACCCAGAGCGCCGCCTTCGGCTGCATGAACCCCGGCACCGACCTCACGCCGGCGCAGTGGGGCGACAAGGTGCGCGCGGCGTCGACGTGGACCGGCCCGTGGCCGATCGTGTCGATCTGGCACGGCGATGCCGATTTCACCGTGCGCCCGATGAATCTGACCGAGAGCATGGAGCAGTGGACGAACGTCCACGGCATCGACCAGGTCGCGGACGTCAGCGACACCGTCGCCGGCTATCCGCACAAGGTCTACAAGGACGCCGCCGGCGTCGCCCGTGTCGAGACGTACACGATCACCGGCATGGGCCACGGCACGCCGGTGGATCCCGGCACCGGCGAAAGCCAGTGCGGCACCGCGGGCGCGTACATCCTCGACGTGAACATCTGCTCGAGCTACTACATCGCGCGCTTCTTCGGCCTCGACAACCTCGACGGCGTGCCGCCGACGGCGACGATCACCGCGCCCGGGAACGGCGCCGGCGTGTCGGGCACGGTGAACATCACTGCGAACGCCAGCGACAACGTCGGCGTCGACCGCGTGGAGTTCCTGCTCGACGGTGCGCTGCTCGGCAGCGACACCACCTCGCCCTATGCCTGGGCATGGAACAGCGCCACCGCGACCAACGGCGCGCACGCGCTCACCGCGCGCGCGGTCGACCTGGCCGGCAACACCGGCACTTCGCCGCAGGTGAACGTCACCGTCAGCGGCGGCACCGGCGGTGGCGGCGGCGGCACGCCGGTCACCGTCACCTTCACCAACGAAGACGCGAACGACGGCTACGTGAAGGCCGCCGCCAACGGCACTTCGCCCGCGGTGGGCACGCTGGAATCGAGCCTGGGCCTGGCGATCGGCCGCGGCACCGACGGCAAGTTCAACCGCAGCGTGCTGTCGTTCGATACGTCGTCGATCCCGGACACGGCAACGGTGCTGTCGGCGAAGGTCACCGTGACCTACCGCAGCGCCTCGGGCGATCCGTGGAGCGATCCCGCCGGCAACACGCTGGTCGTCGACGTCAACAGCGGCTGCATCGACGCGTGCACCATCGGCACGCCCGACTGGGGCGCGGCCGTCACCGCCGGCGCCGCCGCCCAGCTGACGCCGTTCACCGGCGGCACGCAGACCAGCAGCCTGTTCTCCGCCGCCGGCCTCTTCGCCGTCAACCGCACCGGCCGCACCCAGCTGCGCCTGCGCTTCGGCGCCAACCAGACAGCGACGAACTATCTGTGGATCGGCAACGCCGCCAGCGCCACGCTGACGGTGACGTACCAGCCCTGACCACCTTCCCGGATCGAGGGGAACGACGACCCGCCGGCGCGTCAGTGCGCCGCCGGCGGATCGCCGAGATGGGCGCGAAGGAAGCCGGCGACGGCGCTCCAGACCTTCGTCTTGTCGGCGTCGGCGTCGAGGCCGTGGCCTTCGTCGTCCAGCGCGATCAGCGCCGGCGGCCGGCCGGCGAGGTTGAGCATCCGCACCAGCCGTCGCGTGTGTTCGTAGTCGACGCGCAGGTCTTCGCGGCCATGGATCAGGAGGATCGGCAGGGTCAGCTCCTGGTAGCGATACAGCGGCGAGTAGCGCTGCATCTCCGCCATGTCGACGTCGGGATCGCCGATGATGCGCTCCATCAGCTTGCGGCCTGCCTCGCTGCGGGCGCTGTCGCTGGCGGTGAAGAACAGCGCGCGGTCGCTGATCCCGGCCATCGACACCACGCATTTGAGCCGCCGCGGCCATCGGATCGCGGTCACCATCGCGGAATAGCCGCCGTAGCTGGCGCCGACTGCGCAGATGCGGTCCGGATCGAGCGGATACTGCGCCAGCGCCGCCGCCAGCGCCGCGTCGATGTCGTCCTCGATCGCCGTGCCGTAGCTGCGCTCGCCGGCCTTGCGGAACGCGGTGCCGAAGCCTTCCGAGCCGCGGAAGTTCACCTGCAGCACCGCGTAGCCGAGCGAGGCGATGACCTGCACTTCCGGATCGAAGTAGCGGTCGTCGCGCACGCCGATCGGGCCGCCGTGCGGGAACAGCACCAGCGGCACCTTGCCCTGCGCGCCCGGCGGCAGGGTGAGGTAGGCCTCGATCTCGAACCCGTCGCGGCTCTTCGCGCGCAGCGCGGTCGCCGGTGCGAACGTGCGCGAGGACAGCCACGGCATGGTTTCGCTGACGAGCGAGGCGGCATTGGCGTCGGCGTCGAAGAAGTAGATGTCCATCGGCTTGTCGCTGCCGCCGACGCCGACCAGGAATCTGCGGCGCTCGGGCGTGGCCTGCAGGATCGTCGCGGACCTGCCGGGGAAGGCCGCGTTGAGCCGTCGGTACAGCGTGGCGTCGGCGTCGCGGAAATACTGGGTGTAGACCAGCCCGTTCTCGTAGTAGCTGGCGCCGATCAGTTCGCCCTTCACCGACATGACCGGTCGGAGCACGTCTCGCCCCGGTTTCGAGAATACGGTGCGGGTGACCTGCGCGGTGGCGGGATCGAATTCGACCAGGTCGCGCTGGCCGCGGTCGCGCTCGGCGGTGCCGTAGACCAGCGCGCCGTCGGCGGACAGCGCCATCGGCTCGAAGTCGGTGTCCTCGTCGAACGTCATCACCTTGCGGAAGACGCCATCGCCGCCGTGCACGAGTGCACGCTTGCCGGCCTTGTCGACGGGGACCGCCAGGCGGATGCGGCCGGCGGCATCGGCGAAGAAGGCGCGTCCGTCGGCGATGCCGCGGTCCTGGCGCGGCGACGAGGTGAAGTCGAAGCGGTTCACCGCCGCCTGCGTGCGCACGTCGAGCTTGTGGACCGCGACGCTGCCGCCGCTGGCCGACGCGAACAGGATGTGCCCGGGTTCGTTGCCGAGCACCTTCACCAGCGCGCCGACGCGCGGCACGATGACCTTGTCGTAGCGACGGCCCTGCGGATCGTCGATGACGTTGGCGACGATCAGCGCGTCCGGTTCATTGGCGCCGCCGATGCTCATGATCAGCGACCGGTCGTCGGCCCAGTCCAGGCGCGAGACCGGCTTGGGCGATTCGAACAGCCGCACGACCTTGTTCTGCTGCAGGTCGATCAGGTCGATCGCCCAGCGCCAGTCGGGTTCGTCCTCCGCCTTCGCCTCGACGCCCGCCTTGCCCTCGCCGTGCTTCTCCTTGCGCGCGACCGGCTTGTGGAACAGCACCGCCTCCGCGTAGAGGTCGCCGCGCGGATTCAGTTCGATCATCTGCACGCGGCTGGGCCACCACAGTTCGCGCAGCGACAGCGGCAGCGGGCCGGGCTCGGGCGGTGCCACCGTCTTGTCCTCCGCGGCATGCCCGACGGCGGCGATCGCCTGCCGGTAGAACGCGGGGAATGGATCGGGGTAATGGCCGGTGTAGGCGAACCGCTGCGCATCGAACAGCGCGGCATGGTCCGCCTGCAGCCCGTCCATCGCGCGCAGGCCGCGATTGCTGACGTGGACGATCGCGCTGTACCAACTGGTGGACCGGAACAGCAGGTCGCCCGGGTAATTGATGACGCCCGGCTTCACGTCGAAGCCGAATTCGGGATCCTTCGACAGCCGGTATTCGCCGACGTAATCGACCGACGACCAGCGGTAGCGGCCGGCCGGCACCGCGTAGAGGCGCTGGCTGCGGCCGACCTTCACGCCGCGCAGCGTGCGCATGTCGAGATTGAGGCCCTGTCGCGAGATCCGCACTGCCGGCAGTTCGACGTCGGTGTCGACGGCAATCAGCAGCAGGCCTTCGTCGGCGCCGAGCCGCGGGCTCTTGCCCGGGTCGACCTCGCGCATGATCGCCTGCGCCGGCAAGGCGCAAAGCAGCAGCGCCAGCAGCAGCCCGGCCAAGTTGCGTACCCGCGCTGCGATGCCGCGACGTGGCGTGTCGATGCTGCCCATGGCGCCCCCTGCGATGCCGTCTGCGGCGGCCGCAGGATAGCCGATCCCCCGCACGGACCGGGACGACGCGGTCGTCCCGGTCCGCCGGGCGGCGACGGACGCACACCAGTGCACGTCACGTCACTTCACGGTCGTCACGGCACGATCGCGCAGCACGGCTGCTGGTTCGGCAGCGGGATGCGGGTCGGCACCGGCAGCTGGTTGAACGTCTTCGCGATGAGCGTGACATCGACGATGCCGCTGGAGAGCGGCAGTGCGTTCGCGGGCGGGTTCCAGTCGACCGAGCACACGGTCTTGAACCCGCTCGCATCGGGGCGCACGGTCAGCGCATGCAGCGGATCGCCGTTCGCCAGCCAGTCGGTGGACGTCGAACCGGCGAAATAGGCGCCGTTGCTGCCGGCCGACACCGCGTAGGCCTTCTCGGCCAGCGGGCCCTGGGTGCCGTAGCGCTTGCCGATCACCGGCGCGCCGGTCGGCAGCACGTAGGGCAGCAGGCTCTGCGGGTGGGCCAGGTGGGTGAAGGCGTCCTGGCTGTTGGCCTGCGTGCCGTACGGGCCGTTGACCTCGCCGGCGATCACCAGCACGCCGGCCGGCGCGCCGGTGTAGGTCGTGGCGAGGGTGAGATCGTTGCTCCAGCCGATCTGCCGGTCGCCGCTGCTGCCCCAGACCGTGTGCACGCGGAGCAGGCAGTTGGACACGAAGCGCGCGAGGTAGACCTGCTGCGTGCCGCCGGAGGCCGGCGTCGTCTCGCCGATCGCCAGCACTTCCGGGGTGGTGGTCGTCTTCACCCCGACCACGTCGTGGAACTGGGCGGTGCCCAGCCCGGTGGTCCGCGCGGTGCAGACGACGTTGCCGTTGTTGCCGTTGACCTGCATCAGCGTGGTCTCGCCGTTGAGCTTGCCGACGGCGACGAGGTCGCCGGTGAGGCTGGGCGCGACCGGCGGCAGTTCGGCGATGGCCTGCAGCTCGAAGTCGCCGGCGATCGCGGCCTGGTAATCGCGGACCCAGATCGCCGCGCCGGCCGAGCGGGTGCGCGCGATCCGCGCCCGGTAGACCGCCGGCAGCCCGCCCGCCGCCGGCTTGTAGTACTTGCCCAGCGCGACCAGGTCGCCGGCGGCGGTCCCCGCCGCGGCATCGCCCGAGCCGGTCTGCAGGATGTCGAAACCGCTGTTGTAGTCCACGGTGTCGCCATAGAAGAAACGCCACACCGGATTGCCGCTGCAGTCGAACTTGGTGATGGTGAAGTACGAATTGAGCGCACCGCCGGGCACCGGGTCGAGGCTGCCGACGACCGCGAAGCCGGTGCCGTCGCGGAACTCGGCGACCTTGGCCGCGCGTTCCGGGCGGCCGCCGGTGTCGTACTGGTTGCGCCAGATCAGGCCCGCCGAGACGTTCAGCCGTTCGATCAGCAGGTCGGTGCTGCCGGTGGGCAGGGTGACCGTGCCCACGCTGACCGCGCCGCCGCCGGCGCAGGCGCGCACCTCGCGGTTGCCGGTGTGGACTTCCTTCTGGGTCGCGAGGCCCGAGGTCATCTCCCAGTTCGAGGCCATCGCGGCCGCGGGCAGCAGCGCCAGGCAGGCGAGCGCGAGTGCCGCCGCCGGTATCGTGTCCTTTCTGGATGCGTTCATGTGCGTCTTCCTTTTCGAGGGACTCCAGGAAGACGGTCCGCGGACACGGGCGACCGGCGCACGGGGCCGGCTCCGGCCCCGCTGCTGCGTGATGCCTGCGCGCCTTGCGCGCATCGGGCGCTCCATCCGATGAACCGCCTGGCGATCGGCGATCGCCATCCGGTCCAACGCCCCGCACCGCGGGTGACGGCCAGCAGGAACGGCGAAACAGGACACCGGTCACGCAAGGCGGCGACGGGCGGTCCGCGCCGCGCCGCACACCCGCGAGCGCGATCGATCACGGCTTGCAGCGACGCCGTCGCGATGCGCGACATCGATGCCGCCGCGCCGGTGCGACGCTCAACGCAACTGGCTGTCCTTGCTGCCGCGGCGGTTGTAGCCGGCGTGGCCGCCCTCCTCGCGGTCGTGCGCGTCCTGGCAGGGCACGCACAGGCGCACGCCGGGAATCGCCTGGCGGCGCGCTTCGGGAATGCGCGCATCGCATTCTTCGCAGCGCTCCAGGCCCGGTCCCTGGCGCAGGCGACTGCGCGCACGCGCGATGCCGTCCTTCACGGTCGCGTCGATCTGGTCCTGCACGGCGCCGTCGCCGGCCCAACCGGTGGCCATGGGGAGTCTCCTTCGACAGGGAAACAGGGCGAATCCGCATCTTAGTCCCCCCGTACCGGCGCTGCATGACCGACAGCCGGACGAGGCCGGTTTGCTACCCTGTC
Organism: Lysobacteraceae bacterium; assembly: GCA_051952955.1. Taxonomy (GTDB): domain Bacteria; phylum Pseudomonadota; class Gammaproteobacteria; order Xanthomonadales; family Xanthomonadaceae; genus Lysobacter_I. The sequence goes on along the minus strand of JBQCJG010000241.1, from coordinate 4,078 downwards.
GCGATGCCTGCCGCCCCCTTCGCCACCCGCCGCCTCGACGCCTCACGGGACGCCGATGTCGCCGAGGCCGTGCGCCTGCTGCGCGCGGGCCGGCTGGTGGCGGTGCCGACGGAGACCGTGTACGGCCTCGCCGCAGATGCCATGAACCCCGACGCCGTGCGCGGGATCTTCGCCGCCAAGGGCAGGCCGCCGAATCATCCGCTGATCGTGCACCTCGGCGACGCGGCGTGGCTGGACGACTGGGCGCGCGACGTGCCCGAGACCGCGCGCCGGCTGGCCGCGGCGTTCTGGCCGGGCCCGCTCACGCTGCTGCTGCACCGCGCCGACCGCGTGCCCGACGCCGCCACCGGCGGCCGCGCCAGCATCGGCCTGCGCATGCCCGACCATCCGGTGCTGCTGCGCGTGCTGCGTGCCCTCGGCAGCGGCGTGGCCGCGCCGTCGGCCAATCCCTACCAGCGGCTGAGCCCGACCACCGCCGACCAGGTGCTGGCCGGGCTGGGCGGCCGCATCGACGCCGTGCTCGACGGCGGCCCGTGCGCGGTGGGGCTGGAATCGACGATCGTCGACCTGACCGGCGATGCGCCGCGGATCGTGCGCGCCGGGCCGATCACGCGCCGCCGGCTCGAGGACGTGCTGGGCCTGCCCGTCGCCTTCCCCGAGACCCACGACGCCGCGGTGCCCGGCAACGTCGCCGTGCACTACCGCCCGCACGCGCCGCTGCACGTGTTCGCCACCGATGCCCTGCACGCGCGGCTGGCGACGCTGCCCGCGGATGCGCGCGTCGCCCTGCTCGCGCAGACGCCCGATCTGCACGGGCTGCCCGCAGCCGGCGTGGCGCTGCGCATCGCCATGCCCGCCGACAAGGCCGGCTATGCCCGCCTGCTGTACGACGCGCTGCACACCGCCGACGCCGCCGGCGTCGACGCGATCTGGCTGGAGCGTCCCGCCGCGGACGAGGACTGGCGCGACGTGCACGATCGCCTGGACCGCGCGGGCAGCCCCGCGCCGGACGCCGCCGGCTGAATCGGGCACCGCCGCACCGCCCCGGTGACGGCGGTGACGCCCCCGCACCGCCTTCCCGGCGCCCGTGCCCGCGGCTACAGTCGCGGGCGATGACCGCCCCTGCCCCGTTCCGCGCGCGCCGCGTCGCGTCCTGCCTGTTCCTCGCGCTCTGCGTGGCGTTCGTGCTCGCCGGCTGCGCGGGCGACGACGCGTCGACCCCCGAACAGGTCCGCGCCCGCCTCCAGCGGCTGATGCCGCCGAACGTGCAGGACCGCGCCGGCTGGGCCACGGATCTGCAGTCCGCGTTCACCGCGCTGGACATCGATCCCTCGTCCGCCAACCTCTGCACCGCGATCGCGGTGATCGAGCAGGAATCGGGCTTCGTCGCGGATCCCGCGGTGCCCGGGCTCGGCGCGATCGCGCTGAAGGAGATCGAAGCGCGTGCGGCGCGCTACCACATCCCCGCGTTCGCGGTCCGCGGTGCGCTGCAGCTGCGATCCCCCGGCGGCGACACCTGGGAAACGCGCATCGCCGAAGCGCGCACCGAACGCCAGCTCAGCGACATCTTCGAGGAGATGATCGCGCAGGTGCCGATGGGCTCGCGGCTGCTGGCGCGCGCGAATCCCGTGCACACCGGCGGGCCGATGCAGGTCTCGATCGCCTTCGCCGAAGACCACGTCAAGCGGCATCCGTATCCGTACGCCTTCGCCGGCTCGGTGCGCCACGAGGTGTTCACGCGCCGCGGCGGCACGTATTTCGGCATCGCGCACCTGCTGGGCTACGACGCGCCGTACGACAAGCCGGTGTACCGCTTCGCCGACTTCAACGCCGGTCACTACGCCAGTCGCAACGCCGCCTTCCAGAACGCACTGCGCGTGATCGGCGGCGGGACGCTGCAGCTCGACGGCGACCTCGTGCGCTACGGCAAGGGCGCGGACGGCAGCCGCCAGGGCGCGACCGAAACCGCCGCGCTCGCCCTGGCCGGCAAGCTCGGGATGACGCCGGCGCAGATCCGCAGCGACCTGGAAGACGGGACCGACGCCTCGTTCGCCGACACCGCGCTGTACGCGAAGACGTTCGCACTGGCCGACAAGCGCGCGGGCAAGCCGCTGCCGCGCGCGCTGCTGCCGAAGATCGACCTGCACAGCCCGAAGATCACGCGCCACCTCACGACCGAATGGTTCGCGAAGCGCGTCGACGGCCGCTATCGCCGCTGCATGGGGCGCGCGAAGCGCAGCTGAGCGCGCGCCTGCAACCGGGGCCTCATTGCATCCCGGCGTCGCCGTACCACACGCCGGGTTCCGCGGTCGCGGATCCGGCCGGCGCGGCATCGGCGTCGCCGACCAGCGCGGGATCGTGCGCGCGTGCGCGATCGACCGACGGCGTGCTCGCGGCGATCACCCGCATGGCCTCGTCGGCGTTGCGCGTGGCCTCGTCGGCGGGCATGGGCGCCATCGCGGGCGACGCATTCACCGGCACCGGCGCGGACAGCGGCGACAGCGGGCCGTCCGACGCAGCGCGCGACGTCGATCCCGCCGCCGTCGTGCCGGCGGCGATGCGATAGGAAGACGCCTGCACGCCGTTGCCGACGACGGTGTAGGCATCGGTGGTCAGCGTCGCCACCGGCAGCGGTTCGGCGATGATCACGCGACCCACGCCGGCGGCATTCGCGACCACGCCCTGCATCGGTGCAGTCGGCGCGGGCAAGGCGGTGGCGGACACCGCCTCCGTGCGGCCGAACGCCGCGTCCGCGGGCTCGTTCGCCGACGCGTTGAGCAACAGGACCGCATTGAGCCCCAGCAAGCCCGCGGAGAGCGACACCAGGAAGATCGCCGCAGTGCGGAACCACAGGCCGCTGCGCGCGCGCTGCACCGCGCGCGACATGGGCGACGTGCGCCACCGCATCGGCGGACGCGCGATCGAACGGTCTTCGACGTAGAGATGATTGGCGAGGGTCGACGGTTGCATGGGACACCGGACACGCTTGCGCACACGGCGCGGGAGGACAGTATCGGAACGCCGTTGCCGTGCGACGCCGCATGCGCCGCACGCGTTCAGGCCCGGCGCCGCCGGGTACAGCTGGATGAACTCGTGGTGATCGCGACCGGCATCGCGCATGGCGCGCACGATCGCGGCCATGCGCAACGCATGCCCGTGCGCATGCGCGCGTGGCGCGAGCACTACATCTCCGGCGTGGTGTCCTCGATCGTCCGCATCGCTTCGTCGGCCTTGCGCTTCGATTCGCGGACCTCGGCCGCGGTGGGTGGCGGCGGCGCTTCGACGGGTGGCGGCGCCGGCGCCGGTGCGATGGCCGGTGGCGCGACGACGACCGGCATCGCGTGCGCTTCGACGACAGGCGGGTCGCCCGCGGTCGATGCGGTGCGCGCCAGCATCTCGCGCACCACGAGCACGAAGCCGATCGCGCACAGCAGCGCGACCAGCGCCGGCAGCAGACGCAAGCCCGCGCCCGGACGCGGCGACCTGCGACGCGGCGATGCCTCCGGCGCGGCGTCGGGCGGTGCGAACGCGTCGTACCCCAGCATGTCGCGCACGCCGCGGCCGTCGATGAGTTTCAGTTTGTCGGTACGCTGCGCGGCGGCGATCGCGGCGTCGGTGAATTCGCCGCTGGTGATCAGGATCGCGCCGGTCGCGCCCTCGGTGACGAGAATGCCGAGCAGTTCGTGCACCGCGTTGTGCGTCACCTGCTTCGCGTTCCAGTGCTTGCACTGCACCAGCACGACCTCCGCATCGCGGCGCAGGCGCAGGTCGACGCCACCGTCGAACGTCGCGCCCGTGCCGCCGGTGCCGACGTGCTCGACCCACCAGCCGACGTCGCGGTAGTACGCGGCGAGCACGCGTTCGAATTCGTCCCGGCCGATCCGGCTGAGGGCGTGACGCGTGCGGACGTTCTTCAACCGCGACATGCCGGCCTCCCTGGCTGCATCGTGCGTCGCGTGGCGGGAGCGCGGCGCCCCTCGCGCTAGCCCGGCGCCGGCACGCACGGTGCGCGATCAGCCGCACGGGCGCCACGCGCGGGCGCCCACGCCGGCGCGCAGGGAGCGCGCCCCCCTGTCGC
>JBQCJG010000240.1:0-5018 GCA_051952955.1 Lysobacteraceae bacterium | reverse complement strand
GGGGGGGGGGGGGGGGCGCCCCCCCCCCCCGGGGCCCCCCCCGGCGGCGGCGGGGGGGTCCGCGGGGCCGCGGGCGCCCGCCGCCCGGGCGGCCCCGCCCGCGGCGAACGCCCCGGCAGCGCCGGCCGCGCCCACGGACCGCGGCCGCGACTGGCTCGCCTTCGGCGCGGGCACGATCATCGTGGACAAGACCAGCGAGTCGCGCAGCTCCGATTCCGGCGCGCGCCAGCTCATCGACGAAAGCGGCTTCGCCTGGCAGACCGGCGATGGCCAGGTCACCGACCAGAGCGTCACGCTGGCGCTGCCGGCGCGCACCACCTTCACCACGTTCGTGTTCGATACCGCCTCTCCCACCTATCTGGACGGCAGCAGCGCGAAGGACGTGCGGATCGAGGTGTCCGACACCTCGGCCACCGAGGGCTTCCGCACCGTGCTGGAGGCCACGCTGCAGGATTCGGCCAGCCGCGGCGGCGTGGACGGGCAGGTGTTCGAGGTTGCCGAGCGCGTGCCCGCGCGCTGGGTGCGCTATACGGCGCGCAACAATTTCGGCTCCACACGCTTCATCCTCACCAAGGAACTCTCCGGCTACGGCACGCAGGAGGCGCGCACGCCGATCCCCAGCGTGAGCGGCACCTACCGCATGGAGTCCATCGGCGAGCTGCACCTCAAGCAGGACGGCAACGCCATCATCGGGTGCTACGCCGAGGACGAGGGCATCATGGAAGGCACCATCGACGGCCGCACGATGACGCTGGTGGCTTCCGGCAAGAGCGACCGCGCCAAGGGCGAGAAGCGCTCGTTCCTCGCCATCAACGTGGTGGACGACTGCAAGACCTTGCTGAGCACGTGGTGGGGCTGGTCGGCGACGCCGACCACCAAGGCCTACGACCGCTTCTACATCGGCCAGAAGACCGCGGACGCGATCGGCAACTGCCCGCACCTGCGGGACCTGGACGGCACCGCAGACGTGGTCCGCGATGCGATCGAGCAGGACCTGGCCGACGACGGCAAGGCGGTGCTGTACGGCATCAACTTCGACTTCGATTCCGACGCGATCCGCGCCGAATCCCGCCCCACGCTGGACAAGGTGGCGGCGATTCTCAAGGCGCACCCGGAGTGGACGTTCTTCGTCGACGGCCACACCGACGCGATCGGCGGGGAGAAATTCAACCAGGGGTTGTCCGAACGCCGCGCCGCATCGGTGGTGGCCTACCTCGGGGCGGCCGGCATCGACGCGGCGCGCCTGACCGGGCGCGGCTACGGCATGTCGCATCCGGTGGCGCCCAACGATTCGGAGTCCGAGCGGGCGCAGAACCGGCGCGTGGAGCTGGTGAAGAAGTAGTCGCGCGCGGCGGGCGCAGCCTCGACGCGGTCCCCGCCGCCGGTCGCAGATGCGCACGTATGCAGGAGAGCATGTCTTCGTTCTGATTCCGCGAATGCTTCCATGTCGCGATCCTTCACCGGGACGCGCGTCCTGCAAGATCGGCGGCCTGGCACATCGCCCGCTAGAAAAGCGTCAACTGGCTTGAATCACGAGGCGGCGCCAGGAATCGATGCGTTTCCAGCGGTGGCATGCGCCCGTATCCAAGGCGTTTGTGCGCTTTGGAAAAGCGCTGTTGCAGAAGCTGGGCAAACGGGCCCTCTCCCCGCATTCGCTTGCCGAACGCACTGTCGTAGTCCTTTCCGCCTCGCATTTGCTGCACAAGGCTCATGACATGCCTGGCCCTGTCCGGGAAGTGGAGCTCCAGCCACTCCCGCCAGATATGCTTCAACTCATGTGGCAGGCGGAGCAGGACGAAGCCGGCCGCGCGCGCGCCGTGTTCCCGAGCGGCCTCGAGGATGTGTTCGAGTTCCCCGTCGTTGATCATCGGAATGACGGGCGCCACCAGCACCCCGACAGGAACCCCTGCCTCATGCAGCGATTTCATCGCACGCAGGCGCGCATGCGGCGCCGCAGCCCGGGGTTCCATCCTTGCCGAAAGATGGTTGTCCAGCGTCGTCACGGAAAAGTACACGGAGACGAGATTGTCTTCGGCCAGCCTGGCGAGGACATCGACGTCGCGCACGATCAAGGCCGACTTGGTGACGAAGCTGACCGGGTGTCTTGCGGCAGCCAGCACTTCGAGGCAGGCACGGGAAATCCCGTAGCGGCGCTCGGCCGGCTGGTACGCGTCGGTGTTGATGCCGAGCGCGATCGGCGAACACCGGTAAGAGGGGCGCGATATCTCTGCGCGCAACAATTCCGCTGCGTTGGGCTTCGCGAAGATCCGGGTCTCGAAGTCAAGACCCGGCGACAGGCCGAGATACGAGTGCGAGGGTCTGGCGAAGCAATAGACGCATCCGTGCTCGCAACCCCTGAATGGATTCACCGACTGGGAAAAACCGATATCCGGAGAATCGTTGCGGCTGATGATGCTCTTCGCGACTTCATCCGTCACGGATGTCCGGGGACGGCCCGTCGATTCGATGTCTTCGTAGACCGATCCCCAGCCGTCGTCCGCACCTTGAGCGGTCGTCACGGCAAAACGACCGGGCACAGACGAGGCCGCCCCCCGACCCTTGATGGAAGCGAGAGGCTTTCGCGCATCTTGCGTTGAGGGGTCGTCAGGCATCGTCAGGCCGGATACGCATTCATTAGCAATAATACTAACAGAAGGCTTGCGTCGTTACCGCCTCCGTTCTGCCGTTCAGCCGACCTGCCCGGGACTGGATTCCGAGAGCAGGCTGTACGTCGAGACCAACGCCGCCGGGGCTGCTGGGCGCGGAGGTGGCGAAGACGTCGTGCCGCTGCGCGCCGATCGCGCTCGGCATCAGCACCGACGCCGCCCAGCCGATCGAGCGCAAGTAGCGCATCGCGCGACAGCGGCTGGACGTGAGCGGCTGGACGTGTTCGCCGAAACGCGGCACCCGGTCACCTGATCGCCCAGGACGGGCCGATGCGCGATCTCGAGCTGCTGGCGCCGATGGCGCGCGAGGGGCTCGCGTCGCTGTCCGTGTCGAGCACTTCGCTCGACAACAAGTTGCCGTCGAAGCTGGAGCCGCGCGCCGCCGCGCCGCTGAAGACCGTGCAGGCGCTGCACGAGGCCGGCGTGCCGGTCGGCACGATGGTGGCGCCGTGATCCCGAGGATCACCGACCGCGAGCCGGAGCGCATCCTCGAGGCCGCGCATGCCTGTTCCGATCCCTCCGTTCCGGAAGGCCGTCGACGCGCTGCCTGTGGCTGTCGACCCGATGCCATGCCTGCGTCATGCCGCCGCCATGTGCGGCCTCTAGGGTGCCGGCGTTCCCCCACCGGAAGGCCCCCGCATGTTCCGTCACGCCCTGATCCTGACCTGCGCCATCGGCGCGGCGCTCGCCGCCGCCCCCGGCGAAGCCGCCAATCCCGAACACATCCGCGGCAAGACCGCCGCCCGCGGCGCCGCCCGCGCGCCGGCCGCGGCCGCCGGCGAATCGGCCCAGCGCTGGTTCGCCGAGGGCGCCCGCGCCGCGCGCGAGGGCGCCGCGCTGCACCCGAAGCCCGGCCGCGCCAAGAACGTCATCCTGTTCGTCGGCGACGGCATGGGCCTGTCGACGATCGCCGCCGCGCGCATCCGCGAAGGCCAGCTGCGTGGCGCCACCGGCGAAGAGAACGCGCTGAGCTTCGAGCGCTTCCCCTACGTCGGCCTGTCCAAGACCTACTCGGTGAACGGCCAGACCCCGGATTCCGCGCCGACCATGACCGCGATGGTCACCGGCATCAAGACCCTGCAGGGCGTGCTGAGCGTCGACCAGCGCGCGACCTACGACGACTGCGCCTCCGCGCACGGGAAGGGCGTCGCCACCTACCTCGAAGTGGCCGAGGCGCTGGGCATGTCCACCGGCATCGTCAGCACCGCCCGCATCACCCACGCCACGCGGGCCGCGACCTCCGCGCACACGCCGAACCGCGAATGGTAACGCGACGCCGAGCTGACCGCCGAGGCCAAGGCCAACGGCTGCAAGGACATCGCCCGCCAGCTGATCGAATTCCCGTACGGCGACGGCCTGGAAGTCGCCCTCGGCGGCGGCCGCAGCTACTTCATCCCCAGCACCCAGAACGATCCCGAGGACGCCGGCGTCAAGGGCCGCCGCAAGGACGGCCGCGACCTGCCCGCCGAGTGGACGCGGTCGCGCGCCGACGCCGCCTACGTGTGGAACAAGGCCCAGTTCGACGCGATCGACCCGCGCCGCACGCATCACCTGCTCGGTCTGTTCGAGCGCTCGCACATGGAGTACGAGCAGGATCGCGCCGGCGATGCCGGCCAGGAGCCCAGCCTCGCCGAGATGACGAGCAAGGCGATCGACGTGCTGCGCGCCGGCAACGGCGACAAGGGCTTCTTCCTGATGGTCGAGGGCGGCCGCATCGACCACGCCCACCACGCCGGCAACGCCAGCCGCGCGCTGACCGACGCGATCGCGCTGTCCGACGCGGTGCGCGCCGCCACGCGCAAGACCTCCGCCGACGACACGCTCATCATCGTCACTGCCGACCACAGCCACACCTTCACCGTCGCCGGCTACCCGGATCGCGGCAACGACATCCTCGGCAAGGTGGTCACCGACGGCGCGCTGGCGCTGGACGCCAACGGCAAGCCCTACACCACGCTGGGCTACGCCAACGGCCCCGGCTACCGCGGCGCGGTGCGCCCGGACCTGAGCGCCACGAACACCGCCGACCCGAACTTCCTGCAGGAAGCCACGGTGCCGCTGGCGTCGGAAACCCACGCCGCCGAGGACGTCGCGATCTACGCCCGCGGCCCGGGTGCGCAGGCTTTCCAGGGCACGGTCGAACAGAACGCGATCTTCCACGTGATGGCGCAGTGGCAGCGCGAAACGGCGATGTTCTTCTGCGTCCTCGGCGGCGAGTGCGGCGGTCGCGGCAATGGCCGCGGCGGCCATGGCGTGACCCTGCCGCGGTACGAGGGCGACCTGCGCACCGGCCTCGGCCGCAAGCCGTGAGCGCCGCGATCCCCCGTTTCGCGACGACGTGCGCCCTGCTGG
>JBQCJG010000239.1:0-2862 GCA_051952955.1 Lysobacteraceae bacterium | reverse complement strand
CGCCCTCGCCGGCACCGTCGCCAGCTACCGCGACGGCGACTTCAGCTTCGGCATCACCTGGGACAAGTACAGCGACCTGGTCGAACTGGTCGGCGCGCACAACGCGCTCGGCGACGCCCTGCGCGAGCAGCGCGTGTCGCTGGTGCAGCGCGAACTGCTGCTCGACACGATGGTGCAGAACACGCCGGTGGCGATGGTGCTGCTGGAACCGGCGGGCCGCGTCGTGCTGGGCAACCTCGCCGCGCGCAAGCTGCTGGGCGAAGGCCGGCGACTGGAAGGCCAGACCTTCGACGACGTGCTGGCGCGCACGCCGCAGGCGCTGCGCGATGCGTTCGACCGCGGCGGCGACGGCATCTTCGCGGTCGGCGACGAGGACAACGAGGACATCTTCCACCTCTCGCGCCGCGGCTTCCTGCTCAACGGCCGCCGGCACGAACTCATCCTGCTGCGCCAGCTGACTGCGGAACTGCGCCGGCAGGAAGTGCAGACGTGGAAGAAGGTGATCCGCGTGATCAGCCACGAGCTCAACAACTCGCTGGCGCCGATCGCCTCGCTCGCGCACTCCAGCGCCGAGCTGATGCGCCGCGGCCAGCTCGAACGCATCCCGAACGCGCTGGCGACGATCGAGGAGCGCGCGCGCCACCTCGAAGGGTTCATCCGCGACTACGCCCGCTTCGCGAAACTGCCGGCGCCGCGGCTGCAGTCGCTGGAATGGTCGCGCTTCCTCGCGCAGCTGCGCAGCCAGGTCGAGTTCGCGTGGGACGGGCAGCACGGCGACGGCGTGTTCCAGGCCGATGCCGCGCAGTTCGAGCAGACGCTGCTGAACCTCGTGAAGAACGCGCACGAGTCGGGCTCGGCGCCGGAGGACGTGCAGCTGCGGCTGCGCCGCCAGCCCGACGCCTGGCGCATCGACATCCTCGATCGCGGCAGCGGCATGACCGATGCGGTGCTGGCGCAGGCGCTGCTGCCGTTCTACTCGACCAAGCGCCACGGCACCGGGCTGGGCCTCGCGCTGTGCCGCGACATCATCGAAGCCCACGGCGGCCGCATCGCGTTGCAGAACCGCGACGGCGGCGGGCTGTGGGTGGGGCTCACGCTGCCGGCGAAGTGAGTCCACGACACGCAGTAATGCTCAGGTAGAGCGGCCTGACCAGCCATTCGGCTGTTGAAGACCAGGCCGCTGCTGTTTCCGCGATGCGATCGAAAGCAGTGGCCTGGTGTTTCGACAGCGAAGTGATGGTCAGACCGCTCTGCCGATGAACCAAAGCAGCGGCCTGAAGGCCGCTCTACCGAAGCATATGCGCGGTCACGGCTTCGGCTTCTTCACCGGCCGCTTCCAGCCATCGACCGTCGCCTGCCGCGCGCGCGCGATCGCGAGCGTGCCCGGCGGCACGTCCTTGACGATGGTGGAGCCCGCGCCGATGGTCGCATTCGCGCCGATCGTCACCGGCGCGACCAGCGCGGCGTTGGAACCGATGAAGGCGCCATCCCCGATCGTCGTCGTCGACTTGTTCGCGCCGTCGTAGTTGCAGGTGATGGTGCCGGCGCCGACGTTCACGCCCGCACCGACCACGGCGTCGCCGAGGTAGGTCAGGTGGTTGGCCTTGCTGCCGACGCCGAGCGTCGCGTTCTTGGTCTCGACGAAGTTGCCGACGTGCACGCCGTCGGCGAGCACGGTGCCGGGGCGCAGCCGCGCGAACGGACCGATCTGTACCGCGCCTTCGGTGCGCGCGCCGTCGAGGTCGCAGTGCGCGCGCACTTCGGTACCTGCCGCGAGCGCGACGTCCTTCAGCCGGCAGAACGGGCCGATGCGCACGCCGTCGCCGAGCACGACCGTGCCTTCGAACACCACGTTCGCGTCGATCTCCACGTCGCGGCCCACCGTCACGTGGCCGCGCACGTCGACGCGGTGGACGTCGGCGAAGCGCGCGCCGTCGGCGCACAGCGCGCGCACGCGGCGCAGCTGCAGCGCGCGTTCGAGCTGCGCGAGCTGCCACGGGTCGTTCGCACCCTCGGTTTCCATCGGATCGTGCACGGCCACGATCTCGGCCGGCACGAATTCGTCGGCGGCCATCGCGAACACGTCGGTGAGGTAGTACTCGCCCTGCGCGTTCCGGTTCGACAGCCGGTCCAGCCACGGCACCAGCGCATTGGCGTCGGCGGCGATGATGCCGGTGTTGATCGAACGGATGCGGCGCGTGGCCTCGTCGGCGTCCTTGTGCTCGACGATCGACGCGACGCGGCCCTGCGCGTCGCGCAGGATGCGACCGTAGCCGGTCGGATCGGCGACTTCGGCGACCAGCACCGCGAGGCGGCCAGGCGCATCGAGCAGCCGGCGCAGGGTCTCGGCGCGGATCAGCGGCACGTCGCCGTAGAGCACCAGTACGCGCGCATCGTCGGGCACGCCGGGCATCGCCTGCTGCACCGCATGCCCGGTACCGAGCTGCTGCGCCTGCTCGGCCCAGCGCAGGTCGGGCGCATTCGCGAACGCGGCGCGCACGGCGTCGCCGCCGTGGCCGTAGACGATGTGGATGCCGGCCGGGTCGAGCGCGCGCGCGCTGTCGATCACGTGCGCGAGCATCGGCACGCCGGCGATCTTCTGCAGCACCTTGGGCAGCGCGGACTTCATCCGCTTGCCCTCGCCCGCGGCGAGGACGACGACATGGAGGGGGGCGGTCATGCGGGCTCCGGGGCCGGGAATGCCGGCATTCTAGAGCGTGTCATGCACTTTTCCATGCGCCGCGAAGCCCGTCCGCAGGCGCGAGCCAAGGCGCGGCCCGCCGCCAAGGCTGGTGGCCTTGGCAAGGGACGCAACGCCGGATCGCGCCTGCGGACGGGCTTCCCGGAGGGTTGCGTCCCCGG
>JBQCJG010000238.1:0-32572 GCA_051952955.1 Lysobacteraceae bacterium | reverse complement strand
CACCCCACCGTCTTGGCGTGTCGGGTGCGGGACGATTGTAAAGGAGGCCTTGTGTTTGATTGGTGACCCTCTTGGGGTGGGGGGCGCTGCGCTCACCGCACCCTACGCGGTCACTGCAACCTGCGTGCTCGGGCTTATCGCCCTGCAGCGGAGCCGGCGATGACGGGGCTGCAGATCGCAACCCATCACCCCTAATCGAGCGCGCGCGACGGACACGCCGGGTCCCGATGGAGGAACACCCGCTCGCGTCGGGTCTCGTCGAATTCGACGCGCGACAGCGGGAAGCGTGCGTCCGGTGGCGGGGGGTCTTCTTCCAGCCCGTCATGGTGAAGGCGTTCCCCCGCGATGCGGGCATCATGGCCGATGCGGAACAACGCGAAATCCGGCCCGTAGTCGTCGAGTTCCCGATCGAACGGGCAGTTGAGCAGCCAGAAGACGAATTCGCGGTCGATGAACAGCACCCGGCGTGGAATGTCATGGAAACCGCGGTAGGCGACGATCCGCAGCCAGTGTCCTGTCGGCGGAAGCACCGTCGTCATGCCGGGCGGTGGCCATCCAACGGCGCCACCAACGAATGCTTTTCCTCCTTCGGCTTGCCGTCCAGCGGCGGGACGTCGATGACGCCCGGCGGGATCGCGCTGTCGGCAATGCGATCGACGAGGTCGCGTGGATCAAGACGGAGCGGCGTCATGAAGGATCGTCGAGGCGGCGGCCACCGATGGTGCATGCCGGCGGTCGCTGACGTCGAGCCGCAGCGCAGGCCCGGGGCCCTCATTGCGACGCTTCTCTGAGGAACACGGGCAGATCCGTCGCCGGCGGCATCACGCCGAAGTGGTACAGCATGTCGGCCGCGTGGCCGCGGTGGTACGTGGTGTGGTTGACGACGTGCAGCAGCACGTCGGCGCGCGACATGCGACCCTGGCCGCCGCCGATGAACTCGAATTCGATCCCGGCGTCGAGTTCGCTGTCCGGAAGCGCGCTGGCGTACTCGACGAACCAGGCATCGAGCGTGGCCTGGCGCTCGCGCAGGGTACGGAAGTCCGGGTGCTCCACCGGGTTGCGCGTGGTCAGGCCGTGCGGCTCGCCCAGCAGGTTGCACTTCCACGCGTAGTCCATCAGATACGAATGATGGAGCGTCCGGATCAGGCTGCCGAAGAGGATGGGCTGCGCGGCGACCAGCTGCGCTTCCTGAAGTCCGGAGACGCAGTCGAAGAAGACCGCGTCGGCCCACGCCTTGTATCGGGTCAGCGTGTCGATGGCGCGCATGATGCTCCTTTGCGTGGCGTAACGCCGTGGCAGTCGCCGCGGGCGACGAGCGGCAGCGGACGCCCGGTCGTCATTCCGGGCGGTAGTCGTCCAGCGGCTCCACCACCGAATACTTCTCCTTCTTCGGCTTGCCGTCCAGCGGCGGGAAGTCGATGACGTCCGGCGGGATCGCGGTGTCGGGGAGACGATCGAGGAGGTCGCGGATCAGGGTGAGGCGGCCGCGCTTCTGGTCGTTGAAGTCGACGAGGGTCCACGGCGCATGCTTCGTGTGCGTGGCCTCGAGCATCGACTCGCGGGCCTTCGTGTACTCGGCGTACTTCGTGCGGGCGTCGAGGTCGATGGGCGAGAGCTTCCAGCCCTTGAGCGGGTCTTCGCGGCGTTCGGCGAAGCGCTTTTCCTGTTCGGCCTGGTCGCAGCACAGCCAGTACTTGAACAGCAGGATGCCGTCGTCGACCAGCATGCGCTCGAACTCCGGCGTCTGCTTCAGGAACGCCTTCACCTGCCTGTCGTCGGCGAAGCCCATGACCTGCTCGACGCCGGCGCGGTTGTACCAGCTGCGGTCGAACAGCACGATCTCGCCGGCGGCGGGCAGGTGCGCGATGTAGCGCTGGAAATACCACTGCGTGCGTTCGCGGTCGGTCGGCTTGGGCAGCGCGACCACGCGGCACTGGCGCGGGTTGACGTGTTCGTGGATCGCGCCGATCACGCCGCCCTTGCCGGCGGTGTCGCGGCCTTCGATCAGCATCAGGATCCGCTGCCCGGTGTGCATGGCCCAGCGCGCCATGTCGGCGAGTTCGCGCTGCATCGGTTCGAGCAGGGCCTCGTAGTCCTTGCGCTTGAGTTTGTCGGGTTTGCTCATGGAACGGGTCCGGTCGGCGAAGCGATGATTGTCATCCCGAGCGCAGCGAGGGACCTGCTTCTGTTTGCGCTTGCCGAGGTTCCTGAAAAGCAGGTCCCTCGCGATGCTCGGGATGACAGGAGAGGGGGTCAGGCCTTGCGCACCGCGCGTTTCGCGGGGGCGCGTTTCCGGGCGGGGCGCGCGGGCGCGTCGTTTTCGTCGCGGGCGCCGGCGGCCATGCTCTTGGCGACCTCGAGCAAGGCGCCCTGCTGCTTCGTGTTGAGCGCGCGGTAGGCCGCGAGCAGGCCGTGCTCGCCCTTGGTGCGGGTGGGATCGAAGGTGCTGGCGAGTTCCGCCAGCAGCGCACCGGTCGGCACGCCGAAGGTGCGCGCCAACGCGTCGATCTGGTCGCGGCCGGGCATCTTCTCGTCCTTCAGCCAGGCGCTGACGGTGTTGACGCCGGCACGCGGGATCGCGGTCGCCAGGTCGGTCACGGTCAGGCCGGTGGCCTTGGTCAGCAGGCGCAGGGTGTTGCCGATGGACATGGGGTCACTCCTTGAGGCGGGGCCGCAGCGTGGCGAGGTTGCACGGCCGCGTGCGCGCGTCGAGCTGGGCGCGGACGATCTTGTCCCACGCGGTGCGGCAGGCGGAGGTGGAGCCGGGCAGGGCGAACAGGAAGGTCGCATTGGCGAGGCCGGCGAACGCGCGCGACTGCAGCGTGCTGGTGCCGATCTCCTCGAAGCTCAGCGCGCGGAACAGTTCGCCGAAGCCGGGCATCGGCTTGTCGAGCAGCGGCAGCAGCGCTTCGGGCGTGGAGTCGCGGCCGGTGAAGCCGGTGCCGCCGGTGACGAGGATGCCGTCGACGGCCGGATCGGCGATCCACTGCGAGACGAGCGCGCGCAGCTGGTAGCGATCGTCGGGCAGCACGGCGCGGGCGTGGAGGCGATGGCCTTCGGCGGCCAGGGCGTCGGCGAGGTAGGCGCCGGAGCTGTCGTCGGCGAGGGTGCGGGTGTCCGAAACGGTCAGCACGCACAGCGAGAGCGGGATGAAGTCGGGCGCTGCGGTCATGGCCGGCAGGGTAGCCCGAAACCGGTGGGCGGGGAATCGAGCGGCTGGCCGGTCGGGCGGCGGCGTCCCGGCCCCGGCGATGGCGGCCGGGCGGCGACGGGGCTGGATCGGTCGCAGCCTATGCCAGCGGCAGGTGGAAGCGCTTCGTCTCGTCGTAGTCGCGCCAGCCCTGGCCGCGGTACAGCGCCTGCGCGCCGTGGTTGTCGTGCGCGGTTTCGAGTTCGAGCCGGATCGCGCCCTCGCGCTGGCCGAACTCGGCCGCGGCCGACAGCAGCGCCAGCGCGACGCCGCGGCGGCGCGCGTGCTCGGCGACGTACAGGTCGTTGAGGATGTAGAGCTTCGCCGCGCGCACCGAGGAGAACATCGGATACAGCTGCACGAAGCCGATCGGCGGCGCGTGCTGCACGCCGTCGACGTACGCGACGAAGACGGTGGACTCGCCGCGGCCCAGTCGCGCGTGCAGGAACTGCCGTGCGGTCTCGGGATCGCGCGGCTGGCCGTAGAACGCGCGGTAGTCGGAGAACAGCGGGACGAGGTCGCCGAGATCGTCCAGCCCGGCGCGACGGACCGCGATGGCCGCGCGGGGGATCGATCGCGATGACGACGCGGTGCTCACGGTCCTTCGCTCAGTTCGACCAGATACGTGGTGGTGCCGCCGGCGATGTCGATGCGCCAGCCCTTGGTGTACTCGGCGGCGTCGACGCTGTTCCAGTTGCGCAGGGTGATCGTCGCGTTGGCGGGCTCCAGCACCCGCACCTTCAGCTTGCCGGCGGTGACGGTGGTGCCGCGGACCGTCGGCTGCACCGGCACCTGCACCTGGAAGGTCGCGGTCGTGCCGGTGCCCAGCGTGAAGTTGTCGCGGACGGTGAGCTTGCGGTTGGAGAAATCCAGCGCGCGGGTCCAGCTCTTCACGTAGGTGGTGCCGGCGTAGGCGGGCGTGAGGTTGGAGCTGACGGTCAGCGCGCCGGCGGCGCCGGGGGTGACGGTCATCGTCGACGTGGTGCCGTAGCACTGGTGGACGACCTTGTCGTTGGCCGGGCTGCCGCACTGCGAGGCGCTGGTGCTGCTGCGTTCGAAGCGCAGCGTGTTGTGCACTTCGCTGCCCTGCTGGATGCCGCTGTGGGTCCAGATGTTCTCGGTCACCGCCAGCCAGTCGTTGGCGAACAGCGTGAACGCGCCCTGGTCCTGGTGGGCGTGGCTTTCCATGTACGGGCCGGCGACGTAGGACATCCACATCGCGGCCTTGTCCCAGCCGGTGCGCGCGAACAGGTGCCCGGTGCCGCTGCCGAGGTAGTACAGCTCGGTGGGCGCGGTGCCGCCGGTTCCCGCGGGCAGCAGGTCGTAGCGGAAATTGAAGCCCGATCCCATCTGCTGCACGCTGATGTTGTTGAGCCACCAGCTGGCGATGCTCTGGGCCCGGGTGTCCTGCGTGAGGTGGCGCGCTTCGAGCACCAGCCGGCGATGGTAGTCGTAGATGTCCGGCGTGGAGCTGCGCGACTGGTCGCCCAGCGGCGCGAAGCGGTCCAGCGTCGGCACGGTGGCGTGCACCCACCAGCGGATGGTGTTGCTCTCGTGCGTGTTCGCGTTGGCGAGGTCGATGCCGGTGGCGTCGCGCCACAACCGGTAGATCTCGAACAGCCGCATCTGCGCGGTGCCGTAGCCGGTGCCTTCCTGGCTGCCGCCGGTGCCGAGCGCGCGGTAGTAGGCCTCCAGCTTCGGCAGCTTGTCGGTCTTGAGCAGGGCCATCCACGTGTTGCTGCGCGAGGCCAGCGCCCACCACATCGTCGCTTCGAGGAAGCTGTAGTGGTAGTTGTTGCCGGGGTTGTCGATCGACCAGCCGCTCCACGGTGCCGCGCGCGTGCCCCACTTCGCGCTCTGGTAGTTCCAGACGTTCCACACCGCCTGCTCGGCGTAGGCCGACCAGCGCGTGCGCTGCGCGGCGGTGAGGAAGGCGGCGCAGGTGTCGTAGGTGATCGCCAGGTCGCCGATCATCGGGCCGACGTCGAGGTCGGAGTCGTAGGCGACCTCGGGATTCTGGCCGGCGGCGATCGCGGTCTCGGCCTGCGCCACCTGCTTCTCGACCATGCCGACCGCGTGCGTGCAGTACTTGCCGTCGCGGGTGATGCGGTACATCAGCGCGGAGTCGCGCGCCTGGTAGGCGTAGCCCGGATTGCCGGCGACCGCGGCGTCGACCCAGGTCCTGAAGCGGGTGTACGGCGTGCGCGCGGTGTCGACGAAGGTGAGGTTCATCG
Organism: Lysobacteraceae bacterium; assembly: GCA_051952955.1. Taxonomy (GTDB): domain Bacteria; phylum Pseudomonadota; class Gammaproteobacteria; order Xanthomonadales; family Xanthomonadaceae; genus Lysobacter_I. Next base: position 27,148 of record JBQCJG010000238.1, on the reverse strand, counting down.
GCACCTGCGCGAGCTGCGCGGTGCTGATCGCGCCCTGCGAGCGCACCGGCCCGGGTCGGGTCGCGCGGCGGCCGGTCTCGGCCAGTGGCGCGCGGACGGTCTCCGGCCGGGCATCGCGGCGGTCCAGCATCGCTTTGAGCGGGGCGCCGACGGCGAGGCCCGCGACAGTGGCGGCCGCCAGGGCGAGGGCGACGGTGCGCAGCCGGAAGGCGGACGAGGGGCGGGAAGCGGCGGGGGCGAACTGGCGCGGGGGCATGGCGGTCACTCGGGCTCGCATCCTTTGCGATCAACGGGTTGTCCGCGCCCCCTGGTGCGCCCCCGTCCGACCGGAGCGCAGCGCGTCGGTCGCCGGATCGCGACCTGAATGGAGTGTGCGTGCGGCGAGGCCGCCGAAATGTGACGGGTCGGACGCCGCGCTCCCGGTGCTTGCTGAACTGTGAATTCCGTCTCTTGCGAAAGTCAGGAGGCGTTCAGTTTGGGGCGTTCGGGCAGCACGAGCCCGGAATCGCTTCCGGCCCGAAGCCCGTGAACGCCCGCGAGTCGCGATCGACTCGGGAGAGGCAGGCAGGCGGTGAGGCAGCGCGGCCGCGCTCAGCGATTGCGGTAGCCGACGGTCAGCGTAACCGTGTCGCGCTCGGCGTCCTGCCCCGGCACGGTGCTGCGACGCTGCCAGTGTTCGACCTCGGCCTGCACGCTCCAGTGCCGGCTGCGCTGCAGGCGTGCCCAGGCGCGCACGCGGCGCTGCGCGTCGACGCGATCGAGCTGCACGTAGTCGCTGCGGTCGATGCCGGCGCTCACGCCGAGCGTCAGCGTGCGGCGCGCGCGGAACGAGAGGTCCAGCACGCCGCCGCGGCTGTCGCGATCGAAAGTCGTGGTGCCTGCGTAGCGGATGCGGTTGGCGTGCGGCACAAACGTCACGTGCCAGCGTTCGGTCGTGCGTGCGTATTCCAGTTCCAGACGACGTTCGAGATAGGGCGTGGCGTCGACCACGAGGTCGCCGACGGGCACGGTGTCGGGCAGGCCGCTGTCGGCGCTGACCGCCGCCAGCCGGTCGCTGGCGATATCGGAGAACTGGCGGCTGAGGCGCACGCGCAGGCGCTGGCGATCGTCAGGCCGCCACGCCAGCGTCGCGCGCAGCAGCGGGTCGTTGCGCGCGTCGGCACCGCCCGCGGGCGTGTGCAGGTCCGGCAGGCGCGAGAGGCCCGCATCGAGCGTGAGATCGAAGCGGCTCAGCGCCCGCGTCCAGCGCGCGTACGCCTGCGTGCGCCGGTAGTCGCGTGCGACGGCGTCGTCGCGCGTCGCGTCGTCGTGGAACGCCACGCGCTGGGTCTCGAGGTCGAACGCCAGTCGCGTGTCGGGATCGAGCCGGCGTTCCGCGCGCACGCTCAGCTCGAAGCGGTCGGCATCGAAGATCCGGGTGACATCGGCGGTGCTGCGCACCCAGCGCGCGCCCGCATCGCCGCGCCAGCCGTCGTCGCGGCCGAACGACAACGTCGGCCCGATCGAGCTGACGTGCACCTGCTGGCGGTTGTCCGGCGCATCGGGCGACAGCGGATCGACCGGCTGCACCGAGAGGTTGTCGCTCCACTCCACGCGCAGCCGCTGCGGGATGGCGGTCCACGTCGCGCGGGCGTCGAGCGTGGCGTCCACATGGTCGCGGAAACGGGCGTCGTCGTAGCGGGACTGCTCGACGCGCCCGGCCAGGTCCAGCGCCAGCGCGGCGCCGGCGTGGGTCGCGCTGAAGCCCAATCCCGGGCGCAGCACGGTGGCCGCGATCGGATGCGCGTCGGTCAGCCGCACGTTGTCGTCGCGCTCGACGGCGAGGTCGGCCACGTAGTCGATGCGCAGCGCGGCGGCGGTGCCCGGCAGCGCGCAGGCGAGCAGGGCGACGGCGGCGACGCGGCGCAGGACGGCAGGTCGCATGGCCGCGGCGCGTGCGTCAGGGCAGCCGGTTGAACACCACGCCGGCGAGTTTCTCCGGCGGGAAACTGGCGACGGCCTTGTCGATCGCGTCGCTGGCGACCTGGCCTTCGCCGACGACGACGACGACCAGATCGGCGAGTTCCGACAGGATCCGTGCGTCGGGCGAGCCCTGCACCGGCGAGCCGTCGAGCAGCAGTTGCCGGTTCGGTTGCGCGGCGCGCAGCGCGTCGATCGCCGCGCGCATGCGCAGCGAGCTGAAGCTTTCGCCGGGCGTCTCGCGGATGCGGCCGCCGGGGATCAGCTGCAGCCGTGGCACGCCGGTCGGATAGATCACGTCCTCCAGCGGCAGCGCGGCATTCTCGAGGTAATCGATCAGACCGCCGCGTTCGCCGCCCACGCCCAGCGCCTCGTGCTGCGCCGGATGCATCGCGTCGCAGTCGATCAGCAGCGCCTGCCGGGTTTCGTCGAAGGCGAAGGCCGCGGCGAGGTTGCGCGCGACGTAACTCCCGCCGCAGCCCGGGCGCACCGGCGCGACGAGGGTGACGAAGTTGCCGCCTTCGGCATAGCTGCGGCCGGCCAGCGACAGCAGCCGCGTGCGCAGTTCGCGGAAGGCGTCGGCATGGCGCCGGCCGGATTCCTGACGATGGATCAGCCGGCGTTCTTCCAGCTCGCGCGTGGTCAGCCCGCGGCCGGGCGCGGTCGCGGGCAGCAGGCGATCGCCCGCGGGCGTGTCGGCGCCGTCGTTCATGCATGCACCTGGCGGAAGAGATACGCCAGTCCGTAGGCGAGGAAGACCGCGGCGACCAGTCCCGCGGCCAGTGCGGTGCGCGCGTATTCGCGGCGGCGATCGCGACGCGTGCGATTCGGCGGCACCACGGTCAGCACCGGATAGTTGCCCTGGCGCTCGATCTGCCCCGGCGCGCGCACGCGCGGGTCGAACTTCACCAGCAGGAACAGCAGCCCCAGCGGCACCGCGATGCCCGCGGCCAGCCCGCCCAGACCGACGTGCAGCGGGCGCAGGCCGCTGGGCCGCACCGGCATCTGCGCGGGATCCTGGATGCGCATGGTCAGGCCGCGGCGCTCGCGGTCCAGTTCCATCGATACCCGCGCGTTCTCGCGCCGGCGCAGCAGGTCCTGGTAGATGTCGCGGTTCACTTCGTAGTCGCGGGTGAGTTCGGCCAGCGTGCTCTCGGACGCGGCGATGCGGCGGCTGCGGCCCAGTTCCTCGTCGAGCAGGCTCTGCGAGGCGCCCATGCGCGACTGCGCCGCAGCGATGTCGCTGCGCGCCTGCGCCAGCTGCTGGCGCAACTGCTGGTACATCGGATTGGCGCGCACCTGCGCATCGTCCTGCGCGCCGGGCTGGCGGGCGCGGCGCTGTTCGGCCTCCATCGCCGCCTGCAGGTCGGCCATCTGGTGGCGCACGCGGATCACGTCCGGATGCTTCTCGGTGTCGCGCAGCAGCAGGTCGTCGAGCTGGTTCTGCAGTTCGATCAGCTGCGTGCGGTACAGCGTCTCGCGGGTCTGCACCGCGGTCACCGCCGATTCGCCCGACAGCTGCGCCGCCAGCGTCCGTTCGCGCGAGCCCAGCTCCATCATCGCCATCCGCGTCTGTTCGACCTGCGTGCGCAGCACGCCGATGCGCGCGTTGACGTCGGCGGCGCTGCCCGGCTGCGCGTCGGCGTTGTCGGATCGATACGCCTGCAGCTTCGTTTCGGCCTCGGTCAACTTGTCGTGGTAGTCGTTGACCTGCTTGTCGATGAACGCGTAGGCCTCGCGGCTTTCGCGCTCCTTGCTGGCCAGGCTTTCGTCGATCAGCAGGTCCGCCATCGCCGAGGCGACCTTGTACGCGCGCTCCGGCTCGCTGTCGAAGTAGGTGATCTGCACCAGGTTCTCGCGCGCGTTGACGATGCGCGTGCGGTCGCGCAGCTGCTCGATCAGCCGGTCTTCCTGCACCGGCGACGGCTTCTCGTCCAGCCAGCCGCCGACGGCGAGCAGCTTCTCCATCACCTTGCGCCCGAACACCACCTGCCGCGCGAGGCCGGCGCGGTCGACGGCGCGGGTGGAGACGGCGCGGTTCTCCAGCAGCGGCTGGATGATGTCGCTTTCCTGCGCCAGCACCGAGGCGGTGACGATGTACTTGCGCGGCAGCAGGAACAGCCCGACCAGCAGCGCGGTGATCGCGATCGCGGCGAAGATCGCCGCCAGCACCAGCTGGTAGCGCCGCGCCTCGCGCAGCATCGCCGGCAGCAGTTCGCCGGGCGTCAGCGTGCCGGCCTGCGCACCGGCGCGCGCGGCCGGCGTGCGCCGCACGGGCAGCGTCGGGACGCCCATCAGAACGTGCGCTCCGGGACGGTGACGATGTCGCCGGCGGCGACGGGGTAGTTGGTGTCCAGTTCGCCGCGTTCGAGGATCCGGTCCAGCTTCACCGGCATCGCCTGCGCGCCGGTCGCGGACTTGCGATGCAGCACGGTGCGCGCGGTCGCGGCGAACTCGTTCGGGCCGCCGGCCGCGAGCACGGCGTCGAGCACGGTCATGCCGGGACGGAAGGGGATCGACACCGGCTGCCGCACCGCACCGGTCACGCGCACCCGCGACAGGTATTCGTGGCTGCGCAGCTCGGTCAGGATCACCGCCACCTGCGGATCGCGCACGTACGCCGCCAGCCGCTCCTGGACGTCCTTCGCGACCTCGGGCGGCGTGCGGCCGCCGGCGGGCACGTCGCCGATCAGCGGCACCGAGATCATGCCGTCGGGCCGTACCGGCACGGTCACGCCGAGATCCGGATTGCGCCACACCGCGACCTGGACCCCGTCGTCGACGCCTATGCGATACGTCGCAACGACCGGCGCCGCAGCGGGATCCGCGGACGGCGCGATTCCCGGTGGGGAGATGGTGGGATCGGCGCCCATGACGGCAAGGGGGAACAACAGCGCGAGGCAGAGCGCCTGGACGCATCGGAACGACGGCATGGACTTCCCCCCGGCAAGTGCCTGCATTCTAACGGGTGTCCGGAAAGTTTGAGGCCAGTCACATTTGCGCGCGCATGCGCGCCGCCAGCCTCCCGCGATGCGCCTCGCCGCCGGGGGTTGACGTGACGGCGCTGGCAGTCAAAGATTTAAGAAATTCCTTAAATGTTGAACCGAATGGATCGCGTCTTCGAAGCCTTGTCGTCCACGCCCCGGCGCCGCATCCTGGCCTATCTCAATGCCGGCGAGCTGACGGCCGGCGAGATCGCCAGCCGCTTCGACTTCACCAAGCCCGCGCTGTCGGCGCACCTGCGCGTGCTGGAAGACGCCGGCCTGATCGAGCGCGAGCGCCGCGGCCAGTTCGTCTATTTCCGTCTGGTACCCGACCGCCTCGCGAATACCGTCTTCGCCTGGGTCTCCGAACTGTGCCCGCAAGGCCGGCCGCTCAAGCGCGAAGCGCAGGCCCGCGCGGCCCGGGCTGGAGGCAACCCGCCGCCGGACGCGGACGCCGCTCCGGACACGGCATCCGATCCCGATTCCGATCCCGACCTCGACCTCGACGAGGCTTCCCGCCCATGACCGCCGCCGCGCGCAGAGTCCGCACGTTCCCCGCCGCCCGTTTGCCTTCGTGCTCGGGCGGTCTTCCCGTCGAAGTCGTACTGGTCGCGCAGCTCGGCGTCGGCGCCGGTTCCTCGCTGATCGCGACCACCGCCGCACTGCAGCGCGGTCACGCCGATTACGTCGACGCGCTCGACGAACCCTCGGCGCGGATCGGCGCCAGCGATTTCGCCCGCGGCGATGCCACCGCGCTCTACAGCTTCGTCGTCGGCCCGAAGGGTCATCCCTTCCACCGCCACGCCGGGCATCGCGCGTTCACCGCGATCTCCGGCAGCGGCGGCGCGCTGCTGCGCTTCTCCACCGCCGCGCCCGACGCCATCGCCCGCGATCCGCAGGCCTTCGTCGACGCGCTGCGCCATGTCGAGATCCCGCCGGACTGCCTGTTCACCGTGCGCTTCGGCGGCGGCACCTGGCACCAGTTCCTCCCCGCCGACCCCGCGGCCGGGCACCCGGCGCTGTTCGCGCTGTCCTGCCACACCGACGAACTCGGCGGCGACCTCGATCCGGACCTGCGCCGCAAGGTGCTGGCGGGCGAAGCCGACATCCCCAGCCTCACCGAATGCCTGTCGGCACCGGCGGCGGCGCTGCTGGCGCGGATCGCGCCCGATCGGGTGCCGGCGATCCGCCTGTCGCTGCACGAGGAGCGGCGTTCGGCGATGGGCTGCCTCTGCGCGTGGACCCGCGCCCGCACCGGACGGCTGCGCGCGCTGGCCACACGCGTGCGGCGGCCGGCGGGATTCTCCGCCATCGCGGGCGGGCGGCCGGTGATCGCGCTCGGGGCGCCGGCGCCGGATTCGCTGCTGCGCGCGCAGTTCGCCGACCGCTTCGACCACGAGGACGGCTTCGCGATCGACGTGCCCGCGTCGCAGTTGCCCTCGCGCGATGCGTCGCGGCTGCTCGCTCGCCTGCTCGACGGTTTCGTCGACAACGCCCCGGAGGGCGTCGCGCGGCTGATGCGGATGCGCAACGTGCTGGTCAGGCCGCTCGGGCTGCGCACCTCGCCGCTGGGCTGTCCGGTGTCGTCGCTGCTGGGCGATGCGCCGCAGCGATTCGCCGCACGCCATCCGGTGCTGGCGCAGCGCGTCGATCCCGACGGCCGCCGCGCCGAAGTGATCCTCGGCGCGGACGACAAGCACCTGCGGTTCCGCTCCTGCGTCGGCGTCGAGCACTTGGCGAACGGCGACGTGCGCTTCTCGCTGTCCACCCGCGTGCGCAACCGCAACCTGTTCGGCATGGTCTACATGCGCCTCATCGACCGCACCCACCGCCGCTACGTCGCGCCGGCGATGCTGCGGATGGCGCTGGCGGAGGTGATGGGCGAGTCCACCCTGGCATCGCCCGGCACGGCCGCCCTGCGACCGGGGCATGCGGCATGAACGCCCTTCTGAAGCGACTGTCGACAGGTTTCGGCCGGGCGGTCTTCGCGTCTTTCGCGGCGGCGGTCGCGGCCTGCATGATTCTGCTGCTGGCGGGTGGGCGAATCCCGGCGTGGTCCGATGTCCTGGGAGTCTTGCGCTCGCTTTTCTTCTACATCTTCGTGGTGGCGTTCGTGCATGCGTTGCTGCTCGGGCTTCCCTGCGCCTGGCTGATGCGCCGCCTTCGTGCCAAGTGGATGTGGACGATGGCGGCTGGCGGTTTCGTCGTCGGCGCGTTGCCGATGTGGCTGTTCACCCATCTCCCGATGGTGTGGGCGCTCTGCGGGGCGAGCGGCGTGGCCGGTGCGGTGGCGCTTTACTGGATGGACCGGGCCATCGAAAGACGACCCGCAGCCGCCTGAATTCCCGACGGCAGACCGAGGAAACCGGAAAACGCGAAAGGCCGCTTGCGCGGCCTTTCGTGGGGTGCCTGACGGAAGGACTCAGTCCTTCAGCGGCTTCGCAGGCTTGAGCTTGCCCGCGACCGCTTCGAACGCGGCCTGGGTGGACGGCGAGATGTTCGGGCGGCCGGCGAGGATGCCCATGCCGATCGCACCGCTGACGAAATAGGTTTCGCCGGCCTCGACTTCGATGTTCAGGACGTCCTTGGCTTCGGAATGGACGACGTAGCTGTGGGCGCCCGGCGCGACCTGCGCGACGAAATAGGTGTTGTTGCGCAGCTTGCCGAGTTCGGTGTCGCCTTCGCGCACGATGAAGCCGATGGCGGCGCCGAGCATCTTGCTCGGACGGAAGAACACGATCTGGCCCATGCCTTCGGCGGGCGGCTGCAGGCCGGCCGGCAGTGCGGACGCTTCCGTGGTCTCGGCCGGCTGGGTGGCGGCGGGCGCGGCGGGCTGCTCGGCCGCGGGCGCGCTGTCCTGGGCGGTGGCGCCGAAGGCGATGGAAAGAGCGACGGCGGCGAGGGCGGTCGTGGCGAACTGGCGCATGGAAACTCCCGGGTGTGATGTGGTCGAGATCAGGGTGAAGGAACGGCGTCCGCTGCGGTCGGTGCGGGACGGGCGCCTTCCTGCGCGCTCGCCTGGGGATCACGGTCGGCGTGGCCCGCGTCGTCGGGGGAGGCGGGCGACACCGCTGCTGCCGGCGGCAGGGTCGCCTGGCCGGCGCGCTTCGCCTGCGCCCGGGGGCCGGCCGGAACCTCGACCTGGCCGCCGTTGATGACGAATCCCACCAGCGGCACCCAGAAGGCGGCGTCGGCATGGCTCTTCCCGGCGCCGCCGAGCTTCATCCCGCGCAGCGGAAGGTCGCCCGAAGGCGTCCGCAGGAAGCGGGCGGCGAGGATGAGTTCGCCGGCCTTGCCGGCCATGCGGGCGCGTTCGGCGTGCACGACTTCGCCTTCGCCTTCCGTGCCGACGGGCAGCACCAGGGCGTCGCCCGCGTAGACGGCTTCCACCAGACGGAGCGGAAAGCGCTGTCCGCGCTGCACGGTCTTGGTATTGAGCGTTTCGGCGACCTCGATCTGCACGAGCGTGCCGTCGGCGAGGACGCAGCAGGCGGCGGCCTGGGGCGTGGACTGTGGTGCGGGTGTCGATGCGGTGGCGACGGCAGGCGTCGTGTCCTGGCCGAATGCGCAGCCGCAGGACAGCCATAGCGCCGCGAACGCGGCGGCGCGTTTCGATACGAATGACATGATGGTTCCCCCTGCCCGCAGTATGGCAGAGGGCAGGCGCGCGGCAGAAGCCCCGTCCGTCAGGCCCGGCGCATGCCGGGCCTGCGCCGATCGATCGACGCGGCGTCAGCGGTGCGGAAGCGGTGCCCTCAGCCTTCCCACGCCGGCAGCTTCTTCTTCACCGCCACGTTCTTCAGCGTCACGTACTTCGGGATGCCGTCGCGGCCGTACGGCGGCGGGGCTTCGCCGCGGATCAGCGGTTCGAGGTAGGCGCGGGCGGCGGCGGTGATGCCGTAGCCGTCCTTGCGCAGGAAGTTCGCCGGCATGATCTTCTCGTGGTTGGCGACCTTGTCCAGCGGCGCCGCCTCGATCTTCCACTTGTACGGCGCGTTCGACGTGCGCTTGATCACCGGCATCGTCGAGTTCAGGCCCTTCAGCGCGAACTGCACCGCCGCCTTGCCCGCGGCCATGGCCTGGTCGAGGTCGGTCTTCGAGGCGAGGTGGCGGGCGGAGCGCTGCAGGTAGTCGGGCAGGGTCCAGTGGACCTTGTAGCCCAGTTCGTCCTTGACCTTGCCGGCCAGGTACGAGGCCACGCCGCCCAGCTGGGTGTGGCCGAAGGCGTCCTTGCCGCCACCGGCGTCGGCGACGAACCGGCCCTCGGCGGTGCGGATGCCTTCGGAGGCGACGACCACGCAGTAACCCACGCGGTCGACGACCTTCTTCACCTGCTTCAGGAAGTCGGCCTCGTCGTAGGCGCGCTCGGGGAACAGGATGAGGTGCGGCGCGGCGTCCGGCCCGTTGCCGGCCAGGCCGGCGGCGGCGGCCAGCCAGCCGGCGTGGCGACCCATGGCCTCGTAGACGAAGACCTTGGTGGAGGTCTCGGCCATCGCGGCCACGTCCAGCGCGGCCTCGCGCACCGACACCGCGGTGTACTTCGCGGCCGAGCCGAAGCCCGGGCAGCAGTCGGTCACGGCCAGGTCGTTGTCGATGGTCTTGGGCACGCCGATGCAGGTCACCGGGTAGCCGAACTCGGCGGCCAGCTTCGAGACCTTCAGCGCGGTGTCGGCCGAATCGTTGCCGCCGTTGTAGAGGAAATACCGCACGTCGTGGGCCTTGAAGACCTCCAGCAGACGCTCGTACTTCGCGCGGTCCTGCTCCAGCGACTTCAGCTTGACCCGGCAGGAGCCGAACGCACCGCCCGGGGTGTGGGCGAGGCCGCGGATGGCGGCCATCGACTCCTTGGAGGTATCGATCAGGTCCTCGCGCAGGGCGCCGAGGATGCCGTTGCGGGCCGCCAGGACCTTGACCTTGCGGGCGCGGGCCTCGGCGATGACGGCGGAGGCGGAGGCGTTGATGACGGCGGTGACGCCGCCGGACTGGGCGTAGAGCAGGGTTCCGGATGCCATGGTCGGAGATCGATGGAGTGGAAGGGCGCCGGCCGCGCGGGTCGGGCGGGACGCGCCAGTTTACCGGTTTGCGGCCGGCGGCCCGGCGGGCGCTGCCCGGCCGGTCGAGCGTTCCGATTTTGGTCGTAGACGGTTGGGCCGCGGGCGGCGAGCGGTTAAGCTGGGGCGTCACGGCCTGCCGGCGGCCTCCGCGCCCGGGCCCTCGAATTCCTTATAAAAGTCTGGAGCATGCGATGCGACTGGTTCTTCTCGGCGCCCCGGGATCGGGCAAGGGCACACAGGCGGTGCGTCTGAAGGACCACCTGCAGGTCCCGCACATTTCCACCGGCGACCTGCTGCGCGCCGAAGTCGCGGCCGGCACCGCCCTCGGCCTGCAGGCGAAGGAAGTGATGGCCCGCGGCGACCTGGTCTCCGACGCCATCCTGCTCGGCATGCTGGAAGACCGCCTGTCCCGCCCCGACGTCGCCCACGGTTTCATCCTCGACGGCTATCCCCGCAACCTCGCCCAGGCCGACGCGCTGGGCCAGCTCCTCGGCCGCATCGGCCAGCAGCTTGAACACGCCGTCCAGCTCGACGTCGACACCGAACTGCTGGTCGAACGCATCGCCGGCCGCGCCCGCGAACAGGGCCGCCAGGACGACACCCCCGAGGCCGTGCGCAACCGCCTCCAGGTCTACAACGACGTCACCGCCCCCGTGGTCGACTTCTACCGCCAGCGCGGCATGCTGAAGGTCGTCGACGGCGAAGGCGCGATGGACGAGGTGTTCAACCGCATCGTCGAAGCGATTTCCGTGGGTGTGGATGTCGGTTAGGCCACCGCTCGCCGTTCCCGCGCCTGCGTCGGCATGAAGGACGCCGCCGGGACCGCGCCGCAGCCCTGCGACCGGGACTGCTACGAAACGCACCTGACCGTGTCGCCCCTCGCCGGCGACGCCGCGCTCGACGATGTCGAGGTCTTCGCTCGTGAGCATGGCTGGACCTTCCTGCAGATCCAGCTGCCAGCCGGCGCACAGCCGCGGCAGCCGATGCTCACCCGGCGCGGCTGTGGTCCGTTCGAACGGCAGCGCGCCGAGGCGGATCGCCTCGCCGGGGCGCTCGCGGTGGCCGGTATCGCCGTGACCCGCACCAAGATCGAAGCCGCGCCCTGGAATACCGACGTGCCGACGCACGGCCCGTGCCTGCACCCCGGACACTACTTCGAAAGCCACGTGAAGCTGCTGCTCGCGTCCGACTGCGATACGGCCGCGCTCGCACGCGCCGCCAACGCGCATGGGGCCCATCTGTCGCGCAACGCACGCCGCGTGCGCGACGACGGGCTGGTCGAGCGGTTCGCGACGCTGCGGACGCGCGACGGCGGGCTCGCGACCATCACGGCCCGCACCGACGCATTGCGCTCCGCGCTGGCGCCGCGATCGCTCGCGATCCTGTCGGTCGAGATCGAATACGTGGTCCATGACGACAATCCGGCGCTGGACTCCGGCTGGCTGCCGGAGGATGGCCGATGAACTGGCTGAAATCCCTGTTCGGATCGCGCGACCCGCAGCCAAAGCCGCCGCCGCCGCCGCCGCCGGCGGTCGAGGAGAACGTGCCCGCGGCGACATGGCCGCAGGGCGATGGCTTGGCCGAACCGATCAAGGATTACCCCAATGCCTTCCGCCTGCCGCGGATGGGCGGCGAAGAACGGTTCGATCCCGCGCTCAAGCATTACGCACGTGCCTTCCGCGAGGACGAGCCGGCGTTCGACGACGACGACCAGCGGGATCGCTGGCATCAGGCGGAGGCCGCCGCGCTCGAACACGTGCTGCGCGCCATCGCCGGGTCTTCCTGGAGCGAGCGACTGGTGCTGCGCGGAAGCGCGACGATGCCGCTGTGGTTCTGGGCGGCGGCGCGCGTGCCGCACGATCTGGACTGGGTGATGGCGGATCCCGGCGTCGCCTCCGGCAGCGACCAGGCCAAGCGCATGCTCGATTCGATCGCGACGCTGGTGACGGAAGCCGGGACGGATGCGCAGGTCGCGCCGGACCAGCCGCGTTTCGACCCGGCGCAGGTCGCCAGCGACGCCATCTGGACCTACGAGCGCGCCGACGGCGTGCGCCTCACCTTCGGCTGGACGGTCCCGGGCCTGCCGCCGGGCAAGACGCAGTGCGACTTCGTCTTCGGCGAACCGCTCTGGGAGCCGCCGCAGTGGCATGCGTTTCCGGGCGACAACGGCGCCGATTATCGGCTGCGCATCGTTTCGCCGGAGCTGTCGCTCGCCTGGAAATTCATCTGGCTGCAGGAGGACTGGTATCCGCAGGCCAAGGATCTCTACGATGCGGTATTGCTCGCCGAGTTCTGCACGCACCTGCCCGAGGCCGTCCACAAGGGCGTGGTCGCGACGCTGGGAGACGAATGGGGCGGCATACGCGACCAACGCGACATCGCACCATGGTGGGCCGGGGTATGGCAGCGTCTCGAGGATGTCGACTGGGCCGCCTTCGTCCGCGAATACCCGCACGTCGATCCGGACCTCGCCCATTGGCGCGCGCGCTGGGAAGCGGCCAGCGCGTCGCTGCTCGTCGACGCGACGCCCGCGGGCTCGTCCTGACGCATCCCGGATGCCGGGCGCGGTGCCATTGGATAAGATGCCGGCGCTCTGCGTCAGCGCGATGCGACCTTCCTGATCCCCATACCGAGCCACGCCTCTTGAAACTCCACATCCTCGGCATCTGCGGCACCTTCATGGGCGGCGTCGCCGCGCTGGCGCGCGAACACGGGCACGTCGTCGAAGGCAGCGACCAGTCGGTGTACCCGCCGATGTCGACGCAGCTCGAACAGCTCGGCATCGCGCTCGCGCAGGGCTACGACGCCGACAACATTTCCGTCGACTGCGACGAGATCGTGGTCGGCAACGCGCTGTCGCGCGGCAATCCGGCGGTCGAGTTCGTGCTCGATCGCGGGCTGAAGTACACCTCGGGCGCGCAGTGGCTGGCCGAACATGTCCTGCCCGGCCGCGACACGCTGGCGGTCGCCGGCACCCACGGCAAGACCACGACGACGACGATCCTGAGCTTCCTGCTCGATCGCGCCGGTCGCGATCCGGGCTTCCTGATCGGCGGCGTGGCCGAGGACTTCGGCGTGTCGGCGCGCGTGGGCACGGGTCGCGAGTTCGTGGTCGAGGCCGACGAGTACGACACCGCGTTTTTCGACAAGCGCAGCAAGTTCGTGCACTACCGGCCGCTGGTGTCGATCCTCAACAACCTCGAATACGACCACGCCGACATCTTCCCCGACGTGGCCGCGATCCAGCGCCAGTTCCACCACCTCGTGCGCACCGTGCCCGGCCGCGGCCGGCGGATCGTCAACGGCGAGGACGCGCGCCTCGACGAGGTGCTGGCGATGGGCTGCTGGACGCCGGTCGAGCGTTTCGGCCTGCTGCGCGACGGCATGGCCGACGACGCCTTCCACTGGGGCGCGCGGCTGATCGAGGCCGACGGCAGCGCGTTCGCGGTGTACCGCGCCGGCGAACGCCTCGGCGAGGTGCGCTGGCCGATGCTCGGCCTGCACAACGTGCTGAACGGGCTCGCCGCGCTGGCCGCGTGCGCGGCGGTCGGCGTCGAGCCCGCGCGCGTGATGCCCGCGCTCGCCGACTTCCGCAGCGTGAAGCGCCGGCTGGAAGTGATCGGCGTCGCGCACGGCATCACCGTCTACGACGACTTCGCGCACCATCCCACCGCGATCCGCACGACGCTGGAAGGCCTGCGCGCGAAGGTCGGCGGCGCACGCATCGTGGTCGCGATGGAGCCGCGCAGCAATTCGATGCGCCTCGGCGCGCATGCCGATGCGCTGGCGCCGTCGCTGGACATCGCCGATGCGGTGGTGTTCCTGCACCGGCCGGAGCTGTCCTGGGACGCCGCGAAGGTGATGGCCCGGGTGCGCGGCGAATCGCGCACCGCGCCGACCGCCGATTCGCTGATCGCGACCCTGCGCGCGCTCGTGCGCGACGGCGACCACGTCGTGTTCATGTCCAACGGCGGTTTCGACGGCGCGCCGCGGCGGTTCCTCGCGTCGCTGGGCTGATCGCGTTACAGTGCCGCCGGGAGGGGGACACGAAATCGACCGGCCGGGCGCCGGTCATGGAGCCATGGTGCATCCCTACACGTTCGGCATCGAAGAAGAGTTCTTCCTCACCAACCCGCGGACCCGGGACATCGTCGCCGATCCGCCCCAGGCGCTGTTCGACGCCTGCCGCGCGGCGTTCGGCGGCGTGGCGGCGCACGAGCTGCTGCGCAGCCAGATCGAGCTGAGTTCGCCGGTCTTCGCGCACACCGCGGAGGCGATCGCGTGGCTGCGCGAATCGCGGGCGCGGCTCGGCGCGCTGGTCGCGGAGTTCGGCCTGCGCGTGCTGTCGGCAGGCACGCATCCGATGGCGCAGTGGCGCGAGCAGCGCGCGACCGACCTGCCGCGCTACGTGCGGCTGTTCGACGATTTCCAGATCGTCGCGCAGCGCAACCTGCTGTGCGGCCTGCACGTGCACGTCGCCGTGCCGCCGGGGCAGGACCGCATCCATGCGATGAACCGCACCCTGCCGTGGCTGCCGATGCTGCTGGCGCTGAGCGCGTCGTCGCCGTTCTGGGCGCGCCAGCGCACCGGACTGATGAGCTACCGCCAGGCGGTCTACGACGAATGGCCGCGCACCGGCATCCCCGACCGCTTCGCCGACGAGCGCCGCTACGAGGACTTCGTCTCGTTCATGGTGCGCAGCGGGTCGATGCCCGACGCCAGCCAGCTGTGGTGGGCGATCCGGCCGTCGCTGCGCTATCCCACGCTGGAGCTGCGGATCGCCGACGCCTGCCCGCTGGCGGCCGACGCGCTGTGCATCGCGGCGCTGTTCCGCGCGATCGTGTGCACCGTCTGCGAGGACCCGCGCCCCGGCGACGAGGGCGACGACCTCGCGCGCCTGCTGATCGAGGAGAACCGCTGGCGCGCCAAGCGGTCCGGCACGGAGGCGTCGTTCCTGTCGCCGCCGCACCCGCGCGAAGTGTCGCTCGCCGAATGGCTGGACCTGGCGGAGGCGCGCTTCGGGCCGGCGGCGGAGGCGGCGGGCGACGGCTGGGCGTTCGCCCGGGCCCGCGCGAGCGTCGCCGAAGGCGGCAGCGCCGGGCGCCAGCTCGCCATCTACACGGCGCTGCGCGACGCCGGCGCCGGCCGCGACCCCGCGCTGCGGCCGGTGGTCGACGCGCTGCTGCATGAGACACTGTCGGACACCGGATTTCCCACGTTGCCCGCATGACCGGCCCCGTCTTCTCCGGGCTCTCCGAGCCCGCCATGCTGCCGCTGTTCCCGCTGCGCACCGTGCTGCTGCCGGGCGGCGCGCTGGGCCTGCGCATCTTCGAGACGCGCTACCTCGACATGGTCCGCGACTGCGGGCGCAGCGGCACCGGCTTCGGCGTGTGCCTGATCCTGGACGGCGCCGAAGCCGGCACGCCGGCGACGCCCGCCGCGGTCGGCACCGAGGCGCGGATCGAGGATTTCGACACCACGCCCGACGGCCTGCTGGGCCTGCGCGTGCGCGGCGCACGGCGCTTCCGCGTGCGGCAGACGCAGGTGCGCGCGAACGGGCTGGTCATGGGCGAGGTCGACTGGTGCGCGCCGGATCCCGACGATCCGCTGCGGCCGGAGCACGCGCTGCTCGGCGACGTGCTGCGCCAGGCGCTGGAACGCGCCGGCACCCGCGCCGTCGACGTGCCGCAGGCGCGCTTCGACGATGCCGCGTGGGTGGGTTGGCGGCTCGCGGAGCTGCTGCCGCTGGACGACGCCGTGCGCCAGGCGCTGCTGCAGGACGACGACCCGCACGCGCGGCTGGAACGGCTGATCGTCGCGATCAGCTGATCGACGCGCTCATCGCGCGCCGCCGTCGGCCGGCAGGTCGCCGTCGACGCCGTCCACGCGCACGCGCAGCACGCGCCGGCCGCCGTCGGGATGCGGCGCTTCCGCCTGCGGCAGGTCGCCGAGGGCTTCGCGCACCCGCACGTGCGCGCCGCCCGGGTCGTCGCTTTCCGGCCGCCACAGCGCGATCGCCGGCAGCGGCCGCACGAACCGCAATGTCTGCGTGGTGCCGACCCACAGCGGGCGGCCGTCGGACAGCGTCGCCGGCGCGCGCCACAGGCGCAGCACGATCGCTTCGGCGGCGCGCGCGCCGGCGCGGCGCATCAGCAGCGCCTCGGCCTCGGTGTCCAGCGTGGCCGGCAGCACCGGCTGGCGTGTCGCGGGACGCTTGGCGTCGAGCAGGCCCAGCGTCGCGGTCCACGTCGCCTGCGGCTGCTCGCGCCAGCCGCGGGCCTGCAGCCGTTCGCGCACGGCCGCCAGCGGACCGGCCCCCTGGAGGTCCAGCGGCCAGCGGCGGACGTCGGCGGTCTCGTTGCGGTGCGCGGGCAGCGTCGTCCAGTCGCCGGACCACCAGGCGTCGGCGTCGAGCGTGCGCGTCGGCGCCGGCACCGCGTAATGCTGCAGCACGGCGTCGACGCTGCGCGGCCCGTGCCACAGCGCGGCCACCGCGAAGCCGGCGTAGAACAGCGTCGCCGCCGGCCGGATCCAGAACGAGCGGCCGATGTGCCGGCGGTAGGCGATGCCCAGCACCAGCAGCCACAGCACGCCGAACAGCGCGCCGGCGATGATGTCGCTCAGCCGGTGCGCGCCGAAGTACAGCCGGGCGAAGCCGAGCAGCGCGACCATCGCGCCGGCGACGAGGTACGGCCACACCCGGCGCCGGCCCGGCAGTTCGCGGGCGATCAGCACGCCGAAGAAGCCGAACACGATCGTGGTCATCGTCACCGGGAAGCCGAAGCCGTCCGGCGTGACCGCCAGCCCCGGTGCGACCGTCGACAGGCCGAGCACCGCGGTGAACACCAGCCCGAAGGCGACCGCCGCCAGCCAGTGCGCGGCGGCGGCGAAGCGGCGGCGCCACAGCAGCCAAGCCAGCGCCAGCGCCATCGCCGGCAGCAGCACCTCGGCGTCGCCGATCGACGACAGCGCGGCCAGGAAGTGGTCGGCCAGCGGGTTGCGCAGGCGGACCATCGCCGCCTGCACCGTACGGTCCAGCGCCAGCGGGCCGCCGTGGGCGAGGGTGGCGCCGAGCAGCGCGAACCAGCCCCAGCCGATCGCGATCAGGCAGGCGGCGAGCATCGCCAGCGACGCCGATTCCGGCCGCTGCGGCTGGATCAGCGGCGCGGCGTAGCGCGACAGCCGCGGATGCGCGTGCGTCCAGCGCAGCGCCCGCGCCAGCAGGCGGTCGGCGTGGTCGGCGAACCAGCGCCACGTGTACAGCACGATCGCCCAGACCAGCGCCAGCACCGCCACCAGCGCCAGCAGCACCAGCGCGAGCCGGTCGGCGACCGCGGCCACGGCGTCGTACGAGGCCCCGAACACCCAGCCCGGCGCGAGGAAGCTCGCCGCCCACAGCACCGCGGCGAGCAGGCTGGCCGGCACGTAGCGCTTCAGCGGCACCCGCAGCATGCCGGCCACCGCGGGCACGAACGGCCGCACCGCGCCGATGAAGCGCGCGATCACGATGCCGGTGGCGCCATGGCGCTTGAACAGCCGCTCGCCGCGGTCGATGAACTGCGGATAGCGCCGGAAAAGCCAGTGGTCGCGCATCGCCGGGCCCCAGCGATGGCCCAGCCAGTAGCTCAGGCCGTCGCCGGCGAACGCGCCCAGCGCGGCGCAGGCCAGCGCGTACGGACCGTCGAGGTGGCCCAGCCCGATCAGCGTGCCCACCGCGAACAGCAGCGGCAGCGCTGGCACCACGATGCCGAGCACCGCCACCGCGTCGCAGAAGGCGATGAGGAAGATCACGCCGCCGGCGGCCACGCGGTGCGCGACGATCCAGTGGGTGAGGGTCTCCAGCCAGGCGCTGCTCATGGGGCCGTGCTCGTCATGATCGTGCTCGTCATGAGCGTGTTCATCGGGCTGCTCGCGGTCGGGCTCCTCGTCATCGGCCTAGTATCGCAGGCCGGCGCGACCGATCTCCCATCGTGCAGTCCGCAGGCGGAGGCCGCCCCGGGTCCTTACAATCGGCGGATGTCCACCGAGGCCATCGAAGAGCGGGCGCTGAAGTCCGACAGTTTCGGCCGCATCGCGCTGATGCGCGGCGCCGACGGGCTGTTCGTGCGCCGCGACCTGGTCCACGTGCCGCTGTGGCTGCGGCTGCCGGCGTGGTGGCTGGCCCGGCGCGAGGCCCGCGGCCTGCGCCGGGCGCTGGGCGCCGAGGCCGTGCCGCAGCTGCTGTCCTGGGACGGCCGCCGGCTCGATCGCAGCTGGCTCGACGGCGCCGCGATGTACCTACGCCCGCCACGCGGGGATGTCGCGTACTTCCGGCTCGCGCGCCGCCGCCTGCTGGCGCTGCACCGGTGCGGGGTCGCCCACAACGATCTGGCGAAGGAAGCGAACTGGCTGGTGCTGGCCGACGGCACCCCGGCGATCATCGACTTCCAGCTCGCCGTCTGCGGCCGCCCGCGCTCGCGCTGGATGCGCCTGCTGGCGCGCGAGGACCTGCGCCACCTGCTCAAGCACAAGCGCACCTACTGCCCCGAGTCGCTGACGCCGGTGGAGCGCCGGCTCCTGAAGCGCACCTCGTGGGTGCGCGACCTGTGGTTCCGCACCGGCAAGCCGGCGTACCGCTTCGTCACCCGGCGCGTGCTGCACTGGGAAGACAACGAAGGCCAGGGCCCGAAGCCCTGACACCCCCCACCGAGACCCCCGATGACCACCCTGTCCGGCAAGACCCTCTTCATCACCGGCGCCTCGCGCGGCATCGGCCTCGCGATCGCGCTGCGTGCCGCCCGCGACGGCGCCAACGTCGCGATCGCGGCCAAGTCGTCGGTGCCGAATCCGACGCTGCCCGCCACCATCCACAGCGCGCCCGCGGCGGTCGAAGCGGCCGGCGGCCGCGCGCTGGCGCTGAAGTGCGACATCCGCGAGGAGGACGAGGTCCGCGCCGCGGTCGCGGCCACGGTCGACGCGTTCGGCGGCATCGACATCCTCGTCAACAACGCCAGCGCGATCTGGCTGCGCGGCGCGCTGGACACGCCGATGAAGCGCTTCGACCTGATGCAGCAGGTCAACGCCCGCGGCAGCTTCCTCTGCGCGCAGGCCTGCCTGCCGCACCTGCTGCAGGCGCCGAACCCGCACGTCCTCACGCTCGCGCCGCCGCCGTCGCTGGATCCGAAGTGGTGGGGCCCGCACACCGGCTACACGCTGGCGAAGATGGGCATGAGCTTCGTGACGCTGGGGCTGGCGGCCGAGTTCGGCGCGCAGGGCGTCGCGGTCAACGCGCTGTGGCCGCGCACGGTCATCGCCACCGACGCCATCAACATGATCCCCGGCGTCGACGCCGCACGGTGCCGCACGCCGGAGATCATGGCCGACGCCGCGCATGCGGTGCTCACGCGCGCCGCCGCCGGCTTCCACGGCCGCTTCCTGATCGACGAGGACGTGCTGCGCGAGGCCGGCGTGTCGGACTTCGACGGCTACGCGGTCGATCCATCGCAGCCGCTGCTGCCGGATCTGTTCCTCGATTGAATCTTTCCGGCCGCGCCTTCGGCCGCCCCCACGGAGCCTTCCCGATGAAATACCTCCACACCATGGTCCGCGTCCGCGACCTCGACGCCTCCCTGCGCTTCTACTGCGACGGCCTCGGCCTGAAGGAGACGCGGCGCATGGAGAATCCCGGCGGCCGCTACACGCTGGTGTTCCTCGCCGCCGACGAAAGTCCGTCCGCGGAGGTCGAACTGACGTACAACTGGCCCGACGCCGACGGCAACACCGAGGACTACGGCAGCGCCCGCAACTTCGGCCACCTCGCGTTCCGCGTCGCCGACATCTACGCCACCTGCGCGCGGCTGCAGGCGATGGGCTACACCATCCACCGTCCGCCCCGCGACGGCCACATGGCGTTCGTGCGCTCGCCGGACCTGATCTCGATCGAACTGCTGCAGGACGGCCATCTCCCGCCGCAGGAACCGTGGGCATCGATGCCGAACACGGGCAGTTGGTAATGGCCACGCACGACGCCACCGCCGCGTTGGTCGGACTGGGCCAGCGCTACACCCTGCCGGTCTACAAGCCGCGGCAGCTGATCCTCGAGCGCGGGCAGGGCAGCCGCGTGTGGGACATCGAAGGCCGCGAATACGTCGATTTCGCCGGCGGCATCGCCGTCTGCGGGCTGGGCCACTGCGATCCGGAGCTGGTCGCGACGCTGACCGAGCAGGCCGGCAAGCTGTGGCACACCAGCAACGTGTTCTACAGCGAGCCGCCGGTGCGGCTGGTGCAGGAACTGGTCGAGGCCTCGCGCTTCGCCGAGCGCGCGTTCCTGTGCAATTCCGGCACCGAGGCCAACGAGGCCGCGATCAAGCTCGCGCGCAAGTGGGCGACCGCGCAGGGCCGCGCGCCCGAGCGCCGGGTCATCGTCACCTGCCACGGCAGTTTCCACGGCCGCACGCTGGCCGCGGTCACCGCGACCGCGCAGCCGAAGTACCAGGCCGGCTACGAGCCGCTGCCGGGCGGGTTCCGCCACGTCGACTTCAACGACCTTGCCGCGCTGGAAGCCGCGATGGCCGGCGGCGACGTCTGCGCCGTGCTGCTGGAACCCGTGCAGGGCGAGGGCGGCGTGATGCCGGCGCAGGACGGCTACCTCGCCGGCGTGCGCGCGCTGTGCGACCGTCACGACGCGCTGCTGGTGCTGGACGAGATCCAGTGCGGCATGGGCCGCACCGGCCCGCTGTTCGCGCACTGGGCCGACGGCGTGGTGCCCGACATCGTCACCCTCGCGAAGGCGCTGGGCGGCGGCATCCCGATCGGCGCGCTGCTCGCCGGCCCGAAGGTCGCCGAAGCCATGCAGTTCGGCGCCCACGGCACCACCTTCGGCGGCAACCCGCTGTCGGCGGCGGTCGCGCGCGTCGTGCTGCGCCGGCTGCAGTCGCCGGAGATCGTCGCGAACGTCGACTGGCAGTCCGCAGTGCTGCGCGCGGCGCTGCAGACCGTGAACGCCGAACTCGACGTGTTCGCCGAAGTGCGCGGCCGCGGCCTGATGCTGGGCGCCGTGCTCGCGCCGCAGTACGCCGGCCGCGCAGGCGAGATCCTCGACCTCGCCGCGAATGAAGGCCTGCTGCTGCTGCAGGCCGGCCCCGACGTGCTGCGCTTCGTGCCCGCGCTGAACATCGACGAAGGCGAAGTCGCGCAGGGACTGGGCCGCCTGGAGCGTGCGCTGCGGGCGTTCGTCGACGCGAACCGTTGATCCGTCGGCACCGGACACGATCAGCCTGAAGGGCACCCCGCAGGAGCGCAGGCTTTCAACAGCCGAAGGCTGGTCAAGGCGCGACACAACTGAAGCGCGTGTCCTGTGGGCGCGACGCAAATTGCGACAAACCTGAAGCGTGTCCTGTGGGAGCGACGGAAGTCGCGACGAATTGCGGAAAGCCTGCCCGCAGCCCGTCGCGCCTTACGCCGCTCCTACACGAGATGTCGATGTCGAAGGAGAAGGTCGAAGGTTCGAAGCGCCTCCCCGAAGCTGTCGCGCGGCTCAGCCCACCGCCTGCCGCAAATCCTCGATCAGGGCGTCGACGTGCTCCCGCCCCACCGACAGCCGCAGCAGGTTCTGCGGCGAGCGCGGATTCGGGCCTTCGACCGAAGCGCGATGCTCGACCAGCGATTCGCAGCCGCCCAGCGAGGTGGCGTTGGTGAACACGCGCAGCCGGCCGGCCATCGCCAGCGCCGCATCGCGGCCGCCGCGCAGTTCGATGCTCATCATCCCGCCGAAATCGCGCATCTGCCGTGCGGCGACGGCGTGGGCCGCGTGCGTCGGCAGGCCGGGCCAGTTCACGCGTTCGATCGCCGGATGCGCGGCGAGGAATTCGGCGACGCGGCGCGCGTTCGCGCAGTGCATCGCCATGCGCGCGCCCAGCGAACGGCAGCCGCGCAACGTCAACCACGCGCTGAACGGCGCCAGCGTCGCGCCGGTGATGTGCAGCCGGTGCGCGACCTTCTCCGACAACTCGCCGCGCTTCGCGAACACCAGCGCGCCGCCCAGGACGTCGCTGTGGCCGCCGAAGTACTTCGTCGTCGAATGCATGACGACATCGGCGCCGTGCGCGATCGGGCGCTGCAGCAGCGGCGTGGCGAAGGTGTTGTCGGCGACGACGATCGCACCGGCGGCGTGGCCGAGTTCCGCCAGCGCGGCAAGGTCGCTGACCTTCATGAGCGGGTTCGACGGCGTCTCGATCCAGAGCATCGCGATGCCGCCGGCGCAGGCCGCGCGCACCGCGTCGAGGTCGTCGCCCATGTCGACGGCGACGGCGGCGATGCCGCGCTCCGGCAGGTACTCCGCGCACAGCATGCGCAGGCCGGTGTAGCAGTCGTCGGGAATCAGCACGCGCGCGCCGTTCGGCAGGCATTCCAGCAGGCACGTCATCGCGGCCATGCCGGAGGCGAACGTCGCCGCGTCCTCGCCGCCTTCCAGCGCCGCCAGCGCCTCGCGCAGGCGGTCGTTGGTCGGATTGCCCTCGCGCTGGTACTCGTAACCGGCGATGCGTTCGCCCGACGGTCCGTGGCGGAACGTTGTGGCGAGATGGATCGGCGGCGCGACCGCGCCCGTGGCGGGATCGGCCTCGTTGCCGACGTGGACGGAGACGGTTTCGGGGCGCAGCGTGCTCATGCCCGCAGCTCCGCGAACGCGGCCCGGGCGGCGTCCAGCGTCGCCGCGATCACCGCGTCGTCGTGCGCCATCGACAGGAACCCGGCCTCGAACGCCGACGGCGCGAGGTAGACGCCGCGTTCGCGCATCGCGTGGAAGAAGCGGTTGAACGCGGCGGTGTCGCCGGCGGTCGCCTGCGCGTAGGTCTCGACCTTCTCCGCCGTGAAGAACAGGCCGAACATGCTGCCGACGCGGTTCGTGCTGAACGGCACGCCGGCGGCGCGGGCGGCATCTTCCAGCCCGGCGCAGAGCGCGGCGGTGCGCGCATCCAGCGTCTCGTAGAAGCCCGGCGCCTGGATCAGGTCCAGCATCGCCAGGCCCGCGGCCATCGCCACCGGGTTGCCGCTGAGCGTGCCGGCCTGGTAGATCGGGCCGGAGGGCGCGATCTGCCGCATCAGGTCGGCGCGGCCGCCGTAGGCGCCGACGGGCATGCCGCCGCCGATGATCTTGCCGAAAGTGCTGAGGTCCGGCGTGATGCCGTACACCGCCTGCGCGCCGCCGAGCGCGACGCGGAAGCCGGTCATCACTTCATCGAAGATGAGCAGCGCGCCATGCCGCGTGCACAGGTCGCGCAGGTGCTGCAGGTAACCCGGGCGCGGCGGGATGCAGTTGGCGTTGCCGACCACCGGTTCGATGATCACCGCGGCGACTTCACTGCCGATCTCGTCGAACAACCGGGTCGCGCCTTCGAAGTCGTTGTAGCTCAGCGTCGCGGTGAGTTCGCTCAGGCCCGCGGGCACGCCGGGCGAGGTCGGCACGCCGAGGGTGAGCATGCCGCTGCCGGCCTTCACCAGGAACGAGTCGCCGTGGCCGTGGTAGCAGCCCTCGAACTTCACGATGCGGCTGCGGCCGGTCGCGCCGCGCGCGAGACGGATCGCCGACAGCGTGGCCTCGGTGCCGGAGTTCACCAAGCGCACCATTTCGCAGCTCGGCACGAGTTTCGCGATGGTCTCGGCCATCGTCACTTCCAGAGGATTCGGCGTGCCGAAGCTCAGGCCGTTGCGCGCAGTGGAAATCACCGCGTCCAGCACCTTCGGATGGTTGTGGCCGACGATCATCGGGCCCCACGAGCCCACGTAATCGATGTAGCGGTTGCCGTCGGCATCGTACAGGTACGCCCCGTCCGCGCGCTCGACGAAGAACGGTTCGCCGCCGACCGACTTGAAGGCGCGCACCGGCGAATTGACGCCGCCGGGCATCAGGGCCTGGGCGCGGGCGAAGAGGGCGTGGGAACGATCGGTCTGCATCGGCGGGAGTCCTGCGGAAAGAGCGAAAAGTGGGGAGATGTTCCGGCGTCAGCGCGCGCCGAAGCAGCGGCGGTAGGCGACGGCGGCGGCGACCGGATCGGGCGCGTCGAACACGCCGCTGATCACCGCCACGAGGTCCGCGCCGGCGGCGATCACGTCGCCGGCATTGTCCGGCGTGATCCCGCCGATCGCCACCCGCGGCAACCCGAGCGACGCGCTGTCGCGCAGCAGGTCGGGCGTGGCGCGGCGCGTGTTGGGTTTGGTCGTCGACGGAAAGAACGCGCCGAACGCGACGTAGCTCGCGCCCGCCGCGGCGGCCGCGCGGGCGCGGGCGAGGTCGTCGTAGCAGGAGACGCCGATGATCGCGCTCGCCCCCAGCCGTGCCCGCACCGCCGCCGGATCGCCGTCGTCCTCGCCGAGGTGCACGCCGTCCGCGCCGACCGCGGCCGCGAGGTCGGCGCCGTCGTTCGCGATCAGCGGCACGCCGGCGGCGCAGCACAGCGGCCGCAGCGCCGTCATCTGCGCGTGACGGAGCGCGGCGTCGGCGACCTTGTTGCGGTACTGCAGCAGCGCCGCGTGAACCAGCACGGCGCCCACGCGATCGAGCAGCCGCGCGGTGTCGGGTTCGTCTGGGGTGATCAGGTAGAGCCCGCGCAGCGGCGCGGAAGGGAGCGGGGACGGGGTCATCTGGAGGATCGGCCGCACAACCGGCAGAATGGGCGTTCTGGATACAAGGACATTATCCGATGAACGCCGCCGATGAGGCCTCCCGCCGCTACCGTTGCACCACCTGCTACCACATCTACGATCCGGCCGAGGGCGATCCGGACTCCGGGATCCCGCCGGGAACCCCTTTCTCCGCGCTGCCCGACGACTGGTTCTGCCCGCAGTGCGGCGCCACGAAGTCCGACTTCGAACCGATGCCCTGATGCCGTCGCCGCGCTTCCGGCGCGGCGCGCGGGATGGGACAATCGCCCTTTCTTCCGAACCCGAGAATCTGCCCGATGAGCGAGACTGCCGGCTCCGTCGTCTACCGCACCTGGATGTGCGTCGTCTGCGGTTTCGTCTACGACGAAGCGAAGGGACTGCCCGATGAAGGCATCGCCCCGGGGACGCGCTGGGAAGACATCCCGGACACGTGGACCTGCCCGGACTGCGGCGTGACCAAGTCCGATTTCGAGATGGAAACCGTCTGACGCCGACAGCGGGCATCGCCCGCCTGTCCCTGTGTTCCCCGACGCCGCGGCCGCCTGGTCGCGGCGTCGTCGTGTGCGGGGAGCCGTCGGGCGTCAGTGCAGCGGCATTTGCCGCGCGCCCTGTTCCACCAGACGGTCGCGGACCGTCTCGGCGTCGTCGGCGTCCGGCTGGATCTGCAGGTAGCGGCCCAGATCGCGCGTGGCGCCGGTGGCGTGGCCCAGTTCGAGATAGCCCAGCCCGCGATCGCGCAGGGCCTCGGCGTTGTCCGGCGACAGCCGCAGGATCCTGTCCGCGCAGCGCACCGCCTGCGGCCAGTCGCCGCGCTCGGCATAAAGCGCGTGCAGGTTGCGCAGCATTCGCACCAGGATCGCCCGGGGCGACGCCGGCACGAGGATGCGCAACAGCGCCTCATCGGGGACCGGCTCGCCGAAATGCGGCTGCGCCCGCTGGCGCAGTTCGTCCGCCGAGAGTGGACGTCCGCGGTTGAACGGGTCCATCACCAGCATGCCGTCGTCCACCGGCAGGCTCACCAGGAAATGGCCCGGGAACGACACGCCTTCCAGCGCCACGCCCAGCCTGCGCGCCACTTCGATCAGCACCACCGCCAGCGAGATCGGATTGCCCAGCCGGCGCGCCAGCACGTCGTTGAGGTAGCTGTTGCGGGGGTCGTAATACTCCGCATGGTTGCCCGCGAAGCCGAGGTCCTCGAACAGATGCCGGTTGATCGCCTGCATCTTCAGCGGGGCGTCCTCGATCGCCGCCACGGCATCGCGCAGGGCGTCGACGTGCGCATCGATCTGCGCCTCGCAGGCCGCGGCGTCAAGGTCCGGATACTCGTCGCGCGCGATCAGCAGCGCGCTGCGGAGCAGCGGGACGTCTTCGTCGGCGAGCGTGGCGAGGGCCGACCAGTCGGGCAGGGGCGTAAGGGCGTTCATGGCGCCAGAGTGCGGGCGCGGGCGGTCGCGGACAAGCGCCGTGTGCCGATGGGTTCAGTGCGCGGGCGGGATGTCCGGGCCGAAGGTCAGCTGCGCGCCGTTCTTCAGGCCCAGGACGGACGCCTGGCCCGCGTTCAGTTCCAGCACGTAGCGGGCGGGCGCGTCGCTGGGATAGGGCGGGCAGCGGTCGCCGAGCGAGCAGGGCGGCACATCGCGCTGCTGCGACACCAGTTTCCGCGCATCGTCGAAGTACAGGATGTCCAGCGGGAGCTTGGTGTTCTTCATCCAGTAGGCCAAGGGCATCTGCTCCTCGTGGATGAACAGCATGCCGTGATCCGTGGCCATCTCCTCCCGGAACATCAGTCCGCGAGCCCGCTCCTGGCCGTTGTCGGCAATTTCCACCAGGTAGCGCTTCCCGTTCAGTTCCACCCAGTGGTCGCTCGCCTCGCCGCAACCGCTGACGCACATGCCAAGGAACAGGACGACCAGACCGAACACGCGCATGACCGGAACTCCGCAGGAGAAAACGCGACGATCCCGGGCCGGGGCAGGGCGCGTCAAGAGGAGTGCCGAAAGGGCTTCCCAAAGTCCATGTTGCCGTGCACAATGCGCGCCCTCGCAGCGGAAGCCCACGGTTCCCGGATGCAGGAAACGTCGCGAAAAAAGAGGGGTTGACGGCTTCGGCAACCTCCCTATAATGCGCGGCCCGCCCAGTGCTTCGGCACGAAGGCGGCCAGGTTGGGCAGAGCACCGGGATTGACGGAAACGTTCGAACTCGCCATACTGCAAGACCTTCTCGGCAGCGGCGAAAGTCGGCCGCCAAGAAATAAAGATTCGACGAGGTGTTGACGGAAACGAAAACTCCTCTACAATGTGCGGCTCACTCGGACGCTTCGAAGCGAACGAGCTGAGGAAAAAAAGAAAAGGCGCTGAGGCCGATTCTGAGGTTCTTTGACAGTGTGCGCAGGTGACTTGTGCGGGCGTCTGGCAGGTGGATGGTTGTCCATCTTGCAGACGTTCGTAACAGAACCAAGTCAATTCAAAGCATGCAAATGCAGTGAGTAATTTGGAGCTGGAGACGACGACT
>JBQCJG010000237.1:0-2461 GCA_051952955.1 Lysobacteraceae bacterium | reverse complement strand
GCCGCGGCCAAGGCCCGGGGCAAGTACGTCGGCATCTGCGGCCAGGGCCCGAGCGACCATCCCGACCTCGCGCAGTGGCTGATGGAGGAAGGCATCGAATCGGTGTCGCTCAACCCGGACACCGTGGTCGATACCTGGCTGAAGCTGGCGAAGGCGAAGAAGGGCTGAACCGGAAAAGGGCGCCATCGGCGCCCTTTTCCACGCATGCCACCGGACGTCGGCGCTGCTGCGCCTCAGCGCAGGCGCGGGACCGGCGTGCGTCTTTCCTCGACGATCCGCCGGTAAGCGGCCTCGACGACGTCCGCACCGTGCTCCGCTTCGAGCCGCCTGACGATGAAATGCCCGCGGGCGACGTCCTGGTAGGAGTCGACGAACAGCGTGTTCAGGGCCGCGCCGCTGAGCGCGCCGATCACGGGCACCGCCTGCGCGGCGAACTTCTCGCTGACGACGACGCCGAAGCGTGCGGCGATCTTCTCGATCGCGGACGCGAGCCACTTCGCCGCCTGCTTCGAGGTCACGCCCGCATGCCCGCTGCCGTGCCGCGCGGCGACCTGCGCGAGTTCGGCGGACACGGGACGCATGGCGTCCGCGGTGAAGCCGCGCACGGCGTAGTAGCCGACGCCGCCGGCCTCGTCGACGGCGGGGTGCGCACCGAAGGCGAACACTTCGAGGCACGCCTGCTTCGTGGCGAAGTCGCGCAGGTCGAAGCCCTCGCTGCGGGCCACGTCGGCGACCGCGCGCATCATCATCGCGGTGGTCACCG
The DNA here is from genome assembly GCA_051952955.1 of Lysobacteraceae bacterium. Lineage (GTDB taxonomy): Bacteria > Pseudomonadota > Gammaproteobacteria > Xanthomonadales > Xanthomonadaceae > Lysobacter_I. Next base: position 1,698 of record JBQCJG010000237.1, on the reverse strand, counting down.
GCAGTTCGACGAACAGCGATCCGAAGCCGAACGCGCCGCCCACCGCGCCGGTGCCAGCGGCGGCCAGCTTGTGCAGCCGCGTGGACGCGGGTTTGCCCGGCGCGTTGTCCATCGACCACAGCGCGGCGTCCGCGGCCTTCGTCAGCGCCGCCTCGACGGCGCCATGCATGCGCGACGCGACCGACTTCGGCAGGCGCTTGACCAGCCCTTCGACCGGCGAACCGACCAGGGCCGCGATGCGGATCGCGATCGACGGCGATTCCAGCAGGGCCACCGCCCGGCGGAGGTCGTCCATGTCGGCCGCGGACAGCGCGGCGGGCACCCGTTCGGTCATGCGGATTCCCTGCTTGCGTCGATGCCGCCGGCCCGCGGGCTCACTCCGGCGCCGCGAGCTGCGCGAGCCGCGCGCGGTAGTGGCGCAGTTCGGTGATCGAATCGCGCACGTCGCTGAGCGCGGTGTGCGCGGAGTCCTTGTGCACGCCGTGCAGCACCTGCGGCGCCCAGCGCCGGGCCAGTTCCTTCAGCGTGCTGACGTCGAGGTTGCGGTAGTGGAAGTAGCGCTCCAGTTCCGGCATCTGGCGGTGCAGGAAGCGCCGGTCCTGGCAGATCGAATTGCCGCACATCGGCGAGGCCTTCGGCCCGATCCAGGACTGGAGGAAGGTGATCGTGCCGCGTTCGGCCTCGGCCATGGACACGCCCTGCGTCAGCACGCGGTCCCACAGCCCGGAGCGGCGGTGCTGGTTGCGGTTCCAGTCGTCCATCGCCTCGAGCGTGGCGAGGTCGTGCGTGATCGCGAATTCCGGCCCCTCGGCGAGGACGTTGAGCTGGGCGTCGGTGACGACGGTGGCGATCTCGATGATCGAATCGCGGTCGGTGTCGAGCCCGGTCATTTCCAGGTCGATCCAGATCAGGCGGCCCTCGGAAGGCAGGGCCTCGGTCGCGGATGGCGTCGTCATGCGCTCGCAGGATGGGTCGGGAAGCCGCATCATAGCCCACCCGTTCGCGGCATCCGGGCCCGGCCATGGCACTGCACATCCCCACCGACCACCAGACCATCCTCGGCGCGATGCTGGCCCCGGCGCTGCTGATGGCCGCCACCGGATCGCTGCTGGTGTCGGCCAATGCGCGGCTGGCGCGCGTGGTCGACCGGCTGCGTTCGCTGATCGTGGCCTGGGAGCACGACGCCCCCGACCGCACCGAGCGCGACACGCAGATCCGCCGCCACCGCCATCGCTCCGCGCTGGTGCTGCGCGCCTGCCGGCTGCTGTACGCGGCGCTGGCCTGCTTCATCGGCACCAGCCTGGCGCTGGCCGCGGACGCCCTGCTCGGCTTTCCGTTCGTGGGCGCGGTGCCGACGGTGCTGGCCGTGGCCGGCATGGTCTGCCTGCTCGGCGCCAGCCTGACGATGGGCCGCGAGGTCGGCCTGTCGGTGCGCAGCTTCGACGAGGAACTCGATCAGGAGCTGGCGCGCAAGCGCGGTTGATCCCGGGCGTCGCCGCCACGGTACGCTTCGGTAGAGCGGCCTTCAGGCCGCTGTTTTCGGCGTTCCGTTGAACGGCAGCGGCCTGAAGGCCGCTCTTGTACCTCGACGATTCCCGGTCGGGTATCGTCCCCGGGGACGCTCGGGGGAATGGGGCCAGGCAGTGGCCGCTCCGAGGCTTCGAGCCTGCAAGGTAGATCCTGCCCCTCCATTCCGGC
>JBQCJG010000236.1:0-6501 GCA_051952955.1 Lysobacteraceae bacterium | reverse complement strand
GGTCCAGGACTCGAAGACGCGGTCGTGGCGCAGCGGTTCCGGCTGCTGCTGCAGCGCCTCGACCTCGACCGGGGCGAAGTAGCGGTCGACGACCTCCAGCGGCCCCTTGCGGTCGCCGACGTGCTCCACGTCCACGCCGAGTTCGCGGCCCCGGGTCACGCCCAGCACGATCAGCCCGCTGGTGTGGGAGACGTTGAAACGCAGGTCCGCGGCCTCGGGGCAGCGGGCGACGATCTCCGGCGCGATGTGCGGCCGGCCGTGGCCGTTGTCGGCGAACCGCCAGTCGGTGGGCGGCAGCGGCGCATAGCGCGACAGCACGGTGCGCACCAGCGCGCGGGTCACCAGGTAGCACAGACGGTCGTCGTCGAAATGGAAGCGCGCCTCGCGCGCCAGCTCGTCCTCGGCCAGCAGCGCGCGGAGCCGCGGCGCGAGCTCGGCGGCGGGACCGTAGTACGCCAGCCACAGGTCGATGTCGGCGCCGGGCGCCAGCGTCGACGGGTCGGTGGCGTCCATTCCGCCCATGCGCGGGTGCTCAGACCTCGTCGATGCACAGCAGCCGCTTGGAGGCGATCGCATCCTCCTGCGGATAGCCGAAGGCGTTGTTGATGTAGTGCACGCCGTCGAGGCGCACCGAACGGTTGATGTGGCTGTGGCCGTAGACGTGGATGTGCGGCGTGAACCGGCGCAGCTGCGCCTCCAGCCGCACCGTGCCCAGCACCGGGTCCAGGGTGCGGTGCCGCTGCGGCACGAACATCGGCACCAGGTCGATCCGGGGCATGAAGTGCGAATAGGTGATCACCCGCTCCGGCAGTTCGTCCGGCGGCGCGTTCATGTCGTCGAACAGCGCCGCGATCTCTTCCGGTCCCGCGCCGTCCGGCCAGCGGCAGGTGCGGAAGTCGGCCCACATCTGCAGCAGGTTGTCGTCGGGCTGGCCGAAGGAGAAGTCGTACCAGCCCAGCAGCGGCTGGAACAGGATGTCGTCGCGGCGATACGGCCGCATCGAAGCGCCGTTGTCGGTGGCGATGTCGACCACTTCGCGGAACTTCTGCAGGGAATGCCGCTCCGGCGGCTCGCCCACCACCCACAGGTCGTGGTTGCCCGGCACGAACAGCACCTGCGCGAACCGGCGGGCGAAGCCTTCGATGCATTCGGCCAGCAGTTTCGGCCGGTGCGACACGTCGCCGGCGAGGATCAGCAGATCGTCGCGGTAGTCGGCACGGGACAGGCCGTGGACCCAACGCATGTTCGCGTCGTAGTCGACATGGATGTCCGAAATCGCGAAGACGCGCATCGCTGTCCCGAGGAGGGTGGAAAAGGAAGAAGGCCCGGCGGGAGCGCGGGCCGCGGCGATTCTCCACGGTGCCCCGGACCGGGTCAAACGCGATGCTGCCGCGTCCAGACCGGCGTTCACGGACCACGCCGGCCCGGCATGGCCGACAGCCCGGATCGCCCGTGGCTCAGGTCGCGAGATTGATCCAGGTCGCCTTCACTTCGGTGTATTTCTCGAAGGCGTGCAGCGACTTGTCGCGGCCGTTGCCCGACTGCTTGTAGCCGCCGAACGGCGCGGTCATGTCGCCGCCGTCCCAGTAGTTCACCCACACGCTGCCGGCGCGCAGCTTGCGCGCCACGCGGTGCGCGCGGCCGATGTCCCGGGTCCAGACGCCGGCGGCCAGACCGTACTCGGTGTCGTTGGCCAGGCGCAGGGCCTCGGCCTCGTCGTCGAAGCCGATCACCGACAGCACCGGGCCGAAGATCTCCTCGCGGGCGATCGTGTGGTCGTGGGCGACCTCGTCGAACACGGTGGGTTCGAGATAGCAGCCGCCGGGGACCACGTCGGCGCGGCGGCCGCCGAGCACCAGCTTCGCGCCCTCGCCCTGCCCCTTCGCGATGTAGTCCAGCACGCGCGCGGTCTGGCCTTCGTCGACCATCGCGCCCATCGCCGCGCCGGGCTCGAACGGATGCCGCGGCTGCATCGCGCGGCCGGCCTCGACCACCGCGGCGACGAAGGCTTCCTTCACCGAACGCTCGACCAGCAGGCGCGAGGCGGCGGTGCAGACCTCGCCCTGGTTGTAGAAGATCGCGCTGGCCGCGGCCTTCGCGGCCTGTTCCAGATCGGGCGCATCGGCGAAGACGAGGTTCGGGCTCTTGCCGCCGCATTCCATGTACGCGCGTTTCATGTTCGAGCGTCCGGCGCACTGCAGCAGGTGCCGGCCGACGGCGGTCGAGCCGGTGAACACCAGCCCGTCGACGTCCATGTGCAGCGCCAGCGGCTCGCCGGCCTCGCGACCGAAGCCCGGCACCACGTTGAACACGCCGGCCGGAATGCCCGCCTCCAGCGCGATCTCCGCGAGCCGCAGCGCGGTCAGCGGCGACTTCTCGGACGGCTTGAGCACCACCGAATTGCCGGTGGCCAGCGCCGGCGCGATCTTCCACGCCGCCATCAGCAGCGGGAAATTCCACGGCACGATCGCGCCGACCACGCCCAGCGGCTCGCGGGTGATCAGGCCCAGCTCGTCCTGGCCGGTGGCGGCCACTTCGCCGTAGACCTTGTCGATCGCCTCGCCGGTCCACGACAGGCAGCGGATCGTCGCGGCGATGTCGACCTGGCGGGCGTCCGTCACCGGCGTGCCCAGGTCCAGCGACTCGGTCACGGCCAGCTCATCGCCATATTTTTCAACGAGCTGCGCGAACTTGATGAGAATCTTCTTGCGATGCGTGGGCCGCGTGTCCGCCCAGACGCCCGCCTCGAAGCTGCGCCGCGCAGCGGCCACGGCGCGGTCGATGTCCTCGACGCCGCCATAGGCCACCTGCGCCAGCACGCGGCCGTCGATCGGACTGATGCAGTCGAAGGTGCGGCCGTCGGCGGCGTCGACGTAGCGGCCGTCGATGAAGGCCCGGGTCCGGAGGGCGAGGCCGTCGGCGATCGCCTGCCAGCGTTCGCGGGTGTCGGGGGTGGTCATGAGAGCTCCGGGATGCGGAACGCCGGCCGAGGAGCGGCCGGCGCGTGGGGGTCAGAAGGTCGGCGGCGTGCTGGCGCTGACGATCACCGCGTCGGTGTCGCCGACGTTGCGGAAGCGGTGCGGCTTGCGGCAGTCGAAGTAGTAGCCCTCGCCCGCCTCCAGCACCCGCACCTGGTCGTCCACGGTCAGCTCGACCCGGCCCTGCAGGACCACGCCGCCCTCCTCGCCCTCGTGGGTGATCATGCCCGAGCCGGTGTCGCTGCCCGGTTCCATGACCTCTCGCAGCACGCACATCTGCCGCTTCGGGCGATGGTGGCCAATCAGGAAGTAGTGGATGTCGTTGCTGCCCATGTCGGGCTGCTCGTCGACGCCGTAGAACGGCTGGTCGGACGGGCGCGTGTCGATCTCGAGGGTGAAGAAGTCGGCCATCGAGATCGGGATCCCGTCGAGCACCTTCTTCAGCGAACTTACCGAGGGGCTGACCTTGTTCTGCTCGATCAGCGAGATGGTGCTGTTGGTGACGCCGACGCGCTTGGCCAGCTCGCGCTGGCTGAGCCCCTTGTTCTTGCGGACGAGTTGCAGGCGTGCGCCGATGTTCATCGCGTTCCGGTCGACTTTGGTGTAGCGGGATACTTTACACGGCTGTGGCCGTGCAGCATTTTTCGGCATCCGCGAACGGGTTGTAAAGTTTTTTCAACGCGCTAAGCTTTTCGCCGACCCGTTCGGCCCAGGATTCCGCGATGCGCGACGACACCCACGATCCTTCCCTCGGTGCCGCCTACGCGGCCCAGGCCACCCGCATGCCGGACGCGATGGACGCGTTCTGGATGCCGTTCTCGGCCAACCGCCAGTTCAAGGCGAACCCGCGCCTGCTCGCCAGCGCCGAGGGCATGTTCTACCGCTCGGTCGACGGCCGCGAGATCCTCGACGCCACCGGCGGCCTGTGGTGCGTCAACGCCGGCCACGCCCGACCGCGCATCGTCGAGGCCGTGCGCCAGCAGATCGCGACGCTCGACTTCGCGCCCACCTTCCAGATGGGCCATCCGCTGCCGTTCACGCTGGCCGAGCGCCTGAAGGCGATCGCGCCGGCCCACCTCGGCCACCTGTTCTTCACCAACTCCGGCTCGGAGTCGGTCGACACCGCGCTGAAGATCGCCCTCGCCTACCACCGCGCTCGCGGCGAAGGCCAGCGCACCCGCCTGATCGGCCGCGAGAAGGGCTACCACGGCGTCGGCTTCGGCGGCATCTCGGTGGGCGGCCTGCCGAACAACCGCAAGTGGTTCGGCAGCCTGCTGCCCGGCGTCGACCACCTGCGCCACACCCTCGACATCGGACGCAATGCCTTCAGCCGCGGCCTGCCCGCGCACGGCGCCGAGCTGGCCGACGACCTCGAACGCCTCGTGCTGCTGCACGATGCCAGCACGATCGCCGCCGTCATCGTCGAACCCGTCGCGGGCTCGGCCGGCGTGATCCTGCCGCCGGAAGGCTATCTGCGCCGGCTGAGGGACATCTGCGACAAGCACGGCATCCTGCTGATCTTCGACGAAGTCATCACCGGCTTCGGCCGCGTCGGCAAGGCGTTCGCCGCCGAGCGCTTCGACGTGATGCCGGACATGATCACCTGCGCCAAGGGCCTGACCAACGGCTGCGTGCCGATGGGCGCGGTGTTCGTGTCCGACGGCATCCACGAGGCCTTCATGAAGGGTCCGGAGCAGATGATCGAGCTGTTCCACGGCTACACCTACTCCGGCCATCCGCTGGCCTGCGCCGCCGCGCTGGCGACGCTGGATACCTACGCCGAGGAACACCTCTTCGAGCAGGCCATCGCGCTGGAAGACGCCTGGGCCGACGCCATCCACGCCCTGCGCGGGCTGCCGAACGTGGTCGACATCCGCAACATCGGCCTGATCGGCGCGATCGAGCTGGCGCCGCGCCCGGGCGCGCCCGGCGCCCGCGCCTACGATGTGTTCACCCGCTGCTTCCACGAGGAAAACCTGCTGATCCGCGTGACCGGCGACGTGATCGCGCTCTCGCCCCCGCTGATCCTCGACCGCGACCACATCGACCGCATCTTCCGGACCCTTGCGCATGTGATCGCCGAAACGGCCTAATGCGCGCCTTGCCCATCCCCTGAACGGTATCCAGCCATGCTCATCGGCGTTCCCAAGGAAATCAAGAATCACGAGTACCGCATCGGCCTGACGCCCGCGGGCGCACGGGAACTGGTGAGCCATGGCCACCGGGTGATGGTGCAGCGCGACGGCGGCAAGGCGATCGGCCTCACCAACGAGATGTACGTGAAGGCCGGCGCTGAGATCGTCGACACCGCGGAGGAGATCTTTGCCCGCGCCGAGATGATCATCAAGGTGAAGGAACCGCAGCCGGTCGAATGCGCGATGCTGCGCCCCGGCCAGGTGCTCTACACCTACCTGCACCTCGCGCCCGACCCGGCGCAGACCGCGGCGCTGGTGAAGTCCGGCTGCACCGCGATCGCCTACGAGACCGTCACCGACAGGCGCGGCGGCCTGCCGCTGCTGGCGCCGATGTCCGAGGTCGCCGGCCGCATGTCGATCCAGGCCGGCGCGCACGCGCTGGAGAAGGCGCAGGGCGGCTCGGGCGTGCTGCTCGGCGGCGTGCCCGGCGTGAAGCCGGCGGAAGTGCTGGTGATCGGCGGCGGCGTGGTCGGCATCAACGCCGCGCGCATGGCGATGGGCCTGAACGCGCACGTCACCATCCTCGACCGCTCGCTGGAGCGCCTGAAGTACCTCGACGAGGTCTATGGCCACCAGCTGACCACCATCTACTCGACCCACGACGCGATCGAGGAGCGTCTGCCCGACACCGACCTGGTGATCGGCGCGGTGCTGATCCCCGGCGCGGCCGCGCCCAAGCTGGTGTCGCGCCAGCAGCTCGGCCTGATGCGTCCCGGCTCGGTGCTGGTCGACGTCGCGATCGACCAGGGCGGCTGCTTCGAGACCTCGAAGGCCACCACCCACCAGAACCCGACCTACGAAGTGGACGGCATCATCCACTACTGCGTCGCCAACATGCCCGGCGGCGTCGCCCGCACCTCCACCTTCGCCCTCACCAACGCCACCCTGCCCTTCGCGGTGCAACTGGCGAACAAGGGCGCGAAGAAGGCGCTGCTGGACGATCCGCACCTGCTCAACGGCCTGAACGTCCACGCCGGCAAGATCACCTATCAGGCCGTCGCCCAGGACCTCGACTACGAATACGTGCCGGCGGAGAAGGCGCTGGGTTGAGGCTGCTGTTCCCGTTCTCCGTTCCCGTTCCCGTTCCCCGATGCGGGAACGCGAATGCCGCATTTCCTTCTCCCCGCCTGCGGGGAGCAGGTGCCGCAGGCGGATGAGGGGCGCTCTTCGGGACCCATCTTGCGGGCGCAGCGGCCTGAAGGCCGCTCTTGTACCTCGACGATTCCCGGTCGGGTATCGTCCCCGGGGACGCTCGGGGGAATGGGGCCAGGCAGTGGCCGCTCCGAGGCTTCGAGCCTGCAAGGTAGATCCTGCCCCTCCATTCCGGC
>JBQCJG010000235.1:0-3840 GCA_051952955.1 Lysobacteraceae bacterium | reverse complement strand
CGTCTTCCGCCAGCCGCAGCAGGCGTCCGCGGATCACCGGCCCCGCCGCGAGATCGAACGGCGCACGCGCCTCTTCGGCGCACTCCGCCTGCACCGCCTGCTCGCGCAGGTCCCCTGCGAGATGCGTCAGGTCGGTCTCGACCAGGGCGAAGCCGACGCTGTCCGGCGCGATGACCTGATGCGGCACGCCATCGAGCACCACGAAGCGCGTGCGCAGCCCTTCCTGGCGCGCCACCAGGCGGTCGAGCGCAGCGCGCAATGCCGCGCGGTCCAGCGTCCCGGTCAGGCGCAAGGCCGCCGGGACGTGATAGGCCTCGCTCGCCGCGGAATCGAGCTGCGCGATGAACCACAGGCGCTGCTGGGCGAAGGACAAGGGCAACGGACGATTGCGGTCCACCCCGGGAATGACGTCGCGCGTGCTGCGGCCGCCGCGCGCCCCCGCCTCTGCCTGGATCTTCTTCCGCAAGGCTGCCCGCAGCAGTTCTTCGCGCGTGGGTTGTTGAGCAGGCACTTCTTCAATCCTCAAGGTGGGCGAGAAAATCTTCGGAGGCCCGTTGCCTCTCCGCCTGCGCGGCGGAGAAGAAGGCCTCGTCGTGGCACGCGGGATACGCCACCGGGCGTCTGTCGCCCGGCATGTCCTTACGCAGCAGCAGCCTTGCCTGATGGATGCGCCTGGAGCGCATGGACCAGCGGCTCTGTCTGGATTCGGACTGAGTGATGCTCATTACAGCTCCCAAACCTCGGCGGACGAATGCTGGCCTTCCTTGCTTGCCGGGTTGCTGACGACGCCATCCAGGCCGTGCGCCAACTCGCTCTCCTCATCGATGTATGCGCTCAACTCGGACACCGTTTGCAGGTTGAAGACCTCTCGCAGCGGGATCTCCAGGTCGAATCGCTGGCGCAGCGCCGAGACCATGCGCGTCGCCAGCAACGAGTGACCTCCCAGATCGAAGAAGTTGTCGTGGCGACCGACGCGCGAAACCCCCAGCAGTTGCCGCCAGATTTCCGCGATCGCGACTTCGTTGCCGGTGTGCGGCGCTTCGTATTCGCGTCGATCGAGCGCCTCGCTGTCCGGCATCGGCAATGCCTTGCGATCCAGCTTGCCATTGGCGGTCAAGGCGAAGGTGTCGAGCATGACGAACACGCTCGGCACCATGTAGTCCGGCAACTGATCCCTCAGCTCGGACCGCAAGCCTTCCGTGGACACCTGCGCGCCGGCGACGGCCGTGAAATAGGCCACCAGCCGCTTGTTGCCCGGCGAATCCTCGCGCGCCAGCACCACCGCCTCGCGCACGCCGGCGCACGCGGCGAGCCTGGCTTCGATCTCGCCCAGTTCGATGCGGAAGCCGCGGATCTTCACCTGGAAATCGTTGCGCCCAAGGAACTCGATGTTGCCGTCCGGCAGCCAGCGCGCGAGGTCGCCGGTCCTGTACATGCGCGCGGACGGCGCATCCGAGAACGGATCCCTCAGGAAACGCTCCGCGGTCAATTCCGCGCGATTCAGATAGCCACGGGCGACACCGGCGCCGCCGATGTGGAGTTCTCCCACGACGCCGATGGGCACCGGAGCGCCCTGCGGGTCCAGGATGTAGCTCCGGGTGTTGGCGATCGGGCGGCCGATGATCGGCAATTCGCCTGCCTCGGACAGAGCGCACTGGGTGGCGTTGACCGTGCACTCCGTCGGGCCGTACACGTTGTGGAAGCGCAGCGACCGTGAAGCCTGCAATGTTTTCCACACCGCGCCGTTGATGGCCTCTCCGCCCACGACGGCCAGCTTCAGGGAAGGATGGCTGGTCTCATCGAGGAGGCCTTCCTTGATCAGCGCATCGAGATGCGTCGGGGTGCAATCGAATGCTTCGATGCGATGCTGACGGGCGTAGCGCAGGAACAGGCTCGGATCGAGGCGCGCGGCCTGGGGGATGACGACGAGCGTTCGTCCGGACAGGAGCTGGACAAGCGGCTTCAACGAACCGTCGAAGGTGATCGGAGCGTTCAGCCCGACTCGCGCGTCGGCTGGCAACCCATGGTAGATCGCCTTTTCCAGGCTCGCCCACAGGTTGATGACCGACGCATGCTCGACCATCACGCCTTTCGGCTGCCCGGTGGAGCCCGAGGTGTAGATCACGTACGCGAGATGCCGCGGCGTGATGCCGAGGTCGCGGGCCTCCGGATTCTGCGTGGAGTATGGTGCGAGCTCCTCGCCCGCTCCATCCAGCATCAGGGCGGGCAAAGCGTCGCCGCACACGCGATCGCGCAGTGTCTGCTGCGTCAGCAGGATCCTGGGCGCGCTGTCGGCCAGCATGAAGGCCTGTCTCTCGGGAGGATGGGCAGGATCGAGCGGCACGTAGCCGGCCCCGGACTTCAGGATGCCCAGCAGCCCGACGATCATGTCCAGGCCGCGCTCGACGCAGATGGCCACGCGGTCGTCGGGGCGCACGCCTTGTGCGATCAGGTAGTGCGCCAGCCGGTTCGCGCGCTCGTTGAGCTCGGCGTAGCTGAGCGATTGCGACTCGAAGATCACCGCGGTGGCCTCCGGGTTCGCAGCGACGCAGGCTTCGAATTGCTGGTGGATCAACGCGCCGCTCGGCTTTTCCGCCGGGACGTCATTGAAATTCGCGAGCACGCGACGTTGCTCCGCTGGCGTCATCAGCGGCACGTTGCCCACGGGCTGCTCGGGCCGGGCCACGACCGCGCGCAGCAGCTGCTCGAAGCTCTCGGCCAGGCGCGCGATGGTGTCGGCCTCGAACAGGTCGGCGCAGTATTGCCAACTGCCCAGCAAGCCATCCGCGGTCGTGTCGATGGTCAGCGTCAGATCGAACTTGGCGACTTGGTAGCCGATGTCGACCGTATCGACGCGCAGGTCCGGGAGTGCGAGTTCGGTATCGACATTTTCCTGCAGCGCGAACATCACCTGGAACACGGGGCTGTGGCTCAGGCGTCGTTCGGGCCGCAACGCCGTTACCAGCATCTCGAACGGCACGTCCTGGTGTTCGTAGGCGTCCAGGGCAAGCTGGCGGGTTCGCTCGAGCAACGTCGCGAACGAGGCCTCCATCGACACTTCGTTGCGCAGCACCAGCGTGTTGACGAACAGCCCGATGACCGACGCCAGCGCGGGATGCGCGCGGTTGGCGATCGGCGTGCCGATGACGATATCGGTCTCGTTGCCGTACCGCGCCAGCAATGCGGCGAACGCCGCCTGCAAGGTCATGAACAGCGTCGCGCCGTGCGCCTGGCCGAGCGCCTGCAGCTGCGTGCGCAGGGCCTGGTCGATCGGGCGCCGGAGCGTTGCGCCGGTGAAGCTCTGCAAAGCCGGTCGCGGCTTGTCGGTCGGCAGGCCGTGCAGCGACGGGATGCCCGCCAGCTGCCGGGTCCAGTACGACAGTTGCCGCTCGAGCGTTTCGCCCTGCAGCCAGCCGTGCTGCCACTGCGCGAAGTCGGCGTACTGCACCGACAGCGGCGGCAACGGGTTTTCGCCACCGTCGGCGAACGCAGCGTAGAGCTGCACGAACTCGTCGATGAGGACGCCCATCGAGGTGCCGTCGGACGCGATGTGGTGCATCGTCATGAGCAGCACGTGGTCCGCGTCGCCCAGCCGCAGGAGGCTGGCGCGGAGCATCGGGCCCGAGCCCAGATCGAACGGCTGCATGGCTTCCGCCGCCACCTGCGCACGCAGGCCCTCTTCGGTCGAACTGCCCGTCATGACGCCGATCCGCAACGGGGTCGGTGCATGGATGACCTGATGGGGCTCGCCGTCGTCCGTGACGCGGTAGCTCGTGCGCAGGATCTCGTGCCGGTCGACGATCGCGTCCAGCGTGGCCTGCAGCGCGTCCAGATCCAGGC
>JBQCJG010000234.1:0-15797 GCA_051952955.1 Lysobacteraceae bacterium | reverse complement strand
GGCGGCGGCGGCAATGACGATCGAGGTCTTGTGCATGACAGGTCCTTTTGTCCGGATGCCACCGCGGGTCGACGCCTGGGGCGAGATGCGTCCGCGACGCCGCCCGTGCGCGGCGGCTCGACACGGGCGACACCGGGAGTCTGGCAGCAGTCCGCGTCGAGGGACGCGACGCCGCGCACACTTGCACAGCGGCCGCACCCGGCACTGGCCGGTCGTGCACCGCAGAGGCCGCTGCGTCGGCATGGCCGCGATCGCGCGTCGCCGTCGACCGTCTCCATCCCTGGGCACGCGCAGTTCGGCGTGCCGGAAGACCTGCCGAAGTCGGTGCGGACCGCCGGCTGGCGCGACGCCGGATCCGCGCGCGGCTTCACAGCCTGGCGAGCCGCGCCGCCAGTTTCTTCGCCGATACGCCGCCCTTCGCGCCCAGCTCCTGCGCGAACAGCGAGACCCGGAATTCCTCCAGTTCCCAGCGCAGCGCCTGCCAGTCCGGCTGCGCGTCGACGTCGCGCGCACGCGCATCCGCGAGCGCGTCCGCGAACGGCTTGAGTTCGAGCATGCGCGCCTGGTCGCGCACGGGATCGCGCAGCGCACGCTCCGCGCGCAGCGCCATCGCCTTCAGCCAGCGCGGATATTCGGCCAGCGCCTCCGCCGGCGTGTCGCGCAGGAAGCCGGGCGCCGCCAGTCCCGCGAGCTGCGCCTGCAGGTCGTCGAGATTGGCGCGGGCCCAGCCCATCAGCTTCGAATCGAGCGCCGCGCGCACCTCGGCGATCCGCGCGAGGATGACCTCGGCCTGCTTCAGCCGGTCCATCGCCTCGCCGAACAGCGCCTTGCCCGCGGCGTCCACGCGCCGCGCGAACGCATCGGGATCGCGGATCGCGTCGAGTCCGTCCGCGGCGAGCGCGGCGAACGCACCCTCGACCAGATCCTCGCGCAGGCGGTCGCCGTCCTTCAGGCCGTCGCGCCGCGGCGACTGCGATTCGATCGCCGCGTACAGCAGCGCGATCTTCGGCTGCACCGGCAGTTGCTTCCGCGCCTGCTTCATCCGCTCGGCCAGCGCGAGCCGCAGCAGCCGGCGCACGCCGCGCGGATGGTGCGCCTCGGCCTCGCGCCGGTCGGCGTGCACCGCCAGCGACGCGCTGTCGCCGTCGTCGTGCAGCGCCGGATACGCGGGTACGCCGCCGGCGCCGGGCACCGACGCGGGGATCGCGGCCGCCGGAAAACTTGTCAGGCCGCGCTGCGCCAAGCCTTCCGCCGCGCGCGCCGAAAACGCATCGGCCGCACGCTGGCCGAAGCGCGCACGCAGATCGTCGAGGTCGCGCGATTCGGCCAGCACGTGGCGCGCATCGCCGCGGTTGCCCGACGCGTCGAGCAGGCGCAGGTTGGCGCGGAGGTGCGCGTCGATCGCGCCGACATCGAAATCGAGCGCGGAGAGTTCGACCCCGCCGAGCTTCTTCAGGAACCGTGCGAGCGCGCCTTCGAGGCTGTCGGCGTCCGGCTGCGGGAACGCCTCGGCGAAGGCGCGCGCGAAATCCGGCGCCGGCACGAAATTGCGGCGCAGCGCCTTCGGCAGCGACTTGATCAGCGCCGCCGCCTTGTCCTGCACGAAGCCCGGCGCCAGCCACGACAGCCGCGCGGGATCGAGCGCGTTGAGCAGGTGCAGCGGCACCGCCACGGTCATGCCGTCGTCGGGCGCGCCCGGCTCGAAGCGGTACGACACCGCGAGCCGCGCGTCGCCCAGCGGCAGCACCTTCGGGAAGCGTTCGGCATCGCTGGCGCCGCCGACCATCAGATCGTCGAACGACCACTCCAGCTTCGCCTTCTCGGCCGCAGGCAGCTTCGCGTACCAAGCGTCCAGGGCCTGCGCGTTGTGCACCTGCGGCGGCAGCCGGTCGAGATACCACTGCGCCTGCCAGTCCTCGTCGACGACGAGCCCCGCGCGGCGCTGCTTGGCTTCCTCTTCCTTCGCCTTCGCCAGCGTCGCGAGGTTGCGCGCGAGGAACGCGCTGCGGGTGTTGATCTCGCCGGTCACCAGCGCGTCGCGGGCGAAGATCTGCCGCGATTCCTCGGGGAACAGCGCGCCGTAGTGCACCGGCTTCTTCGGCGCCAGCACCAGCCCGAACAGGCTGATCTGCTCGCTGCCGACCACGCGCCCCTGCGAGCGCGCCCAGTGCGGATCGTGGTGGCGTCGCGCGAGCAGGTGCGGCAGTTCGTCGATCGCCCATTCGGGTTCGATCGCGGCGTTGGTGATCGACCACACCTTCTCGGTGTCGAGCAGCGTCGCCGACAGCACCCACGGCGGCGGCTTCTTCGCGAGCGGCGAACCGGGGAACAGCGTGAACTTGCGCCCGCGCGGACCGTCGTACAGCCCGCGCTCGCTGCGGTTGCCGAGCTGCGTCGGCAGGCCGGCGATCAGCGCGCGATGCAGCTTCGCGTAGTCGACGGCCATGGCGTCGGCTGCACCGGCAAGCGCATCCACCGCCACGGCCGCGTCGGTAGAGCGGCCTTTAGGCCGCTGCTTTTCAGCGACGTCTTCAAGCGGCCTGACGGCCGCTCTACCGGGATGGCGGGGATTGCGGGCCTCGCGAATCGCCGGACCATCGCCCCAGTCGAGCTCGTCGCACTGCAGCTTCAGCTGGCGATGCAGTTCGCGCCACTCGCGCAGGCGCAGGAAACCGAGGAACTGCTTGTCCGCCCACTTGCGCAGCTGGGACTGGGTCATCTCCTCGTGAGCGACGCGGTACGCCTCCCACAGCTTGAGGATGCCGATGAATTCCGATTTGGGATCGGCGAACTGCGCGTGCGCGGCGTCGGCGGTGCCGCGCTGGTCGGCAGGCCGTTCGCGCGGGTCCTGGATGCCGAGGAAACTCGCGATCACCAGCATCTCGCGCAGGCAGCCGTGCCTGCGCGCGCCGATCAGCATGCGCGCCAGCTTCACGTCCACCGGCAGGCGCGCCATCGTGCGGCCGATCGCGGTCAGCTTGCGCTCGGCGTCGATCGCACCGAGTTCCGACAGTTGCTGCCAGCCGTCGGCGACCGCGCGCGGGTCCGGCGGTTCGAGGAACGGGAAGTCCTCGATGCGACCGAGCCCCAGCGACAGCATGCGCAGGATCACGCCAGCGAGCGCGGCGCGGCGGATCTCCGGATCGGTGTAGGCGTCGCGGGCGAGGAACTCCGCTTCGGAATACAGGCGGAAGCAGGTGCCCGGCGCGATGCGCCCGCAGCGGCCCTTGCGCTGGTCGGCGCTGGCCTGCGAGATCGGTTCGATGTGCAGGCGGTCGAGCTTCTGCCGCGGGCTGTAGCGCTTCACCCGCGCCAGGCCGGGATCGACGACGTAGTGGATGCGCGGCACCGTCAGCGAGGTCTCGGCGACGTTGGTCGCCAGCACGATGCGCCGCTGCGGACCGGGATTGAACACGCGGTCCTGGTCGCGCGCCGACAGCCGCGCGTACAGCGGCAGCACTTCGGTGTGGCGGTACTTGCGCTTCTCCAGCGCCTGGTGCGCGTCGCGGATCTCGCGCTCGCCGGGCAGGAAGATCAGCGTGTCGCCGGCCATACTTCCGGAAGCCGCGCCGCCGCGCGCGATCTCGTCGCAGGCGGCGACGATGCCGTCGAGCACCGAACGGCCGCCCTCGGCGTCGCCTTCTTCGTCACCCTCGCCGCCCAGAGGCCGCCAGCGCACCTCCACCGGATAGCCGCGGCCTTCGACGCTGACCACCGGCGCGTCGCCGAAATGCTTCGAGAAGCGCTCGGTGTCGATCGTCGCCGAGGTGACGATGATCTTGAGGTCGCGGCGCTTCTGCAGCAGCTGCTTCAGGTAGCCGAGCAGGAAGTCGATGTTGAGGCTGCGCTCGTGCGCCTCGTCGACGATGATCGTGTCGTACGCCGACAGCCAGCGGTCAGACTGGATCTCGGCCAGCAGGATGCCGTCGGTCATGAACTTCACCGCGGTCTGCTCGCCGACGTTGTCGGTGAAGCGCACCTGGTAGCCGACCGCGCCGCCGAGCGGCACCTGCAATTCCTCCGCCACGCGCCGCGCGACCGCGCGCGCGGCGATGCGGCGCGGCTGGGTGCAGCCGATCATGCCGGCGGCGCCGCGGCCGGCGGCGAGGCACAGCTTCGGCAGCTGGGTGGTCTTGCCCGAGCCGGTCTCGCCGGCGATCACCACCACGGGATGCGCGCGGATCAGTTCGACCAGACGGTCGGCCTCGGCGGCGATGGGCAACGCCGGATCCACCGCGACCGCGGTCGGCAGCGAGGCCGCACGGGCCTCGCGCGCCGCGACCGAGGCCGCCAGCGCCTGCGCGAAGGCATCCCTGGCCGCGTCGTCGGCCGGACGGCCGCTCCAGCGCGACCAGAGGCCGTGCAGGCGTCCACGGTCGCGGGTCAGCGCGCCGTCGATGGCGGCCCGGGCCTGCCGCAAGGCGGCCGGTCGGGCCTGTTCAATGGCATTCATGACTCAATAGAATCCGGACAATCGATTTCTTCCGTTGTTGCCGCCCGTCTAGTCTGGCGCATGTTCCGCGCGACGAGGAGTACGCTGCGCGCCATGCCACACGACCCTGCCCCCCGAAACGGAGTGACTACCATGAGCAAGTCCCGGAAAAGCGACAAGCAGGCACCGCCCGCCGCCGACGCCGCGCCGCAGATCGACATCGGCCTCTCGGCCGCAGACCGCAGGAAGATCGCCGACGGCCTGTCGCACTTCCTCGCCGACAGCTACACCCTGTACCTGAAGACGCACAACTTCCACTGGAACGTCACCGGCCCGATGTTCAACACCCTGCACCTGATGTTCGAGGGCCAGTACACCGAGGAGTGGACCGCGCTGGACGCCGTCGCCGAGCGCATCCGCGCCCTCGGCTACCGCGCGCCGGGCACCTACGGCGAGTTCGTGAAGCTGAGCTCGATCGCCGAGGACGCCGAGGTCGGTGCCGGCGACTGGCGCGAAATGGTACGCCAACTCGTCGTGGGCAACGAAGCGGTGTGCCGCACCGCGCGCAAGGTGCTGAAGACGGCCGACGACGCCGGCGACGATCCGACCGTCGACCTGATGACCCAGCGCCTGAACATCCACGAGAAGAACGCCTGGATGCTGCGCTCGCTGCTGGCCTGAGTGCCGCCCCGCCCCGCGCGCTTCCCGCGTCGCCGCGGGAGGCGCGTCCGGCCCGCGCTGCCCGTGGGCGATGTCGCGGGCCGGAAGGAACGTGTCGCGTGCGGGCGTCAGGGCACGCGATGCTGGTTGAAGAAATCGACGTAGCCGGCGAACGCGGCGATCGGATCGTCCTTGTAGCGCGTGTCGGCGTCGTAGGTGCAGCGCGCGCTGTTGCCGAAGGCGACCGCATAGGCCTGGCACAGCGCCGGACCGAAGTTCGGGTAGTGGATCGAATCCATCAGCAGCATCTCCGCGTAGGTCACGCGGCGCGGCACCACCGGCGCATCGTAGATCAGCCGCACCGGCGGATCCGGGTCGACGCCGGCGCTGACGCTGCGGATCGCGCTGCCGAACTGCGCGTAGTGCGGATGCTCGGCATCGAAGTCGGCGATGAAGGCCGGCCGGTCTTCCTTCACGATGAACAGGTTCGCGAACTCGGTGCCGTCGTAGGTCGTCTGCGCCTGCACGCCGTAGACCGCGTTCACGCGCGTGGACTCGCGCGCGACCGGATCGTTGCTCTTCGGCCGCGCCATGTCGTCCTGCAGCGCGGTCCACAGCGACAGCGTGCCGCGCGACTGGCCGACGAAGAAGATGTTGCGCTTGTCGATGCCCAGCGCATCGGCGTTCGCGCGGATGAACTGCAGCGCGCGGGCGAGGTCGTAATGCGGCACGCCCGGGTCGTTGGCGCTGTTCGGCAGGTTCTCGTTCACCACCGGATGGCGGAACTCGATCGACGCGAACGAGTAGCCGGCGCGCAGCGCGGGCACGACCAGCGCCTGGTACATCGGCGCATTCACCGGCAGCGCCTTGCTCATCTGGTTCGGATGCGCCCAGATGATCAGCGGCACCGGCGACGTCGACGGCGCGCGGTAGAAATCGAAATTCTGCTGCACCCAGGCATCGTGGAGCGTCGGCTCCTGCCAGGTTTCCTTGCCGTAACAGAGGTTGGGGCCCTGCGCGCCTGCCGGCAGCGCGACCCGCGTGCACCCCTGCTGCGCCTGCGCGCTGCCGGCGAGGCACAGCATGCCCAGCAACACGGCGCCCGCGCGCCGCGCCCACGAAACATTCGCGATCATGTCTTGTCCTTGCGTGATGGAGGAAAGGCCCGCCCCTTCGGACCGGTTCCGTCAACGCGCGATCGTGCATGCCGTTGACGCCCGCGGCGCCACGGATGCCGCGCGCATGTCCGTCAGCGATGATCGCCGACGCGGAAAAACGAAGGCCCCGCACTGCGGGGCCTTCGTCGATGCGTCGCCTGGCGCGAGGCTCAGCGCTGGTCGGCCGGCACGTAGTCGCGGCCGGCGTAGCCGGTGTAGATCTGGCGCGGACGGCCGATCTTCGCTTCCGGGTCGTTCTGCTGTTCCAGCCAGTGCGACACCCAGCCGGCGGTGCGCGCGATGGCGAACATCACCGTGAACATCTCGGTCGGGATGCCCAGCGCCTTGTAGATGATGCCGGAGTAGAAGTCGACGTTCGGATAGAGCTTGCGCTGCACGAAGTACTCGTCCTTCAGCGCCGCCTCTTCCAGCTTCATCGCCACTTCGAGCAGCGGATCGTTCACGCCGAGCTCGTTCAGCACCTTGTAGCACATCTCGCGGATGATCTTGGCGCGCGGGTCGAAGTTCTTGTAGACGCGGTGGCCGAAGCCCATCAGGCGGAAGCCCGAGTTCTTGTCCTTCGCCTTGTCGACCGCCGACTGCACGTTGTCCGGGCGGCCGATCTCCTCCAGCATCTTCAGCACGGCCTCGTTCGCACCGCCGTGCGCCGGGCCCCACAGCGCGGCGACGCCGGCGGCGACGCACGCATACGGATTCGCACCGGTGGAACCGACCAGGCGCACGGTCGAGGTCGACGCGTTCTGCTCGTGGTCGGCGTGCAGGATGAAGAGCAGGTCCAGCGCCTTCGCGGCGACCGGATTCAGCTCCAGCGGCTCGCTCGGCACTTCCTTCATCATGTGCAGGAAGCGGGTGACGTATTCGAGGTTGTTCTTCGGATAGCGGCTGGGCCAGCCGATCGAATAGCGGTGGCAGGCGGCGGCGATGGTCGGCACCTTCGCGATCAGGCGGATCGCGGCGAGGCGGCGCTGCTCGGCGTCGTCCAGGTCCAGCGTGTTGTGGTAGAAGCTCGCCATCGAGCCGAGCATGCCGACCAGCATCGCCATCGGATGGGCGTCGTGGCGGAAGCCGAACAGGAAGGTACGGAAGGCCTCGTGCATCATCGTGTGATGCGTGACCTCGTGCTCGAACTTCGAGAATTCCTGCGCGTTCGGCAGTTCGCCGTTCATCAGCAGGTAGGCGACTTCGAGGAACGACGACTTCTCGGCGAGCTGCTCGATCGGGTAGCCGCGGTACATCAGCACGCCGGCGTCGCCGTCGATGTAGGTGATGGCCGAACGGCACGCCGCGGTGGCGGTGAACCCGGAGTCGTAGGTGAACAGCCCGGTTTCCTTGGGCAGCTTCGCGATGTCGATGCAGCCGTTGCCGAGGGTCGGCGCATGCACCGGCAGGACGACGGACTTGCCATCGACCTCGAGGTTGACCTGGGTGGGGATGTTGGAATCCTGCTGAGACACGGCGCACTCCCGGAAACGTTGGATGAACTGGAACCGCAGGAGCGCTGCGACAGCCTCTGCGCGTTCGGGGGAAGGAAGCCGCAACCGCGGTCGCGACAGCAGGCGATTATCGCATACCGTCCCGCATGTGCCGCTCCGGACTTTGGTCGGAGGGCGCGCGGCCGCGCTTTGCGCGCACACGAAAACGGCCGCCCGGAGGCGGCCGTCGGTGCACGCAGGTCGAACGTACGGATCGCGTCGCGAGCGTAGGGTCGGCGATGCCGGCCCACGTCGCGCGGAGGCCGCGCCGTGCGACGCTTACTTGCCGTAGCGCTTGCGGAACTTGTCGACGCGACCGCTGGTGTCGACGATCTTGTGCTGGCCCGTGTAGAACGGATGCGAGGCCGACGAGATGTCGACCTTGATCAGCGGATATTCGTTGCCGTCGTCCCACTTGACGGTTTCCTTGCTGCCCAGGGTCGAGCGAGTCAGGATCTTGAAGTCCGAGGTCACGTCCTGGAACACGACCTGACGGTATTCGGGATGGAGGTCGGCCTTCATGGCTGGTACCGGAGTTGGGCGGAAAGCCGGGCATTATAGCGGCGTCATGCGGCCCGGCTCAAGTCCGGACCCGACGATCGGCGGACCCGGTGTCCACCGGGCCCGCGACCGCACTGGCCGACGGCCTCAATCCGCCCGCAACGCCCGCCGGATCAACGTCTCGAAGGCCGTCTGGTCGTAGGCCATGAGCAGTTCGGCGTTGTCGACCCGGCCGCTGCGGCGCCCCCAGTCGACGACGGTCGCGCCGCGGGTCTCGACCCCGTTCAGCTCGATCCGCAGCGGCCGGCGCTCCAGCGTCGCGGCGTGTTCCGGCGCAACGACCAGCGCCATCGCCAGCGCGTCGGCCGCATGCCAACGCTCGCCGCGCAGGCCGGCGGACCATTCGCGGGTCCTGCGCGAGATCGCTTCGTAGAACCGGGCGCGCGGATGATCCGCACGCAGCCAGGCCTCGACGTCGGTGTGCAGGAAGCCGTGACGGATCACCGCCTCCCAGTCGGCCACTTCGACGACCTTGCCGGCTGCGGCGAAGGCCTCGAACACCACCCACGCGGCCTCGGGGTCGAAGCCGATGTTGAACTCGGCGGTCGGCGTGGTGTTGCCCTGCCCCGTCACCGCGCCGCCCATCACCACGATCCGGCCGATGCGCTGCGGCAGCGCGGGATCGAGCTTCAGCGCGACCGCGAGGTTGGTCAGCGGCCCGAGCATGCACACCACGAGGCGGCCTGCATGCGCGTGCGAGAGACGGATGATCGCGAGCGCGGCGTGCTCGGCCTCGGCCCGCTTCGCGGCCGGCGCGTAGCCGATGTCGCCGAAACCGTCGCGGCCGTGCACGTACGACGCATCGGGCGCAGCGTGCAGCAGCGGCGCGTCGCAGCCGGCGAACACGGGGATGTCGACCTCGGCGACTTCGCACAGTTTCAGCGCGTTGGCGACGGTGTGCGTCAGGCCGACGTTGCCGGCGGCGATGGTCAGCGCGACGACCTCGTGACGCGGCGCGTCGAAGGCCATCAGCAGGGCGAGCGCGTCGTCCACGCCCGGGTCGGTGTCGATCAGCAGAGGGAGTCGTTCGTTCATCGACGGATTATGCCGATGCCGGGGCGACGGCACAGCCCCGGGGCTAGAATCGGCGTTTCGCAGGACCGGAGCCGCCCATGCGCCCCACCGTCACCCCGTTCTTCCATGCCGACAGTTGCACCTGGACCTACGTGGTCGCCGACGACGCCACGCGACAGACGGCGATCGTGGACCCGGTGCTCGACTTCGACGCGAAGTCCGGGCGCACCGGCACGCGGTCGGCGCAGGCGCTGGTCGATCACGCGCAGGCGCACGGGCTCGACGTGCGCTGGATCCTCGAGACCCACGCGCATGCCGACCATCTCAGCGCGGGCCACTGGCTGAAGTCCGCGTTCCCGGCGGCGACGCTCGCGATCGGCGAAGGCATCCGCGCGGTGCAGGCGACGTTCCGGCCGATCTTCGACCTCGGCGACGACTTCCCGGTCGACGGCTCGCAGTTCGACCGCCTGTTCGCGGACGGCGAGCGCTTCGCGGTCGGCGCGATCGATGCGGACGTGATCGCGGTGCCGGGCCACACCAGCGACAGCGTCGCGTACCGCATCGGCGACGCGGTGTTCGTCGGCGACTCGATCTTCATGCCCGACGGCGGCACCGCGCGCTGCGATTTCCCTGGCGGCGACGCGGGCATGCTCTACCGCTCGATCCACCGCCTGTTCGCACTGCCGGACGACACCCGCGTGTTCGTCTGCCACGACTATGCCCCCGGCGGCCGCGCCTACGCCTGCGAGACCACGATCGGCGCGCAGAAGGCGGGCAACCTCCACGTGCGCGAGGGCGTGGACGAAGCGGCGTTCGTCGCCGTGCGCACCGCCCGCGACGCCACGCTGGCGATGCCGGCGCTGCTGCTGCCGTCGGTGCAGGTGAACATCCGCGCCGGCCGCCTGCCCGAGCCCGGCACCAACGGCGTGCGCTACCTCAAGCTGCCGCTCGATCGCTTCTGATCGATTCGTCCGGCGCGGGTGCCGCGATCAGGGCGCGGCGTCCGCTGCCGGCAATTCCAGCGCCTGCCGGACCTGCGTTTCGGTCGAGGTCATGCCGGCGCTGCGTCCTGCGTCGATCGCGTCGGCAGGCGCCATGCCCTGCGCGGCCAGGGCCAGCGCGAGCAGGCCGCCGGCGCGATTGCCGCTGGCGCAATGCACCAGCACCGGTCCGTGCGCATCGGCGAGGAGTGCGGACAGGGCGCGGGCGTTCTCCGGCGTGACGCCCGCGTGGCCGGCGATCGGCAGCGCGACGTAGCGCAGGCCGGCGGCCTCGACTTCGGCGCGCTCGTCGCGGTCCTTCAGCTCGCCCGGCGTGCGCAGGTCGATGACGGTGCGCACGCCGCCCGCGGCGATCGTCGACCAGTCGCCGGCGGCGGGTTGGCCCGCGGTGTAGAGCTGCGGCTGCGGGCGATGCAGCGGGAGGCCGGACGGCGCCGTCGACGGCAGCGACGCGGGCGCAGGTCGCGGCGGGTGACTCGCGCACGCGACCGCCAGCATGGCGATCAGCAGCGAGGACGCGAGGACGCCTGCGGAGCGAAGCGAGGGGCGCGACATGCGAATTCTCCGTGAGGACGAAGGATCAGCCCGCGTGCGCACGCGCCCAGCGCACGATGTCGGCGGCGCCGATCGCGCCGGACTGGCGCGCGAGTTCGCGGCCGTGGCGGAACACGACGAGCGTGGGGATGCTGCGGATGCCGAAGCGCGCGCCGAGGTCGGGCTGCGCCTCGGTGTCGATCTTGGCGAGCCGGAACTGGGGCTCCAGCGCGCGCGCGGCGGCTTCGAAGTGCGGCGCCATCGACCGGCAGGGCGCGCACCACGGCGCCCAGAAATCGACCAGCACCGGCAGGTCGGACTGCACCACGTGGCGTTCGAAGCCCGCGGCGTCCAGCGCCACCGGATGCGCCGCGAACAGCGGCTGCCGGCAGCGCCCGCAGACCGGACCATCGGTGAGGCGCGCGGCCGGCACGCGGTTGAGCCCGTGGCAGGCGGGACAGGCGATGTGCAGGGGCGTGTCGGTCATGCAGGACTCCGTTCGGGCGCCGTCGCCGGCATGCGACGACGGTGGTGCCCGTCGCGCCGCGCATCAACCCCGGGCGCGGCGATGCCGGCCGGGCCCGGAGCCGGCGTTCATCCGGCCGGCGTGACCGGCACGTGCACCGCACCGTCGGCATCGACGATCTTCACGTCGACCGAGATGCCCTCGCGCACGCTCTGGGTGACGACGCAGAACTGTTCGAACTGCGCCATGACGCGATCGAAATGCTCCAGGTCCGCGGCCTTGTCGCCGAGGTGGATCGTCACCTCGGCGTGCGGGATGCGCAGGCGCCCCTCGGCATTGCGCGCCCGATGCCCGACGATCTCGGCGCGGATCGGCGATGGTGCGTTCCTGAACTTGCGCAGCGCGAACACGAGGCTCGACCCCAGGCAGTTGGCGATGGCGGTCAGCAGCATCGCCGACGGACCGGGCCCGGCGCCGCCGCCGAGCGGCGCGGGTTCGTCGGTATGCAGCGCTTCGAGCGCCGTGCCCTCGAAGTTCACCTTGAAGGCGTAGGGGCCTTCCTGTTCCAGCACGATGCGGATGCCGTCGTCGTCGCTCATGTCGTTCGTTCTCCGTGGGTGGCGTTGCGGGCCTGCTTCGCCGACAACAATACGAAATACAGCAGCGGGATGACCACCAGGGTCAGCGCCGTGCTCACGAGGATGCCGAAGATCAGCGACACCGCGAGGCCGTTGAAGATCGGGTCGTCGAGGATGAAGAACGCACCCAGCATCGCCGCCGCCGCGGTCAGCACGATCGGCTGCGCGCGCACCGCGCAGGCCTCGATCACCGCCTCGGCCGGCGCCTTGCCCTCGCCGACGGCCTGGTTGATGAAGTCCACCAGCAGGATGGAATTGCGCACGATGATGCCGGCCAGCGCGATCATGCCGATCATCGAGGTCGCGGTGAACTGCGCGCCCAGCAGCGCGTGCCCGGGCATCACGCCGATCACGGTCATCGGGATCGGCGCCATGATCACCAGCGGCACGAGGTAGCTGCGGAACTGGGCGACGATCAGCAGGTAGATCAGCACCAGACCCGCGGCGTAGGCGATGCCCATGTCGCGGAAGGTCTCGTAGGTGATCTGCCACTCGCCGTCCCACTTGATCGCGTAGGTCGCGGTGTCCTCGGGCTGGCGGATGAAGAACTGGCCGAGCGCGCGGCCGTCGACGGCGTGTTCCGACACCTGCCCGACCACGTCGAACATGCCGTACAGGGGGCTGTCGAGCGCGCCGGCCTCGTCGCCGGTCACGTAGACCACCGGCAGCAGGTCCTTGTGGTGGATCGCGCCGTCCCACGTGGTGCGCACGGTCTGCGTCACTTCCGCCAGCGGCACGGACTGCCCCTGCCCGCCCTTCACCGACAGCGCGAGCAGACGATCGAGCGAGGCCTGTTCGGCGACCGGCACGCGCAGGCGCACGGGCTTGGGCAGGCGCGAGGCGCCGTCCTGCACGAACGTCGCATCATAGCCGCCGACCGCGGCCGCCAGCGTGTTCGCGATCGTCGACTGGTCGACACCGAGCTTCGTGGCGCGCTCGCGATCGACCACCAGCACCTCGCGCGGCGCGGGCGTTTCGACGGTGGTGTCGATGTCGACGAGGCCTTCGGTGGCGTGCAGGCGCCGTTCCAGCGCCAGCGCGACCCTGCGGCTGCCGACGTCATCGGGGCCGTAGACTTCCGCCACCAGCGGCGCCAGCACCGGCGGGCCGGGCGGCACTTCCACCACCTTGACCGACGCGCCGTAGCGACGACCGATGGCATCGAGGCCCGGCCGGATTGCCAGCGCGATGTCGTGGCTCTTGCGCGCGCGATGGTGCTTGTCGACCAGGTTCACCTGCAGGTCGCCGACGTTCGCGCCGCTGCGCAGGAAGTACTGGCGCACCAGCCCGTTGAAATTGATCGGCGCCGACGTGCCGGCATAGCCCTCGAAACTCGCGACCTCGGGCACGGTGGCGACGTTCGCGGCGAGTTCGGTCAGCAGCGCGTTGGTCGTTTCCAGCGTGCTGCCCTCGGGCATGTCGACGACGACCTGCAGCTCGGACTTGTTGTCGAACGGCAGCATCTTCAGCACGACGAGTTGCACCACGGCGAGGCTCGCCGCCAGCAGCACCAGCGCGGCCATGCCGGCGAACAGCAGGCGCCGACGCCGCGGCGCGCGATCGCCGGACAGGAACGGTGCCATCAGCTTCGCGAAGAGACGGTGGAGGCGGCCCTCGTCCTGCGCGCCGTGGCCGCCGGCGTGCGCATCGTCCTGCACGACATGCGGTTTCAGCAGCTTGAACGACAGCCACGGCGTGACCACCAGCGCGACCGCCAGCGACAGCACCATGCCGGCCGAGGCGTTGATCGGGATCGGCCGCATGTACGGCCCCATCAGCCCGCTGACGAACGCCATCGGCAGCAGCGCGGCGATCACCGTGAACGTGGCGAGGATGGTCGGCCCGCCGACTTCGTCGACCGCGGGCGGGATCGCCTCCATCAGCGACTTGCCGCCGCGCGCCATGTGCCGGTGGATGTTCTCCACCACCACGATCGCGTCGTCGACGAGGATGCCGATCGAGAAGATCAGCGCGAACAGCGACACGCGGTTGAGCGTGAAGCCCATCGCCCACGACGCGAACAGCGTCAGCGCGAGCGTCAGCACCACCGCGGCGCCGACCACGACCGCCTCGCGGCGACCCAGCGCGAACAGCACCAGCAGCACCACCGACAGCGTCGCGAACAGCAGCTTCTGGATGAGCTTCTTCGCCTTGTCGGTCGCGGTCTGGCCGTAGTCGCGCACGATCTCGACGTGCAT
The DNA here is from genome assembly GCA_051952955.1 of Lysobacteraceae bacterium. GTDB lineage: Bacteria > Pseudomonadota > Gammaproteobacteria > Xanthomonadales > Xanthomonadaceae > Lysobacter_I. Next base: position 1,643 of record JBQCJG010000234.1, on the reverse strand, counting down.
GCCTTCGGGGATCAGTTCGCCGCGCAGCGCATCGAGGCGGCTTGCGATCGCAGCGGTGATGTCGGACGCATTGCTGCCCGGCTTCTTGGCGATGGCGATCGTCAGTGCCGGCGCGGTGCCGGCCTTGGGCCCGCCCTTGCCGGCGGGCGTGCCGTGCCAGACGTAACGCGACGGCACGTCGATGCCGGCGCGCACGTCGGCCACGTCGGCCACCGTCACCGGCTTGCCGCCCTGCACGCCGAGCACCAGCGTCGCGACGTCGTCGCGATCGGCGAGGAAGCGGCCGGCCGTCACCGGAACGGCGCGGTCACCACCGATGCGTTCGCCCACCTGGCGCACCACGTTCGCAGCCTGCAGCGCCTGCGCCACTTCGCCGACGCTCAGGCCGAACGCCGCGAGACGGGTCGGGTCCAGCGTCACCGCCACCACGCGATCCGGCGCGCCGATGGCGTAGACGTCGCGCGTGCCGGGCACGCGCTTGAGTTCGGTTTCCAGCGTGCGCGCGACCGCAGACAACTGCTCGACACCGGTGTCGGGATCGTCCGACCACAGGGTCAGCGCCATCACCGGCACGTCATCGATGCCCTTGGGCTTGATCAGCGGCTGGCCGACGCCGGTACCGGGCGGCAGCCAATCGGCGTTGGAGAACACCTGATTGTAGAGGCGCACGATCGCAGGCTGGCGTTCCACGCCGACGGTGTATTCGACGGTCAGCACCGCCATGCCGGGGTGGCTGATCGAGTACACGTGCTTCACGCCTTCGATCTCGGAGAGCTTCTGTTCGAGCGGATAGCTGACGAGCTGTTCGACGTCGCGCGCGGTCGCGCCGGGGAACGGCACGAACACGTTCGCCATCGTCACGTCGATCTGCGGCTCTTCCTCGCGCGGCGTGATCAGCACCGCGACGAGGCCGAGCATCAGCCCCATCAGCGCGAGGATCGGCGTCAGCGGATTGGCCTGGAACGCGCGGGCGATGCGACCGGAAACGCCGAGCCGCGGCGTCGCGTCGCGGGAAACGCCGTCACTCATGCGTCGATCCCGCGGCTTCGCGCTGCGCGACGACCGCCTGCAGCGCGGCCTGCGGATCGCGTGCGACGACGTCGCCGGCCTGCAGACCGGCGAGCACGTCGATCGCGTCGCCGGACGCATCGCCCAGCCGCACCTGCCGCAGCAGTGCGCGTCCGTCCTTGACGACATAGACGGCGGCGAGTTCACCGCGACGGTAGATCGACGACGCCGGCACGCGCAGCGTGCGCGCCTCGCCGCGGATCGGGAACGTTACCTTGGCGGTGTGGCCCGGCGCCGGCGGCGTGTCCATCGGCGGCAGCAGCACGCGCACCGTCACGCTGTGGCTGGCCGCATCGGCAGCGGGGAACACGACGACCTGGCGCGCATCGACCGCGCGGCCGTCGTCGAACGCGACGCGCGCCGCGGGCTGCGCGCGGATGGCGTCGGCGGCGGACTGCGGCACGCGCACTTCGATGCGCAGATCGTCCGGTGTGTACACCGTGAGCAGGCGCTGGCCGGGGCCGACGGTCTCGCCGAGCTCGGCGTCGCGCGCGGAGACGATGCCGGCGTACGGCGCGCGCACGGTGGTGTAGTCGGCGTTCTGGCCCGCGGACGCGAGCTGCGCCCGCGCGGCG
>JBQCJG010000233.1:0-18471 GCA_051952955.1 Lysobacteraceae bacterium | reverse complement strand
ACCATCCCGACGTCGACGCGCTGGCCGCGGCGGTCGCCGCGCAGCTGCGCGATGCCTGCGCCGACGCGTTGCAGGCCCGCGGCCGCGCGACGCGGGCGCTGGGCGGCGGCCGCCCGCCGGTCCCGATCTACCGCGCGCTGGCCGCGGCGCCGCTGGACTGGTCGCGCGCGATCGCGCTGCCCGGCGACGACCGCTGCGTGGCGCACGACCATCCGGCGAGCAATGTCGCTGCGCTGCGCCAGGCGTTCGCCGGCGCGGACGGCCTCGCCGTGGAAGCGCTGACCGCGCCGGACGGCGACCCCGACGCGTCGCTCGCGCATGCCCGCACCGCGCTCGCGCCGCTGCACGCCATTCCCTTCGATGCGGTCGTGCTCGGCATGGGCGAGGACGCGCACACCGCGTCGCTGTTCCCCGGCGCCGCGGCGCTGCCCGCGGCGATGGCGCCGGACGCGAGCGAAGACGCCTTCGCGCTCGTGCCCGATCCGCTGCCGCCGGAAGCGCCGTTTGCGCGCATCACCCTCGGCCTCGCGCGCCTGCTGCGCGCGCGGTCGCTGCACCTGCTGGTCACCGGCGCGCGCAAGCGCGAGGTGTTGCGCGCGGCGCAGGCCGCGTACGATCCGGTGCTGCGCCCGATCTCCGCCGTGCTGCACGCGCCGGCGGCCACGGTGCAGATCCACTGGTGCCCCTGATCCGGAGGTCATGATGTCCCTGCATCCCGTCGTCGAACGCGTGACCGCGCGCATCGCCGAGAAAAGCCTGCCGACGCGCACCGCCTACCTCGCCCGCGTCGACGCCGCGCGCCCGCAGGGCCCCGCGCGCCGCGACCTGGGCTGCGGCAACCTCGCCCACGCCTTCGCCGCCTCCGGCGCCGACAAATCGATGCTCAAGAGCGGCGCCGGCGGCAACCTCGGCATCGTCACCGCCTACAACGACATGCTCTCGGCGCACCAGCCGATGGAGCAGTACCCCACGCTGATCCGCATGGCCGCGCGCAACGCCGGCGGCAGCGCGCAGGTCGCCGGCGGCGTGCCGGCGATGTGCGACGGCGTGACCCAGGGCCGCACCGGCATGGAGCTGTCGCTGTTCTCGCGCGACACCGTGGCGCTGGCGACCGCGGTCGCGCTCTCGCACGAGACGTTCGACGCCGCGCTGCTGCTGGGCGTGTGCGACAAGATCGTGCCCGGACTGCTGATCGGCGCGCTGAGCTTCGGTCACCTGCCCGCGATCTTCGTGCCCGCCGGGCCCATGACCTCGGGCCTGCCGAACAAGGAGAAGGCCGCGGTCCGCCAGCGCTACGCCGAAGGCAAGGCCACGCGCGAGGAACTGCTGGAAGCCGAGTCCGCGTCGTACCACGGCCCCGGCACCTGCACGTTCTACGGCACCGCCAACTCCAACCAGATGCTGATGGAAGTGATGGGCCTGCACATGCCGGGCAGCGCCTTCGTTAATCCGCACACGCCGCTGCGCGACGCGCTGACCGTGGCCGCGACCGAGCAGGCGCTGCGCATCACTGCGCTGGGCGACGACTACCGCCCGATCGGCCGCACGATCGACGAGAAGGCGATCGTCAACGCGATGGTCGGCCTGGCCGCGACCGGCGGCTCGACCAACCACGCGCTGCACCTCGTCGCCATCGCCCGCACCGCGGGGCTCATCATCGACTGGGACGACCTGGACGAACTGTCGCAGGCCACGCCGCTGCTGGCGCGCGTGTATCCCAATGGCAGCGCCGACGTGAACCATTTCCACGCCGCGGGCGGCCTGGGCTTCGTGATCCGCGAACTGCTCGACGCCGGGCTGATGCACGCCGACATCCGCTGCGTGCACGGCGGCGACCTGCGCGCGCAGACGCAGGCGCCGGCGCTCGACGGCACGTCGCTGGTGTGGGAACCGGCCCCGGCGGTATCGCGCGACACCGCCATCGTGCGCCCGGTCGCCGAGCCGTTCGATCGCGAAGGCGGCCTGCGCTGCGTGAAGGGCAACCTCGGCCGCGCGGTGGTGAAGATCTCCGCGGTCGCGCCGGAGCATCGCGCCATCGCCGCGCCGGCGAAGGTGTTCGAATCGCAGGACGCGCTGCTGGTCGCGTTCAAGGCCGGCGAACTGACCGGGGATTTCGTGGCCGTCATCCGCGGCCAGGGCCCGCGCGCCAACGGCATGCCGGAACTGCACAAGCTCACGCCGACGCTGTCGGTGCTGCAGGACCGCGGCCAGCGCGTCGCGCTGCTGACCGACGGCCGCATGTCCGGCGCCTCGGGCAAGGTGCTGGCGGCGATCCACGTCACGCCCGAGGCCGCCTGCGCCGGCGCCATCGCGAAGCTGCGCGATGGCGACCCGATCCGCATCGACGCCGAGGCCGGCGTGCTGCACGTCGACGTGCCCGAAGCGGAATGGAGCGCACGCCCCGCGACGCCGCCGGACCTGTCCGGCAACGCGCACGGCGTCGGCCGCGAGCTGTTCGGCCTGATGCGCGCGAACGTCGGCCCGGCCGAGGAAGGCGCCTGCAGCCTGTTCGTCACGACCCCGTCCACCGCCGGCTGAGCCGCGAGACCGCGACCGCATGAACCTTTCCGCCACGTCCTCGTTCGCATTGATCGCCGACATCGGCGGCACCAACGCGCGGTTCGCCCTGACCGACCTCTCGGCGGCCACCGCGCAGGTGCTGGAGCCGCGCAGCCTGGAGGCCGCGCGCTTCGCCAGCCTGCAGCACGCGGCCGAGCATTACCTCGATGCGATCGGCGCGAAGCCGCGGCAGGCGGCGATCGCGGTCGCCAGCCCGGTCAACGGCGAGGAGATCCGGCTGACGAACCGGGCATGGTCCTTCACCCGCGGCGAACTGCAGCAGGCGCTGCACCTCGACCGCCTGCACGTGCTCAACGATTTCGGCGCGGTGGCGTGGTCGGTGCCGGCGCTGGGCGCGGACGAACAGATCGCGCTGCACGGCGACGCCGACGCGCCGCTGCAGGGCCCGGTCACCGTGATCGGCCCGGGCACGGGCCTTGGCGTGGCGATGCTGGTCGGCGGCGACGATCGCTGGCAGGTGGTCGAGACCGAAGGCGGCCATGTCAGCTTCGCGGCGCTGGGCGAGGAAGAACTCGCCATCGCGCGCTGGTTCACCGCGCGCTTCGGCCGGGTCTCGAACGAACGCCTGCTCTGCGGCAGCGGCCTGTCGCACATCGACGCCGTGCTGCGCGGCGCGGTCGACCATGGCACCGGCCAGCACCAGGCACTGCGCGAACCGGCGGACATCGTCGCCGCCGCGCTGGAAGGCCACGACCTGGCCGCGCGCCGCACGCTCGCACGCTTCTGCGCGGTGCTGGGCAGCGTCGCCGGCGATGCCGCGCTGATCCACGGCGCGCGCACGGTGATGCTCGCCGGCGGCATCGTCCCCCGCTTCGTGCCCTTCCTGCGCAGTAGCGCGTTCCGCGAGCGGTTCCTGTCCAAGGGCCGCTTCGCAGCGTATCTCGAATCCGTGAACATCCGCGTCATCACCCACACCGGCCCCGGCCTGCTCGGCGCCGCCATGGCGCTGCGCGCCGCCCAACGCGAGGTTGTCCGATGAATCCCGAGACGATGGAGCGCATCGACGCGATCCTGCACCAGGCCCCGGTGGTGCCGGTGCTGGCCGTCGCCGACGCCGACGACGCCATCCCGCTGGCCGAGACGCTGGTCGCCGCCGGCCTGCCGGTGCTGGAGATCACCCTGCGCACGCCGGCCGCGCTCGAAGTCATCCGCCGCATGCGCACCGTGCCCGGCGCGATCGTCGGCGCCGGCACCGTGCTCACCCCCGCCGACCTCGCCGCCGTACAGGACGCCGGCGCCGCCTTCGCGATCTCGCCCGGCGGCACCGACACGCTCTACACTGCCGCGAAGACCGCGACCATCCCGCTGCTCCCCGGCATCGCCACCGCCAGCGAACTCATGCGCGGCCTCGAACACGGCTGGACCCGCTTCAAGTTCTTCCCCGCCGAATCCAGCGGCGGCATCCCCGCGCTGAAAGGCTTCGCCGGCCCCTTCGCCCACGTGAAGTTCTGCCCCACCGGCGGGATCGACGCCGCGAAGGCGCCGGCGTATCTCGCGCTGCCGAACGTCATCACGGTGGGCGGGTCGTGGATGGTGCCGGGGGATACGCTGAAGGCGAGAGATTGGGAGAGGATCGACTGTTTATCACGTCAAATCACCTAAGCCAGGCTCTTAAAACAATTTGATTCTATTTTGAATGAACTTCAATTATTTGAAGTGCATCTGGGCCACAGACCCTGCCTATCATTTCAACGACTTTTGATTTGTCTGCATCTTTTACTTTTTCATATATAGAAGCCATTTCTCTCACGCACGAAGCCACCCCATCGTATAAAGCAGCATATCTAGCTCCTTCTGTTAAATTTTGTGAGGCAACTCCTGTCGAAAATATCTTACCGGCAGTCAAATTTGCCCCTAGCGAGCCTGCGTTTCCTGCCCCCGTCGATTCGAACCGCCCATAAACCGACATTGCATCACGCTTTTCGACCCTAGACAAATCAGCTATTTTTTTTGCAGCGTCTAATGCTCTTGTAGTGGACACTACTGCGGCTTGGTACCTCTGCTCAAGATCTAAGATTTCGGATGAGTCGATTTTTATCTCATTCCTTTTTCTATCCCTTTCCGCGCTCAAATCATCGATTTCTTTTATCACCTCAGCAAAACCCGGCGAATCACTTGCCGCACTTCCAAGGCTCGCCTTTAGTTCTTCTCGCTTTGTAATAAGTGTCGTAAGCTTGATTTCAATTTCGGTCACTCGACTCTCCAAAATAGCTCTGGCTTTTCTTTTTTCATCGAGCGCGCTCTTTGACTCGGATTCCCGTTTGCTTGCATCGGCTACATCCTGCGCCCTCTTCCTTGACTCCTCTTCCAATTGAGCTGCGCCCTCGTTTGACGCACCCTGTCCAAATACGGCCTCAATCCTTTGTATTTCTTTATTGGTATCTTCGTCGCCCGCTCCATTTTTTTTCGATACAGCCACCGGCACGTATGCCGCATCTACAAGCTTTACCCCGAAATTTATAGTCCCGCCGGGGCTTTCTGTTGTAGAACTGGAAACATCAAGCCCCACCGATGCCTTAGAAGAATAAATGAGCGGCGCCTGTTGGAGGCTTGCGCATGACGAAGCCAAAGACATTGCCACAGAAATAACACCGAATTTCCATTTCATTTTACGCCCCCGTTTAGGACACAGATATCGTTTAATTCATTGCCGTTGGTCATCAAGGTTCGTCGGACTGATTCAAATTCGCTTTTTTCTTCCGCCCAAATGACCACTCGGCACACCGATGCATCAGAAAATATAGCGGAATGCTCTCTCCAGGCACCCACCGTTAAACTGGAATGATTTGCATATAATCCCAGACCGTGACTCGCGACGACCATTGCAGAACCGGTCGCTGGCGGGGGCGTTATCTGCAAGAAACCAAAATGACGCTCGACGCGCGGCTCGCCACCAACTGTAGAAACTTGAACTATCGTGCATCCAGTTAGTAGCGTTGCTTGAAAAGCCGCACCACATGCACGCAACAATTTCCATTTAAGAAAGTCACTCTTGTTCCCCATCCGTTGCGCACCTCGCCGCTGTTGTCCTGCGTTACGACAGTATTTCTAGGCAAACAATCTGCTTTCATTGATTCACCTCCGCCTCGGCTCGCACCCCACCCCATCTCCATCCCGATCCAGATGCGGGCCGTAGCCTGGATCGCCGCGACGCACGGGGGCGGCGCCGGCGGCGCGGGCTTCGGCGCAGTTGGCGAAGGGGCGTGACGATCTCCGGCGCGGCGTGGCATCCGCGTCATCATCGGACGAAAGATCGAATCGCAGCGGCGATGCGGTCGAAGGTGCGGGTCCACCGCCGCGATGGCAGTGATAACCGCCGTGCTTGCGATCGTGGTGGCAACCGTTCGCGTCGAGGCGACCACCGTGGGCAAAAGCGGTCCGGGCGCCGAGTCCCATGATCGTGAGCGTCGCGGCCACAACCGCGACGACGACACCGTCCCTGGCCATCTGCATTCCCCCTGTGGAATCGACCGGCTTCGTTTCTGCAATGCGGTCCGAGTCTGTTGCGCGCTTCACGGCCGCGTCAATGGCTTCGGCGCATTCGCCAGCAACAAGGCGCAAGGTGAATATCGCTCTCGATGCCGGAAGTCACTTCGACAATCGGTCGCAATGATCGTCGCCTCGAAAGCGATTCAGGAACTCGAATCGCCTTCACCGGCTTTTTGCGGATTGGAGCGAAGCAGATAACGCGATTTCCTACGCCCCAAAGAAAAGGCCCTTGCCCGGCGGGGTACCGGACAAGGGCCAAGCTCGCCTGTCGAGAGTGTGACGTCTAGAAGCGGTAGTTCACGCCGAACAGGTAGGTGCGGCCGTACTCGAAGTACTCGCGCGGCCGGGTGCTGTCGCCGCCGAAGGACGAACGGAAGGGCTCGTTCTCGAGGTTGTTGACCTGGAGCAGGATGGCGAGGTTCTCGAGCGGACCCGACTGGAAGGTATAGCCCAGCTGCACGTCGGTGACGGTTTCGCCTTCGAACGTGCGCTTGGTGCGGTCGCCGCCGAAGCCCTGGACTTCACCCAGGAATGCCGAACGGTGGCGCTGGCTGACGCGCGCCGAGAAGCCGAAGCGCTCGTAGTACGCGGTGATGTTCGACACGTACTTCGACAGGCCCGGCAGCGGCTCGGTGCTGCCTGGACCGTTCGGCTGGACCGAACTCTTGGTGTCGGAGTAGTTGGCCTGGATGCCGAAGCCGTTGAGCGGCTCCCACAGCAGGTCAAGCGGTACCGAGACCGCGAGCTCGAAGCCCTTCACCGTGCCGCCCTGGCCATTGGCCGGGCGCGTGTACACGCCCACCGGATTCGGCGGCGGATTCGCCGGGTAGTTGGCCGGGTTCAGCGAGGTGTCGTTGATGTTGAACAGCGTGGCCTGGTTGTAGATGTAGGTCTTCAGGTCCTTGTAGAAGTAGGCCGCGCTGACGTAGCCCTTGCTGCCGCCGAAATACTTCTCGTACGACAGGTCGTAGGCATTGGCCAGCCAGGGCTTCAGCTTCGTGTTGCCGCCGCTGCGGGTCCACCACGGGGTGGGCAGGCCGGTGATCGGATCGACCGTGTTCGGTGCGCCGGTGATCGGGTTGGTGGCGCGGTTGCGGTCGACGTCGACATTGCCGCTGGCGCGCAAATCGTCCATGCGCGGGCGGGCCATCTGACGGCCGGCGCTGAAGCGGATGAACTGGTCGGCCGGCAGGCCGAACGACAGGTTGAGGTTCGGCAGGTAGTCGACGTAGCTGGCGCCGGAATCGACCTTGTTGCCCAGGCCATTGCCCGGGAACGTTTCCTGGCCGGACGACTTCTGATCGACGCTGACCGCCTGGATGCCGAGGTTGCCCTTGACCGGGACCGGGCCGAGGTCGGTGTCGATGTTGGCCTGGAAGTAGAGCGTGGTGACCTGCTCGTTGATTTCCCAGTTCTTGTTGCTGATGTCGGAATTGACGTTCGTGCGTCGCGTGTAGAGCTGCTGGTAGGCACGCTGGGCGTCGTAGCCGTAGATCGAGCCCACGCCGTAGGCGTTGAAGGCCGAGCTGCTGTGCAGGTTGGTCGGGATCGGCGCCGAGAAACCATCCGGGCAGGCCGGCGAGGGACCGGCGAGGCACGCGGTCAGGTCGAGGAAGGCTTCCTTCGACGCGCGGCTCTTGGTGCGGTCGGTGAGGTTGGCGCCGAACTTGAAGCTGCTGAACCAGCCTTCGTCGAAGCTGCGCTCGAAGTCGACGCGGAACGAGGACAGCGAATCCTTGACCTTGAAGTCCTTGATGTAGCCGTCCTGGCCCCAGCCGCCGGCGTCGCCGAGGCGGAGGACGTTGGGATCGCCGTAGTCGTAGCCGAAGTCGTGGACGTAGTAGCCGTCGCTGTTGCGCGTGATCGTCAGCGTGTCGCGCGGCAGCGTCGGGCTGACGCCGGCGTAGGTCTCGAGGATCCGCTCCTTGCGCTCGGCCTTCGAGCCGCTGACGTCGACGCTGGCCCGCCAGTGGTCGTTCAGCTGCAGCTCGTTGCGCCAGCCGATCGAGAACAGGGTGTCGTAGGTCGCGTTGAAGTCGTTGCGGATGACCGGGTTGACGCCGGTGAACGAGGCCTGGCTGTTGGTGCTGCCCGGGACGACGGTCGCACCGAAGGCGCCGCCGAACTCCATGCCGCGCTTTTCCTGCTCGCGATCGAACTTCGAGTAGAACACGTCGAGGATGGTGTGGTACGTGTCGTTCGGCTTGAACTCCAGCGTGCCCATGAAGCCGTCGCGCTTGTTGTCGTCGGACAGGTCGTACAGCTTGCCGCCGCCGAAGATGCCGCTGCCGTCGTAGCCCCAGGTATCGCCGAACTGCTTGCTCTGGCCGGGGTTGTTGAGGTGGGCGTAGCCCAGCGCCAGGCCGACGGTGTTGTCCTTGAACTGGTCGATGTACGAGAAGCTGTAGCGCTCGCCGTATTCCTTCTCGTCGCCGACCTTGTTCATGTCGCCGCGCAGGTTGACCGCGAAGGCGCGCTTGCCGAAGGCCAGCGGGCGGATGGTGCGCAGGTCGACGGTGCCGGACAGGCCTTGGCCGACCAGCTGCGCGTCCGGGGTCTTGTAGACCAGCACCTGGCTGGTCAGTTCGGACGGATACTGGTCGAACTCGACGCCGCGGTTGTTGCCGAGGCTGACCTGCTCGCGACCGTTGAGCGTGGTGGTCGAGAAGTCGCCGGCGAAGCCGCGGATGTTGATTTCCTGCGGACGACCGCCGAAACGCTGGGCGGTCAGGCCGGGCAGGCGCGCGAGCGAGTCGGCGATCGAGGTGTCGGGCAGCTTGCCGATGTCTTCGGCGGAAATCGCCTCGACGATCGAAGTGGACTCCTTCTTGGAATCGGTCGACGCTTCGATACTGCGACGGATGCCGGTCACCTTGATGGTGTCGAGGTCGTCGGCGTTGGATGACGTCTGGTCGGCCGTCTGTGCTTGTGCCGCACTGGCCATCATGAGCGCGGCCGAAGCCAGCGCCACACTCAACAGGTTTCGCTTCAAAGGCTGCATGGATCCCCTCCACAGCAACTGGAATTCGTTGGCGGGGCCATGCGTGTCCACCGTCGTCGGGCGACGGCGCCGCGGTTCCCGGCATGTCCAGGGTCCAGCCTGTCCCCGGCACGCAGCGGCGATGGTAGTGCCTGCCTGCCCGGCGAAAAGGGATTTGCATACGTATTCATGCAAAAACCCCGTCAAATCAGCGTCATGGACGCGGGGATCGCCGGGAAACCCGCAGTTTCCGCGGGTGGCCTGCGGCGGGCCCGCAGGCGGCCGTCAGGCGCGCCGGGCGCAGTCGACGGCCAGGCCGATGAAGACGGCCATGCCCACCCAGTGGTTGGCCAGGAAGGCGCGGAAGCAGGCGTCCCGGGCCCGGGTGCGGGCGATGGCGAACTGCCAGACCGTGCAGCCGGCGGCCATCGCCAGCCCGATCCACCAGGCCGGTCCCAGTCCGGCCTTCCGGCCGACCAGCCAGAGCCCGGCGAAGAACAGGGCGTACAGCACGCCGAGTGCAAGCAGGTCCAGATCGCCGAACAGGATCGCGGTGGACTTCGCGCCGGCGCGGAGGTCGTCCTCGCGGTCGACCATCGCGTACCAGGTGTCGTAGGCGGTGGTCCACAGGATGTTGGCGACGTACAGCAGCCAGGCGATGGCCGGCACCTCGCCGCGGACGGCGGCGAACGCCATCGGGATGCCCCAGCCGAACGCCAGTCCCAGGTACACCTGCGGCAGATAGGTATGCCGCTTGAGGTAAGGATAGGTCGCCGCCAGCAGCACGCCGACCACGCTCATCACGATCGTCAGCCGGTTCATCGTCAGCACCAGCCCGAACGCCACCAGCATCAGCACCGCGAACACCGCCAGCGCCTCGCGGCCGCGCACGGCGCCGGACGCCAGCGGCCGGTCCTTCGTGCGTTCGACCAGCGGATCGAGCCAGCGATCGGCGTAATCGTTGATGACGCAGCCGGCCGAGCGGGTCAGCCACACGCCCAGCGAGAACACCACCAGCGTCCACCACGGCGGCACGCCGTCGGCGGCCAGCCACAGGCCCCACCACGTCGGCCACAGCAGCAGCAGCCAGCCGATCGGGCGATCGCCGCGGACCAGCTTCCAGTACTGGCCCAGGCGCTCGCGCCAGACGGGGACCTCGGCGGCGACTTCGGGACTTCGGCTCATCTCGGCGGCGATCACGGACGGGAAGGCTCGCGCCGGCCGCCCGAATCGGGGACAATGCCGCCACGCGCCTGTAGCTCAGCCGGATAGAGTAGCGGCTTCCGAAGCCGTTGGTCGGGGGTTCGAATCCCTCCAGGCGCGCCATTTTCCGCCCCGATCCCGCTTCCGAGCCCGCACGCAGCCGCGACCGCGCCGCGATCCGGAAACGACCGGAACCCTGCGCTTTCCGTTCGCCGGGCCTTCGCCCCGAGCCTCCGTCCTTCGTCACTGCCACCGTACCGCCGGCACCGACCGCGTTCCGGCAGGATGCGCATGCCGCGCCTTGAAACCCCGGGATCGGGCGCCCACCTCCCGGGCATCCCCGGTTTCCCGGGTTTCCATCGCCTTCATGCCTCCAGGAGCCCAACGGATGAGCACCGACACCCCCGCCGCGCCCGAGACCGGCGCCGCCCATGCCCCCGAAACCCATGCCTTCCAGGCCGACGTGCAGCAGGTGCTGCAGCTGGTCATCCACTCGCTGTATTCGAACCGCGACATCTTCCTGCGCGAGCTGATCTCCAACGCGTCCGACGCCTGCGAGAAGCTGCGCTTCGAGGCGATCGAGGCCCCGGCGCTGCTGGCCGACGGCGGCGACCTCGCGATCGACCTGCTGCTCGACGCCGACGCCGGCGCGCTGACCGTGCGCGACAACGGCATCGGCATGTCGCGCGAGGAGCTGATGCACAACCTCGGCACCGTCGCGCACTCGGGCACCAAGCGCTTCCTCGAACGCTTCGCCGGCAACGGCCCGGTGGACGCGCAGCTGATCGGCCAGTTCGGCGTGGGCTTCTATTCGGCGTTCATCGTCGCCGACCGCGTCGAGGTCACCAGCCGCCGTGCCGACAGCGGCGAGGCGTGGACCTGGGCGTCGACCGGCGACGGCCAGTTCACGCTGACGCCCGCCGGCGCCGACGCGCCGCGCGGCACCTCGATCCGCCTGCCCCTGCGCGAGGACGCCGGCGACTACGCGCAGGCGTGGAAGCTGCGTTCGCTGGTGCGCACGTATTCCGACCACGTGGCGTTCCCGATCCGCATGGAGAAGCCGGCCGCGTCCACCGAGGACGACGCCGAGCCCGCCGCGCCGACGCTGGAGACCATCAACCAGGCCGCGGCGCTGTGGACCCGGCCGAAGAACGAGCTGACCGACGAGGACTACCAGGGCTTCTACAAGCACCTCAGCCACGACTTCGAGAACCCGCTGGCGTGGACCCACAACCGCGTCGAGGGCAACCAGAACTTCACCTCGCTGCTGTACGTGCCGACCCATGCGCCGTTCGATTTCCAGAGCGGCCGCGACGAGCGCAAGGGCCTGAAGCTGTACGTCAAGCGCGTCTTCATCCTCGACGCCGCCGAGCAGATGCTGCCGGCCTACCTGCGCTTCGTGCGCGGCGTGGTCGATTCCGACGACCTGCCGCTCAACGTCAGCCGCGAGCTGCTGCAGGACAGCAAGCAGGTCGAACGCATCAAGGGCGCGCTGGTGAAGCGCACGCTCGACCTGCTGGAGAAGATCGCCAGCGAGGAACCCGAGCGCTACGCCACGTTCTGGGAGGCCTTCGGCAACACGCTGAAGGAAGGCATCGCCGAGGACAACGCCAACCGCGAGCGCGTGCTCAAGCTGATGCGCTTCGCGACCACCCGCAGCGCCGGCGCCGGCGACCGCGTGTCGCTGGACGACTACATCGGCCGCATGGTCGGCGCGCAGGAGGAGATCTACTACCTCACCGCCGACGGCTGGAACGCGGCGCAGCACCATCCGAAGCTGGAGGCGCTGAAGGCGCGCGGCGTCGAAGTGATCCTGATGCACGAGCGCATCGACGACTGGATGTCCGGCTACCTGCACGAATACGCCGGCAAGCGCCTGCGCAACGTCGCGAAGGGCGAGATCGACCTCGACAAGCTCGGCAGCGCCGAGGACAAGGCGAAGCACGAGGAAGCCGCGAAGGCCGCCGCGCCGCTGGTCGACACGCTGAAGGCCGCGCTCGGCGAACAGGTGAAGGACGTGCGCGTGTCCAACCGCCTGGTGGATTCGGCCGCCTGCCTCGTGCTCGACGAGTACGAGATGTCGATGCAGATGCAGAAGCTGATGAAGTCGCTGGGCCAGGACGCGCCGGCCGGCAAGCCCGTGCTGGAAATCAATCCGGACCACGCGCTGCTGAAGCGCCTGGAAGCCGCCACCGACAACGAGGCGCTGGTCGGCGACTACGCCCACCTGCTGTTCGACCAGGCGATGCTGGCCGAGACCGGCACGCTGGACGACCCGGCGACCTTCATTGCCCGCGTCAACCGCCTGCTGGCGGGGTAAGCCAGCGGCGGTGGCCTCGGCCGCCGCCGCATTGCGTTGGAATCGGGCAGTGGTTCGTGCCCGTGGACGGGCCGGCACGCAGGTGCCGGCCCGTGTCGTCTGCGGGGGCGGGGCGCATCCGTTGCGGTGGTGCGAGGACAGTGCATGGGTCGACAGGACAGCTTGGATGCCGCGGAAGCCATTTCGGTCTTTGACTTCGGCGTGGATGGCCTGTTCGTGCCGATGGCCAGCGGCACCCTCGAAGGCGGCGGCATCCACGATCCTGACGAGGCAGTGTCCCGCCACGTCGCACCGCTCGACTACGCACGCTTCCGCTCCGTGCAGCCGCCATCGAGCTGGCAACGCTTCGATCAAACGCTGCAGCAGATCCTGACCGAACTGTCCGCGCAGGGCGGACTGGAAGAACTGATCGCCTGGGCCGAATCGATCGGCTTGGTCGCCCGCAACGCGAACAACAAGCTCGACCTCGTCTTCGGCCTGGACCTCGCCCTCGCCTACCCCGGCGAGTTCGCCACCGGCGCCGGCATGGCGTACAGCCGCTACATCGAGAACCAGGCCAACAGCTACCTTGAGTTCGTCACCAAATCGTTGCCGGCCATGTTCAACGCATTCGTCTGCGGCGCATGGATCCGGATGGATACCAACGAGTTCCTGGCGATGGTGGGCGACCATCTGCTGCATCCGTCCAACAGCCGGCTGACCATGACCATCGACGCCCTCGACCGCTGGATCGCGGGCAACCCCAGCGTGCCGCCGGGAGCGGGGATCTCCAAGCTGGACTGCCGCGGGCTTCTGGAGGCCCTCCGCACCCTGCGGACAGCCCTCGAACTGTTCGCCTCGGCCCGGGACTGGATCACGTCGCGGATGGAGGATCCGTCGCGCGCCTGGGAGGACTTCGGCTTCATCGCGCTGTTCCTGGCCGAACTGCTGCGCACGCGCGCGATCGCGAGGGCCATCGCCGAGGCGGTCGGCGCCAACGAATCGCCGGCCGTCCGCGCCGACAGGATCGGCGCGATGTACGGCGTCCTCATCGGCATGATCGTGTGGGAAGTGATCGAAGAGGTGCTGACCGCCGGCATCGGCAAGGGCGCCCGTCTGGTGAGGTTCATCCCCTGATGCCGGCCGCGAACATCATCGACGACCTGATCGGCAACCTCGCCCCGCATTTCAGGCGGAACATGGCGCTCGTGCGCAGGCTGCGGCGCGAAGCCCAGGCGGCCGGACGCATCGACCTGCATGCGGACGCATGGCTGCGGGCGATGGGCGACATCGCCACGCCGCTGCGCGTGGCGACGGTGCTGTACATGGGCGTGGTCGAAGACCTGCACCTGAAGATCGCGCTGCACAAGAGCTTCTCGGTGATCAACTCGGACGCGCAGAAGATGGGACAGGAGGTGTTTGCGGTCCTGGCCCACCTGTGCGGCGGCGACGATGCGGTCGATGGCGTGGTCCGCAGGATCCTGTCGCTCCAAGCGCATCATTTCATTCCGGCGACGGGATGGAGCCGCTTCCGTCCGCTGCGGTCGATCTTCCCCAACCCGGGGGAAATGCCGGCGGTCAACCTGCTGACGTTCGAGCACCAGGGCCCGATCCACCTGATCCAGCAACTCGCCGAAGACGCGCCGGGCATCGTGGGTGGCCGGCGCAAGGCGATGCTGACCGCCAACATGACGCGCTCGCTGAACCTCATCGCCGAAGAGGTGGAGGCGCTGCCCGGACTCACCGACAAGCAGCGCTCGCTGACTTACCTCGACCGGATCGTGACCTTCTACGACGGCAGCTTCGCGGATGTCGGCAACGGCGTCCGCCTGCTCGACCAGGCCACGGATTTCCCGGCACCCGTGCTGCCGCGTACCACCGGCCAATGGTCGGGGTGGACGGCGCGCCAATGGATCCGGGAAACCCGACAGGCGGTCTCCGCCCTGCCGGGGCCCTGATCATGCCCACCGGAGACCGGCCGCGATGAGCGATTCGCTGGACAAGGCACTGCTCGCGGCACTGGGCGACCTGTTTTCGCCGCTGATCGGCACCGAAGCGACGCCGGGCGATCCGCGCCGGCTGCTGATCGCGCTGGGCTGGAACGCGGACGCGATGACCGGGCTGGACATCGCCGCGCTGGGCGACACCGTGGTGGCGATCCGGCAGGCGCTGGGCCGCACGGGCGCCGATGCGCTGTCGGTGCTGCTGGATGCCCGCGAACCGATCGTGCGCTTGATCCAGTCGCTGGCGACGTGGACACCGCCGGCGGGCCTGCCGGCCGACATTGCCGAAACCCTGGCTCTGGACCTGGTGCACGCCCTGGTCGACGCCTGGCTGGTGCGGCGGGCGCCGGCGGCACGCGCAGCGCTGGTGCTCACCGGATTGCTGGAGACGGCCGCTTTCGCGCAGATCGCGCGCGGCGACGGCACCGTGATCCGGCGCGCCGCGACCCGGCCGCGACTGCGACCGGACCGGTTGGCCGAGGTGATGCGATCGCCGCTCGGCTTCTACGACGACCTCGCGCGGCCGTCCGGCGTGGCGCGCACCACCGAGGCGCTGTCCGACCTGCTGCTGCCGCTGGTGCGCGATCTCCTGCTGGATCTGGACATCCCCGCCAGCTACGGCGACTACACCCCGATCGGCACCGCGCCGCCCTCGAGCAACCAGCTGGCCGCGGCGCAGCGGCTGCTGGTGATGGCGCTGTGGATGCCGGACGGCGTCGAAGACGGCCAGGTGATGCAAAGCCTGCGCCGGATCGTGCTGGGGCTGGTGCCGAACGCCGCCGGCACGGCACCCGGCCTGCTGCTGGCGACCACCGGCGCACTGGCGTTCAACGTACAGCGGCCGCAATGGCGCGCGAATTTCACGGCAGACGGCATGCCGCGCGCCGTCGTCATCTCCAGCACCGGCTTCGAGCGCGCGGATCCGACCGATACCACGTCCGTGCCGCGCATCACCGCCGGCTTCGCGGCACCGGGCAGCGACCCGGCGCTGCCGGCGTTCCGCATCGGCGCCGAAGACGGTTTCCGCATCCAGGCGACGACGCTGCAGGTGGATGCCGATCTGCAGCTGGCGCCGAACACCGATTTCGGCTTCCGCGTCGCGGTGACCGGGCTCGGCATGCGCACCAGCGCCGCGGGGCGCGACAGCTTCCTGTCGTCGCTGCTGTCGGCGGAGGACAGCGACGGCCTGGACCTGGCGCTGACCTACTCCCTGCGCGACGGCGTGTCGGTGCAGGGGCGGGTCGAATTCGCCCGGCGCTGGGCGCAGGTGGTGTCCACGCCGGTGCTGGGCGTCGGCCCGCTGGTCGCCGGACTCGCGGTCGGCAACCAGGGCCTGGTGGCGCGCGTCGAAGCCACGCTCGACACCCACTTGGGGCCGCTGTCGATCACCGTCGAGGATCTCGGCCTGCGCTTCTCGCTGTCGCCCGGCGGCAACGAGCCCGGCGCCGCCGGCCTGATGCCGGCACTGCGGCTGTCCGGCCCCAAGGGCGTCGGCCTGTCACTCGACGCCGGGCCGGTGAAGGGCGGCGGCTATCTGTTCTTCGATCCCGATCAGGCGCTGTACGCCGGGGCGGTGCAGCTGTCGATGAAGGCGCTCGCGTTCAACGCGGTGGGCGTGGTGACCACGCGGCTGCCCGACGGCGGCGACGGTTTCAGCATGCTGGTGATCATCACCGCCGAGTTCCCGCCGATCCAGCTGGGGTTCGGCTTCACGCTCAACGGCCTGGGCGGGCTGGCGGGCATCCACCGCGCGATGGACCAGGACGCGCTGTCGGCCTGCCTGCGCGAGGGGCGGCTGGATTCGATCCTGTTCCCGCGCGACGTGGTCGCGAACGTGCGCCGCATCGTCGACGACATCCGCACCGTGTTCCCGCCGCAGCGCGACCGCCACGTGTTCGGGCCGATGGTGAAGATCGGCTGGGGCGCGAACGCGCTGCTGGAGATGGACGTCGCGGTGCTGATCTCGCTGCCTGCGCCGATCGTGATCGCGATCCTCGGGCGGATGCGCGCGGCGCTGCCGACGAAGGACAACGCGGTCGTCGACCTGCGGCTGGCGGTGCTGGGCCTGATCGACCTCGGCCGCGGCCGCATCACCGTCGAGGCGCGGCTGGTGGATTCGCGGATCGCCGCGTTCGCGGTGACCGGCGGCATGGCGCTGCTGATCTCGTGGGGCGCGACCAAGGCGTTCGTGTTGTCGGTCGGCGGCTTCCATCCGCGCTTCCTGCCGCCGCCGGATTTCCATGCGCCGGCACGGCTGGCGATCGCGCTGTCGTCGGGCGAGAACCCGACGTTCGCGCTGTCGTCGTACTTCGCGATCACCTCCAACGCGGTGCAGTTCGGCGCCGGCGCGGATTTCCGCCTCGCGGCGGACACCGCGCTGGGCCTGTTCGAGCTGCTGGCCTACGCGCGCTTCGACGTGCTGCTGGTGTTCGATCCGCCGTTCTTCGCCGCCGACCTGGTCGCCGGCATCGAGGTCAAGCGCAACGGCGCGACGCTGTTCCTGGCGAAGCTGGAGGCCTCGCTCACCGGGCCGGAGCCGTGGCGCATCGCCGGGCTGGTCGAGATCCAGATCGTGGTGCCGGTGCGGATCCCGTTCCAGCACACGCTGGGCGGCGCGACGGCGCAGACGCCGGCCGCGATGCGCCCGCTGGACGAGCTGCGTCGGCAGCTGGCCGCGGAGATCGCCCGCGCCGAGAACTGGGCCGCCCTGCCCACCGCCGACGCCGATGCGGTGGTGGTGCTGCGCAAGGTCGAGGCGGTGCCGGGCACGGTGCTGGTGCATCCGCTGGGCGGGCTGGGCTTCCGCCAGCGCACGCTGCCGCTGGGCAAGGTGCTGCGCAGGTTCGGCACCGCGACGGTGAGCGACCCCGGCGCGTTCGCCATCGCCGGCCTGGCCTTGGGCGGCACGGCGGTCGGGTCGCGTGGCGTCGACGACGATTTCGCGCCGGGCGAGTTCGAGCCGCTGAGCGACGACGAGAAACTGGCGCGACCGGCGTTCGAAACGCTGCCCGCCGGCGTCGAGGCCACGCCCGCCGGGCCGTGGCTGCCGCGCTCGCTGCGCGCGCCGGTGACACCGGGTTTCGAGGAAACCGTGGTCGCACCAAACGGCGGCACGACGGGCGGCGCGTCCACGCAGCCGGGCCTCGGCTTCGTGCAGCCGGACCCGCGGCGGTTCGGCGACGCCGGCGCGGCGGCGATCCGGGTGCGGCCCGAACGCTGGGTGCTGGCCGATCCCGACACGCTGCAGACGCCGCCCGGCGGCGAGGCCGCGCATGCGGTGCTGGCCGACGCGCAGCGCGGCCGCGCCGACGCCCGCGTGCGGGTGCAGGCGCACGACGCCATCGTGGTGGTGGACCCATGAGCCTGCGCTTCCTGCGTTACGTCCGGCCGCCCGTGGCCGCCGCGCTGACCCGTCGCGCGGGCGATCCGCAGGCGCGCATCCGCGGCGGCGTCGATCCGGCGCTGACCCTGCCCACCCACCACGCGGACGGCCAGGTCGCGACCTGGACCGCGCCGGGCGCCACGCTGTCGGTGCTGGGCCCGGCCGACGCGGTGGCGCTGGCGGCCGGGCAGGTGCTGGCGCGCACGCCCGCGCCGGACGCCACCGGCGTCCCGCCGACGCAGTTCGCGTCGATCGAATTCGTCCGCCCCGACCTGCCGTGGCTGTTCACGCCGCTGGCGCCGGACGCGGACGACCGCCTGCCGCCGTGGCTGTGCCTGGTCGCGGTGCCGGCGACGCTGGCCGAACTGGCGCCGGGCCCGCACGGCACGCTGCTGCGGCTGGGCGCCGCCGGCAGCGCCTGCCTGCCCGACCTCGTCCACGTCGCGGAATGGGCGCACGTGCAGGAAGGCGACGCCCGCGCCGGCGACGATCGCGCCGCCGTGGCCGCCGGCGCCGTGGCCGCGCCGCGGCGGTT
>JBQCJG010000232.1:0-6984 GCA_051952955.1 Lysobacteraceae bacterium | reverse complement strand
GTGGCCGCGCGCGAGAAGGACATCCGCTTCTCCAGCCGCACGCGCATGAACACCGACATCGAACTGCGGCTGAAAGCGGTGGCGCGCGCGGCGTCGCGACTGGCGGCGAAGCTGCCGCCCGCGCTGCGCGACGATCCGGATGCGCGCTTCCTCGCCGACCTGCGCCCCGCCGGCGGCCGCGTCGACATTGTCCACCTGATCTACCGCACGCGCGCCTGCGAAGGCGACAGCAAGGATTTCGAGTTCTCGCGCCGCTCGATGCGCGCGCACTGGTCCGCCGGCCACGACGACGTCTGCCGCACGCTCGACGATGCGCGGTGGCAGCGGCGCGGCCATCGCCGCAGCGGCGTGCGCGTGTTCGACCTGCTTCCCGCCGGCCCGCACCATCCGGCGTGACCCGCCGGCGCCCGACGCCTCTCCCCGTCTTTCCCCCGCACCAGGAGTTCCCCATGCAGCTCGACCAGAAGGTTTGCCTCGTCACCGGCGCCGCCAGCGGCATCGGCCGCGAGATCGCCCACGTCTACGCCCGCGCCGGCGGCCGCGTCGTCATCGCCGACCTCAAACTCGAAGACGCGCAGAAGACCGTCGACGAGATCGTCGCCGCCGGCGGCAGTGCGATGGCCGTGGCGATGGACGTCACCAGCGAGGAACAGGTCGAGGCCGGCGTCGCCGCCGTGGTCGCGGCGTGGGGCGGCGTCGACGTGCTGGTGAGCAACGCCGGCATCCAGATCGTCAACCCGATCGAGAAGTTCACGTTCGCCGACTGGAAGAAGATGCTGGCGATCCACCTCGACGGCGCGTTCCTCACCACCCGCGCCTGCATCCCGCACATGCAGGCTTCCGGCCGCGGCGGCGCGATCATCTACATGGGCTCGGTGCACTCGAAGGAAGCGTCGGTGCTGAAGTCCGCCTACGTCACCGCCAAGCACGGCCTGCTGGGTCTGTGCCGCACCGTCGCGAAGGAAGGCGGCAAGCACGGCATCCGCGCGAACGTCATCTGCCCGGGCTTCGTGCGCACGCCGCTGGTGGAGAAGCAGATCCCCGAGCAGGCGAAGGAGCTGGGGATCAGCGAGGACGACGTGGTGAAGAAGGTGATGCTGAAGGAGACCGTGGACGGCGAGTTCACCACGGTGGCGGATGTCGCCGCGGTCGCCCTGCTGTTCGCCGCGTTCGAGAGCAACGCCCTGACCGGCCAGTCGCTGCTGGTCAGCCACGGCTGGCACATGGACTGAGCGGCACCGCGGCGACGCGGCCCGGCGACGTCGCGAGGCGCGGCGCAAGAAACGGATATCGGCGCGCACGGGCTGCGGGCATGCTCGCGGCCTCGCCTTCGTCCGGAGCCGCGCCGTGATCACCCTTTACGACTACCTGCCGTCCCAGAACGCCTGGAAGGTGCGCCAGCTGCTGCGTCAGCTGGACCGCCCCCATCGCACCGAGTTCGTCTCGATCTTCGAAGGCGAGGGCCGCACGCCGGCGTATCGCGCCATCAGCCCGACCGGCACGGTGCCGGCATTGCGGCTGGAGGACGGCCGCACGCTGGCCGAATCGAACGCGATCCTGATGTTCCTCGCCGAGGGCAGCGCGTTCCTGCCGGCGGACGCCTACGGCCGCGCGAAGGTGTGGCAGTGGCTGTCGTTCGAGCAGGAACGCATCGAAAGCCAGATCGGCGCGCTGCGGCACTGGACGCTGACCGGCAAGCTCGCGCGGCGGCCGGAGGCGCTGGTGGCGATGAAGCGCGCGGCCGGCGCGCACGCGCTGGCGCTGCTCGACGATGCGCTGCGCGGCCGCGACTTCATCGCCGGCGACGGCTACACCATCGCCGACATCGCGCTGTACGCGTACGCCGGCGTGGCCGAGGAGGCGGGCTTCGACTGCGCGCCGTACGCGGCATTCATCGCGTGGCGCGAACGGGTGCGCGCGCAGCCCGGGCACCTGGCCGAGCGCTTCCCGTATTCGATCGATCCGTACTCGCACCGGGAACTGGCGTGAAACGCGTCGCGCTGTTCGAGCCCGCGGGCGACGCGCCGTTGCGCCGCCTGGTGGCGGCGCATCCGTTCGCGCTGGTCGTCTCCGCCGGGGACGGCGTGCCGACGGCCACCCCGCTGCCGCTGCTGTGGAAGGACGCGGAACGCGGGTCGGCGCTGGTCGGCCATTTCGCGCGGGCCAATCCGCAGGTCGAGGCGCTGCGCCGCGATCCGCGCGCGCTGGTCGTGTTCACCGGCGCGCAGGGCTACGTCTCACCGTCGTGGCTGCGCGATCGCACGCAGGCGCCGACATGGAACTACGAGACGGTGCACTTCGAGGTCGAGATCGCGTTCGACGACACGCAGGCGGCGATCGACGACGCGCTCGGCCTGCTGGTCGCGCACATGGAGCGCGACCGGCCCGCGGCATGGTCGGCCGCGGAGATGGGCGCGCGCTACGCCTCGCTGTCGCGGGCGGTGATCGCGTTCGAGGCGCGGATCCTCGCCACCCACGCGAAGTTCAAGCTCGGGCAGAACGAGCGCGCCGACGTGCGCGCCGACATCCTCGCCGCGCTGGCCGACGGCGGCGGTGGCGATCCGGCCTCGCATGCGACGCTGCTCGCGGCGATGCGCCGCGTCGATCCGGCGACGCCGGCTCAGCCCTGACCGTTCTGGTAGTCCAATACCACCTGCAGCATCGAACGCAGGCCGACGTCCAGCGCGGATTCGTCGAGGAAGAACTCGGGCGAGTGGTTCGACGGTGCGGTCGCGGGATCCTGGCCGGCCGGCGTGGCGCCGACGAAGAAGAAGAACCCGGGGACGTCCTTCGCGTAGTAGGCGAAATCCTCCGCGCCCATGTTGAGGTCCAGCGGCAGCACGCGGTTCTTGCCGACCGCGCGTTCGAGGCTGGGCACCATGCGCGCGGTGAGCGCGGGGTCGTTCACCGTCACCGGGTTGCCGAGCGTGTCCGGCACCTTCGCGACGGCGGTGGCGCCGTGCGCGGCGGCGACGTGTTCGGCCACGTTCTTCAGGTCGGCGAACACGGCCTGGCGCATGTTCTCGTCGAAGGTGCGGATGGTGCCGATGAGCTCCACCTGGTCGGGGATGATGTTGTAGCGGATGCCGCCCTTGATCGCGCCGAAGCTCACTACCACCGGCAGGTGCGACAGATTCTGGCGGCGGCTGACAATGGTCTGCGCGCTGGTCACCACTTCGGCCGCGGCGACGATCGGGTCGATGCCGCCCCACGGGCGCGAGCCGTGCGTCTGCCGGCCCTTGATCACGATGTTGAAGCGGTCCGACGCCGCCATCGCCGGGCCGCTGCGGTAACCGACGGTGCCCGCCGGCAGCGTGCTGAAGACGTGCAGGCCGAACACCGCCTGCGGCTTGAAGTCACGGAAGATGCCTTCGGCCAGCATCTCCGAGGCGCCGCCCTTCTCGCCGTCCGGCGGGCCTTCCTCGGCCGGCTGGAACACGAACAGCACCTCGCCGGGCAGGTCGGCCTTCATCGCCGCCAGCGCCTCGGCCACGCCCATGAGGATCGAGGTGTGC
The DNA here is from genome assembly GCA_051952955.1 of Lysobacteraceae bacterium. GTDB lineage: Bacteria > Pseudomonadota > Gammaproteobacteria > Xanthomonadales > Xanthomonadaceae > Lysobacter_I. The sequence continues at coordinate 3,469 of JBQCJG010000232.1, read as the reverse complement.
GCGTCGTGGCCGCACGCGTGCATCACGCCGGTGGTCTCGCCGCGGAACACCGCCGTCGCCTTCGACGCGAACGGCAGCGCGTTGCGCTCGGTCACCGGCAGCGCGTCCATGTCGGCGCGCAGCGCGATACGCGGGCCGGGCTTGCCGCCCTTCAGCACCGCGACGACGCCGGTGGTGGCGATCCCCGTCTTCACCTCGAAGCCCAGCGCGCGCAGGTGGTCGGCGACGATCTTGGCGGTGCGCGTCTCGCGGTTGCCGAGTTCGGGGTGCTGGTGGAAGTCGCGGCGCCAGGCCAGCACCTTCGGTTGCAGCCGCTGCGCCTGGGCGTCGACTTCGGGACGCGCGTCGCCGCCACGGGCGGGCGCGGCGATCGCGCCAAGGGCGGCGGTCAGCGACAGGGCGAGCAGGGCGTGACGCATGCGGGACTCTCCGGACGGGGCTGCCGCGATGCTACCGCATGCCGGCGACGACGCCGGACGCGCGGTCATGCCCTCATGCCGTCAACGCACTCGCCAAAGCCGGCGCCCCGTGCGAGGCTGCCGCGTCCGCCGCCCGCCCCGAGCCGCCCATGTCCGACACGCCCGCCGCCCGTCCGCTCGAAGGCGATGCCGCCCTGGTCCGCGCCGTCGGCAGCCTCGCGCTGACCGCGGCGGTGATCAACGTGATCGTCGGCGGCGGCATCTTCCGCATGCCGGCCGCGCTGTCGACGCAGATGGGCATCGCCGCGCCGCTGGCGCTGATCGCCGGCGCCTTCGCGATCGTGCCGGTCGCGCTGTGCTTCGCCGCGATCGGCAGCCGCACGCAGGCCACCGGCGGGCCGTACACGTACCTCACCGCGGTGTTCGGGCCGTTCGCCGGCTTCGTCGCCGGCGCGCTGATGTGGATCAGCAACCTCGCCTCCAGCGCCGGCGTCGCCGACGGTCTGTCGTCGCAGATCGCGGCGCTGTCGCCGGCGTTCGCCGACCCGTGGCATCGCGCGGGACTGCTGACGGTGGTCTACCTCGCGTTGTTCGCCTTGAATGCCTTCGGCGTGAAGCTCGGCGCACGCGCGATCGCGGCGCTCGCCGCGCTCAAGCTGACGCCGCTGTTCGCGCTGGCGGCGATCGGCGTGTGGTTCGTCGATCCGGCGAAGATCAGCTTCAGCATCGCCGACGTGCCGTCGTTCTCGGCGCTGGGCGCGTCGATGGTGCGGGTGTTGTTCGCCTACTCCGGCATGGAGACCGCGCTGGTGCCGTCGGGCGAGCTGCGCGATCCCGCGCGCAGCGTGCCGCGCGCCACCATCGCCGCGATCCTGCTGGTCGTGCTGCTCTACCTCGGCCTGCAGATCGCCGGGCAGACGCTGCTGGGCCCGGCGCTGGCGACGAGCGGCGTGCCGCTGGCCGACACCGCCGCCGCGCTGTGGGCGCCGGGCCGCACGCTGCTGCTGCTCACCGCCGCGGTGTCGATGACCGGCTTCCTGATGGGCAACCTGCTGGGCACGTCGCGGCTGGTGTTCGCGCTGGGCCGCGACGGCTACCTGCCGCGCGCGTTCGGTCGCGTGTCGGCCTCGCATCGCGTGCCGCTGCTGGCGCTGGTCGCGCACGCGGGCATCGCGTGGACGCTGGCGCTGTTCGGCAGCTTCGACAAGCTGGCGCTGATCTCCGGCGGCGCGATCTGCCTGATGTACGGCTTCGTCGGCGTCGCCGCGTGGCGGGCGCAGGCGCGCGACCTGCGCGAGCGTGGCGAACCCTTCGTGCTGCCCGGCGGCCCGGCGATCCCGCTGGTGTCGGTCGCGGCGATGGTCGCGATCGTCACCACGCTCAAGCCCGACGAATGGGCCGCCATTCTCGTCGCGCTGGCGGCGCTGGTCGCGATCTACGTCGGACTGCGCGCGTTCCGGCGCTGAGGCCGCGGCGGGTCACGCCGCGGTCCCGATCAATTCGATCCGGTAGCCGTCCGGATCCTCGATGAAGGCGATGACCTCGACGTCGTCGCGATCGGGCGAGCGATGCGCCATCGGACCCGCCGGGCGCACGATGCGCACGCCCTTCGCGGCCAGTGCGGCGCACGTCGCGTGGACATCGGCGACGCCGATCGCGACATGGCCGTAGGCATCGCCGCGCACGCAGGCGGTCGCATTGCGGTTCCAGGTGAGTTCGATCGCCGCCGACGTCGCTTCGCTGCCGTAACCGACGAAGGCCAGAATGAAGCCGCCGGTCGGGTAGTCCTCGCGGCGAAAGAGGGTCATGCCGCGCGCGTCGACGTAGAACGCCAGCGAGCGCTCGAGGTCGACGACGCGCAGCATGGTGTGCAGGAGGCGCATGGCGGGTCTCCGGATTGCAGGGACCGCGGTGCCGGCGCGGGACCGGCACCGCGTCGACAGGGCGCATCAGCCGGCCGACACCGCCGCGCCGATCTCGGCGTTGGTCATGGCCTTGCCGTCGAGGTTCCAGGTGCCGTCGACGGCGTGGACGCCGTTCGACCAGATCCGGTCGCGGGCGAGCGTGCCGCCGGACAGCGCATGCAGGATCTCGGTCGCCTCGCCGAAGAACGCCGTCTGGACGTCGCGGTCGGCGAGCGCGAACGACGGGGTCCGGGTCTCGATCCAGGCGCCTTCCACCGGCTGGCCGCCGGCGAAGGTGCGGCCGCGCGGCAGCACGTTGAGGTGGGTGGTGACGTTCGGGGTCATGACCTGATTGCCGCCCAGGCCGTGGTGCCTGAGGAAGCTGTCGGTGATGCGCTGGACGGCGAGGCCGAGCCGGTCGTCGGGGAGGACGCCTTCGGTCAGGGTGAGGGTGATGGGCATGGGCGGGCTCCGGTCGGAAGGGACGTTGCGGGGAAGAACACGACCGATTGGATAACGATCGTTATCCGAAACTACATAACGACCGTGATCCTGTCAATTACAATCGTCGGCTCCCGTCCCGTGGTGCCCCGCCATGTCCCGCAGCCTCCAGAAGCAGCAGACCCGCAGCCGCATCCTCGACGCCGCCGGCCGCGGCTTCCGCAAGGGCGGGTTCGGCGGCATCGGCGTGGACGGGCTGGCGAAGGAGGCCGGGCTGACGTCGGGCGCGTTCTACGTGCACTTCGGCTCGAAGGCCGACGCCTTCCGCGAAGCGGTGGTGGACGGGCTGGAGCAGCTGCGCGCGGCGATCCGCGGCCTGCAGGACGAACGCGGCGCCGACTGGTGGCCGACGTTCGTGCGCTTCTACCTGGGTGAACGCCGCCGCTGCGACCTGGCCGAAAGCTGCGCGCTGCAGAGCCTCAGCCCGGAGATGGCGCGCGCCGATGCGGCGTCGCGCGAGCGTTACGGCACGAAGCTCGGCGAGATCGCGGAAGCGATCGCCACCGGGCCGGATGCGCCGGGCAAGCCCGCCGATGCCGACGCCGCGCTGGTCGCGCTGTCGCTGCTGGCGGGCGCGGTCACGCTCGCGCGCGCCGTGGCCGATCCGGCGCTGGCCGACCGCATCGCCGAGGCCGCCGCGGTCGC
>JBQCJG010000231.1:0-9424 GCA_051952955.1 Lysobacteraceae bacterium | reverse complement strand
CGGGGGGTTGGCGGGGGGGGCGGTGCGCGGCACGCCGAGGGGGGTGTTCACCGTGCACCTCGACACGGTGCCGTCGTCCGAGGCTTGGACCGCGGATCCACTGCAGCTGCGGGTCACCGGCGAGCGCGCGATCGGCCTCGGCGCCTGCGACATCAAGGGCGCCGCCGCTGGCCTGATCGTCGCCGCGCGCCGCACGCAAGGCGATGCCGCGTTCCTGTTCACCACCGACGAAGAGGCGAACGACGCGCGCTGCATCGCCGCGTTCCTCGCCGCCGGGCATCCGTTCCGCGACGCCATCGTCGCCGAGCCCACGCGCTGCGAAGCGGTGCTCGCGCATCGCGGCATCAGCTCGGTGCTGCTGAAGTTCCGCGGCGCCGCCGGCCATGCCTCCGGCGCGGACGCGATGCAGCGCAACGCCCTGCACCACGCGATGCGCTGGGGCGCGAAGGCGCTGGACGTGGTCGAAGGCGAGGCGCATCGCCGCTTCGGCGGCCTCACCGGCCTGCGCTTCAACATCGGCAAGGTCGAGGGCGGGATCAAGGCGAACGTCATCGCGCCCAGCGCCGAGGTGCGCTTCGGCTTCCGGCCGCTGCCGTCGCACGGCATCGACGACCTGCACGCGCGCTTCGGCGCCTGCGCCGCGCCGGGCACGCTGGAGCGCTACCAGGAAACCTTCCGCGGGCCGTCGCTGCCCGCGGGCGACGTGGCCGACGCGGAGAATCGCCGCCTCGCCGCGCGCGACCTCGCCGACGAGCTCGGCCTGCCGATCGGCAACGCCGTCGATTTCTGGACCGAAGCCTCGCTGTTCTCGGCCGCCGGCCTGAACGCGATCGTCTACGGCCCGGGCGACATCGCCCAGGCCCACACCGCCGACGAATGGGTCGCGCTCGATGACCTCGAGCGCTACACCGCGTCGATCGTCCGCATCCTTTCCGGCAGTCGAACGGCATGAACCTGTTGCCCGAATCCGGGGTCCACGACCCGCAGACCCGGCAGACCATCGTGCGTCTGCTCTCCAGCATGGCCGGCGCCAAGGAAATCTCGCAGTACCTCAAGCGCTTCTCGCAGCTGGACGCCGCGCGTTTCGCGGTGGTCAAGGTCGGCGGCGCGGTGCTGCGCGACGACCTCGACGCGCTGACCTCGTCGCTGGCGTTCCTGCAGGATGTGGGCCTGACGCCGATCGTGATCCACGGCGCCGGCCCGCAGCTCGACGAGACGCTGTCGGCCGCCGGCATCGAGAAGCACACCGTCGACGGCCTGCGCGTGACCTCGCCCGAGGCATTGGCGATCGTGCGCAAGGTCTTCCACGTGCAGAACCTCAAGCTGGTCGAGGCACTGCAGGCCCGCGACGCGCGCGCGACCTCGATCGTCAGCGGCGTGTTCGAGGCCGACTATCTCGATCGCGATACGTACGGCCTCGTGGGCGAGGTGAAGCGCGTCGACCTCGCACCGATCCACGCCAGCCTGCAGGCCGGTTCGATCCCGGTGATCGCCAGCCTCGGCGAGACCGCGGGCGGGCAGATCCTCAACGTCAACGCCGACTTCGCCGCGAACGAGCTGGTGCAGAAGCTGCAGCCGTACAAGATCGTGTTCCTCACCGGCACCGGCGGCCTGCTCGACGGCGCCGGCAACGTCATCGACTCGATCAACCTCTCGACCGAGTACGACGCGCTGATGGCGCAGCCGTGGATCAACGGCGGCATGCGCGTGAAGATCGAACAGATCAAGGCGCTGCTGGACGCGCTGCCGCTGTCGTCGTCGGTGTCGATCACGCGTCCGGACGAGCTGGCGAAGGAGCTGTTCACGCACAAGGGCTCCGGCACGCTGGTGCGCCGCGGCGAGCGCGTGCTCGAAGCGCGGTCGTGGGCCGACCTCGACACCGAGCGCCTGCGTGCGCTGATCGAGTCCGCGTTCGGCCGCACGCTGGTGCCCGACTATTTCGCGCGCACGACGCTGCATCGCGCCTGGGTCAGCGAGAACTACCGCGCCGCCGTGGTGCTGACGCTCGAAGACGGCGTGCCCTACCTCGACAAGTTCGCGGTGCTGGACGACGCGCAGGGCGAAGGCCTCGGCCGCGCGGTGTGGCAGCTGATGCGCGAAGCCGAGCCGCGGCTGTTCTGGCGTTCGCGCCACGGCAACCCGGTCAACGCCTTCTACGACGCCGAAGCCGACGGCAGCATCAAGCAGCCGCGCTGGCGCGCCTACTGGTATGGCCTCGGCGATCCGGAAGGCGAGGCGATGGCGACGATCCGCGGTTGCCTCGCGCACTGCCGCACGCGGCCGGCGACGCTGGTGGATCGCGGATGAACGCCGCGTGGTCCACGCCGACGCTGAGCGGCCGCCACGTGCGGCTGGCGCCGCTGCGCGCGGACCACGCCGACGCGCTGCGCAGCGCCGCGGCCGACGGCGCACTGTGGACGCTGCGCTTCACCAGCGTGCCCGGCCCCGACCCGGGCGAGGCCGAGGCCTACATCGCGGCGGCGCTGGCGCAGCGCGACGCGGGCACGGCGCTGCCGTTCGCGTTGTTCGACGTCGCGGGCGATCTCGTCGGCAGCACGCGGTTCTACGACCTCGACCGCAGTGTGCCGCGGCTGAAGATCGGCTACACCTGGTACGCGGCGCGGGTGCAGCGCACCGCGCTCAACACCGAGGCGAAGCGTTTGCTGCTCGGCCACGCGTTCGACACGCTGGGCTGCGAATCGGTGACGTTCGAGACCAGCCACGAGAACCTGCGTTCGCAGGCGGCGATCCAGCGCCTCGGCGCGCGGCGCGACGGCATCCTCCGCGCGCACATGCGCCACCGCGACGGCACCCTGCGCGATACCCACGTCTTTTCGATCCTGCGCGCGGAGTGGCCGGCGATCGCCGCTAATCTGCGCGCGAAACTGGAAGCCCCATCGCATGTCCAGCCCCATGACTGACGCCGCGCCGATCCGGGTCGGCATCGTCGGCGCCCGCGGCCACGTCGGCGCGGAACTGATCCGCCTGATCGCCGCGCATCCGCGCTTCGTCCTGCACTTCGTCGGCTCGCGCGAGCGCGCCGGCGAGCGCGTCGCCGACCACATGCCTGAACACTACGACGGCGTCGATGGCGAGTTGCGCTACACCGCGCCGTCGCACGAGGACCTGCCGACGCTCGGCGCCGACGCGGTGGTGCTGGCGCTGCCCAACGGCAAGGCCGCGGACTGCGTGGCGGCGTTCGACGCGGGGGGCGCCGATCCTGCCTTCGTGCAGCCCGTCATCGTCGATCTCTCCGCCGACTACCGCTTCGACGACGCGTGGCATTACGGCCTGCCCGAACTCACCCGCGGTGCGTACCGCGGCCAGCGCCGGATCAGCAACCCCGGCTGCTACGCCACCGCGATGCAGCTGGCGGTCGCGCCGATGCGCGGCCTGCTCGCCGGCCCGGTGCAGTGCTTCGGCGTGTCCGGCTATTCGGGCGCGGGCACCACGCCGTCGGACAAGAACGATCCGGAGAAGCTGCGCGACAACCTGATGCCGTACGCGCTGACCGGCCACGTGCACGAGCGCGAGGTCACGCGGCACCTCGGCCATCCGGTCGAATTCATGCCGCACGTCGCGCCGCATTTCCGCGGCCTGACCATCACCGCCAACCTGCCGCTGCGCGAGGCGACGACCCGCGACGCCGTGCTCGCGCGCTACCGCGACGCCTACGCCGGCGAGCCGCTGGTGCGCGTGGTCGACGACGCACCGTGGGTGCGCGACATCGCCGGGAAGCACCACGTCGACCTCGGCGGCTTCGCGCTGTCGGAAGATGGCCGCCGCCTCGTCGTCGTCGCCACCGAGGACAACCTGCTGAAGGGCGCGGCGACGCAGGCGCTGCAGAACCTCAACCTCGCGTTCGGACTCGACGAGAGGGCGGGGATCCCGCTGTGAACGCGCCTTCCGATCCGCGCATGCCCTATCCATCGCCATCCTCGCGCACGCGAGGACCCAACGGTGACGAACGATCGAGCATGGGTCCTCGCGTGCGCGAGGATGACGTTGCTTTTGCTTCACTTCCTTCCATGTTCGGCATGCATCCTTTCCCGAGGACCACCCCATGAGCGGTCTCCTGTGGCAGAAACCCGGCGTGCAGGTCGACGAACGCATCCAGCGCTTCCTCGCCGGCGAGGACGTGGTGCTCGACCGCGAATTCTTCCTGTTCGACATCGAGGCCAGCCGCGCGCATGCGCACGGGCTGCTGCGCATCGGCATCCTCGCCCCGGACGAACTCGCGGGCATCGACGTCGAACTGACGCGGCTCACCGAGGATTTCCGCAGCGGCGACTTCGTGCTCGACGAGCGCTTCGAGGACGGCCATTCGGCGATCGAGGCGCGCCTGATCGATCGTCTCGGCGACGCCGGCCGCAGGATCCACACCGGCCGTAGCCGCAACGACCAGGTGCTGGTCGCGACGCGGCTGTGGCTGAAGGATCGCCTCGCGCGGCTGCAGGCGCTGTGCGTCGAGAGCGCGCAGGTCGCGCTGGCGCGCGCCGAGGCCGAAGCGTCGGTGCCGCTGCCCGGCTACACCCATCTGCAGCGCGCGGTCGTGTCGTCGCTCGGCATGTGGTGGTCGGCCTGGGCCGAAGGCTTCATCGACGACGCACGGCGCGCGCGCGACACATTGGCGTGGGTCGATGCGAATCCGCTGGGCAGCGCCGCCGGCTACGGCGTCAACCTGCCGCTCGATCGCGACCACGTGACCGAAGCGCTCGGCTTCGGCCGGCTGCAGCTGTCCGCGACGTACGCGCAGCTGTCGCGCGGCAAGTTCGAGATCGCCGCGGTCGAGGCGCTGGGCTCCGCGCTGCTCGACCTGCGCCGCCTCGCGTGGGACCTGAGCCTGTTCACCAGTGCCGAATTCGCGTTCGTCGCGCTGCCGGCGCAGTACACCACCGGCAGTTCGCTGATGCCGAACAAGCGCAATCCGGACGTGGTCGAGCTGATGCGCGCCAGCTACGCCAGCGTGGCCGCCGCGCGCAGCGAGATCGAACAGCTGCTGTCGCTGCCGTCCGGCTACCACCGCGACCTGCAGTTCAGCAAGGGCGCGATCTTCCACGCCTTCGGCCGCGGCCTCGGCGCGCTGGAGCTGCTGCCCGACCTGCTGCGCAACCTCGAATGGAAGCCCGACGCGATGCGCGCCGCGCTCGATCCGTCGATGTACGCGACCGATCTCGCGGTCGACCTCGCGCGCCAGGGCGTGCCGTTCCGCGATGCCTACAGGCAGGCGGCCGATCCCGTGCGCTGGTCCGCGGGCGATCCCGACGCCAGCCTCGCCGCGCGCACGTCGCCCGGCGCGGCCGCGGCCTTGCGGCTCGACGTGCTGAAGGCGCGACTGTCGGCCTTGTGAGACCGCGATGACCACGCCCGCCGCCTTCGCCGAACAACCGCTGCCCGCCTGGAAGCGCGCCGTGCTGAAGGTCGGCAGCAGCCTGCTGGCGGGCGAGGGCGGGCTGACGCCGCGCAACGCCGAGCATCTCGCCGCATTCGTGCGCCACGCGCAGGCGCAGGGCCGCGAGGTGGTGATCGTGTCGTCCGGCGCCGTCGCCGCGGGGCGCGGGATCCGGCCTGCCGCGCCGCGGCCCGGCGCCGCGATGGCCGAGCGCCAGGCGCTGGCCGCGCTCGGGCAGGCGAAGCTGATGGCGTTCTGGCAGGGCTTCTTCGAGCGCCCGGTCGCGCAGGTGCTGCTCACGCACGACGACGTGCGCAACCGCCGCCGCTACCTCAACGCCCGCGCGACGCTGCAGGAACTCCTGCGCTGCGGCGCGCTGCCGATCGTCAACGAGAACGACACCGTCTCGGTCGACGAACTCAAGCTCGGCGACAACGACACGCTGGGGGCGATCGTCGCCGCACTGATCGATGCCGACGTGCTGTTCATCGCCACCGACATCGACGGCCTGTACGACCGCGACCCGCGCAAGCACGCCGATGCGCGTCCGGTGCTGACCGTGACCGAGATCGGCGAGGACATCCTCGCGATGGCGGGCGGTGCCGGCAGCGCGGTGGGGACGGGCGGGATGCGGACGAAGGTCGTGGCAGCGCAGCGCGCCGCAGCCGCCGGCATCGACACGGTGCTGGTCAACGGCACGCGGCCCGAGACGCTGTGCGCGCTGGCGAAGGACCGTGCGATCGGCACGCGCCTTGTCGCCGGCCGCAGCCGCCTGGCCGCGCGCAAGCACTGGCTGCGGCATGCGCCGATCGAGCCCGACGCCGCGATCCTCGTCGATGCCGGCGCCGCGACCGCGCTGGTCGACACGGGCGCCTCGCTGCTGCCGATCGGCGTGTCCGGCGCGCGCGGCGAATTCCGGCGTGGCGATCTGGTGTCGATCCTGCGCGCGGATGCGCCCGTCGCGGCGCCGATCGCGCGCGGCGTAACCCAGTATTCCGCGGCCGATATCCGTCGCATCGCGCGCCGCCGTTCCGAAGACATCGAGGCGACGCTCGGCTACAACTACGGCGATGTCATCGTCCACCGCGACGACCTGTCGCTGCTGTCCACGCCGCAGAAGGAGCGCGCGGAATGAACGAGTCGATGATCCGCGCGCAGGCGCTGGCCTGCCGCGAGGCGGCGCAGGCGGTGGCGGCGTTGTGCACCGAGGCGAAGGACGCGCTGCTGCGCGCGATGGCCGATGCGCTCGACGCCGACGCGCCGGCGATCCTCGCCGCGAACGCCGAGGATCTGCGCGCGGCGGAAGCGAAGGGCATCGCCGGTGCGATGCTGGACCGGCTGACGCTCGATCCCGCGCGGCTGGCCGCGATCGCGAACGCGGTGCGCGAGGTCGCGACGCTGCCCGATCCGGTCGGGCAGGTGACGCGCCGCGAGACGCGGCCGAACGGGCTGTCGATCGAGCGCGTGCGCGTGCCGCTCGGCGTGATCGTCATGATCTACGAGGCGCGGCCGAACGTGACCGCCGACGCCGCGGCGCTGTGCCTGAAGGCCGGCAACGGCGTGATCCTGCGGGGCGGGTCGGAGGCGGTAAGGTCGAACGTCGCGATCGGCGGCGCGCTGTGGCGCGCGCTGCAGGCGCATGGCGTGCCGGCGGCGGCGATCACGCTGGTCGACGACCTGCGTCGCGAGACCATGCTGGAACTGCTGCAGTTGCACGACGTCGTCGACCTCGCGATCCCGCGCGGCGGCGAGGGGCTGATCCGCTTCGTCGCCGAGCACGCGCGCGTGCCGGTGATCAAGCACTACAAGGGCGTCTGCCACCTCTACGTCGACGCCGCGGCCGACCTCGACCTCGCGCTCGACCTGCTGCTCGACGGCAAGGTGTCGCGGCCCGGCGTGTGCAACGCGCTGGAGACGCTGCTGGTGCACGCCGACGTCGCCGATGCGTTCCTGCCGCGTGCGGCAACGATGCTCGCCGAGTGTGGTGTGCAGCTGCGTGCCGATCCGCGCGCCCTCCCGCACATGCCCGGCGCCGTGCCCGCGCAGGACGACGACTGGGATGCCGAATTCCTCGACCTGATCCTCGCGGTGCGCTTGGTCGATTCGCTCGACGATGCCATCGCCCACATCCGCCGCCACGGCTCCGACCACACCGAGGTCATCGCCACCGGCGACGACGCGGCCGCCGCGCGCTTCGTGCACGCGCTGCGCAGCGCGGTGGTGATGGTCAACGCCTCGTCGCGCTTCTCGGACGGCGGCGAACTGGGCCTCGGCGCCGAGATCGGCATCTCGACCACGCGCCTGCACGCCTACGGCCCGATGGGCGCGGAGTCGCTGACGATCGAACGCTTCGTCGTGCGCGGGGAAGGGCAGACGCGGAACCTGTCGCGGCGCTGAGCGGTCCCACGCGGCGCCGTGCGCCACCCGATCTACACCGGCCTGCTGCTGGCCGTGTTCGCGACGATGGTCGCGAAGGGCACCGTGTACGGCGTGGCCGGCGCCGCGCTGGTCGCGCTCGGGCTGTGGATGAAGGCGCGGCTGGAGGAAGGCTGGCTGTCGGCCGAGTTGGGCGCCGATGCCTGTGCGGCCTATCGGCGACGCGTGCCGATGCTGGTGCCGTTCCTGCGCCTTGGGCGCTGAGCGATTTCGCTGCGCCCTTCGATCCGGTAGAGCGAAAACGTGCGCCCTGGAACCTGAGGTTGCAGCCGCCCGGGTCGGAGAGCAGCGGCCTGGTGTTCAACAGCCGACTGGCTGATCAGGTCGCTCTACCGGATGTAGGTTCGCGCAAACGAAAAAGCCGCCCCAGCGGGCGGCCTTTTCGATGGATCCGATTGGTCGGGGAGACAGGATTCGAACCTGCGACCTCTACGTCCCGAACGTAGCGCTCTACCAGACTGAGCTACACCCCGATTCCGAGCCCGGCATTGTAAGGAAGGCCCCGGGGGTTCGGCAAGCCCCGCGATCTCCCGGCCGCGACGGCCGGTCCCGGCGGCCCGGACCCGGGCCTGCCGGGCGGGCAGCCGGTAAACTGGGGGCTTCGCTGCATGCCCCGGAGCTTCACTTGATCAAGCCGCGTACCCCGCCCGGCGTCCTCGAACTGCTGCCGCGCGACCAGATCGCCTTCCAGCGCATGCTGGACACCATCCGCCGCACGTTCGAGCGATACGGCTTCCTGCCGGTCGAAACGCCGGTGATGGAGCTGACCGAGGTGCTGCTGACCAAGTCCGGCGGCGAGACCGAGCGCCAGGTCTACTTCCTGCAGTCCACCGGCGCGCTCGACAAAGACAAGGACGGCCTGCCCGAACTGGCGATGCGCTTCGACCTCACCGTGCCGCTGGCGCGCTACGTCGCCGAGCACGAACACGACCTCGTCTTCCCGTTCCGCCGCTACCAGATGCAGCGCGTGTATCGCGGCGAGCGCGCGCAGCGCGGCCGGTTCCGCGAGTTCTACCAGTGCGACATCGACGTGATCGGCAAGGACGCGCTGAGCACGCGCTACGACGCCGAACTGCCGGCGGTGATCGCCTCGGTGTTCGAGGCGCTGGCGATCGGCGAGTTCACCATCCAGTTCAACCACCGCAAGCTGCTGCGCGGCTTCTTCGAAGGGCAGGGCATCGCCGACGGCGAGCGCCAGGCCGCGGTGCTGCGCGAGATCGACAAGCTCGACAAGCGCGGCGAAGCGGCGGTGCGCGAGACGCTGGTCGGCGAGGCGTTCGCGCTGGCGCCCGACGTGGCCGACACGCTGCTCGCGTTCTCGCGCGTGCGCGCCACCGGCCACGACGCCGCGCAGGCCGCGCTCGACGCGCTGGGCGACGGCACGCCGCTGTTCGAGGAAGGCCGCGCCGAGCTGCGCGAAGTGCTGCGCCAGCTGCGCGCGCTGGGCGTCGCCGACGGCCGCTTCGCGCTGAACCTGTCGATCGCGCGCGGCCTCGACTACTACACCGGCATCGTCTACGAGACCACGCTGGACGCGAACCCGGAGATCGGGTCGCTCTGCTCCGGCGGCCGCTACGAGAACCTCGCCAGCCACTA
>JBQCJG010000230.1:0-28662 GCA_051952955.1 Lysobacteraceae bacterium | reverse complement strand
GCCATACAACACCCGAAAGGGAAAAGCTGCGGGCGGCCCTACGACCGTGTTCAAGCACCCGGCCGCCCCTCTGAACAGGGGGCGCACATGAACGCACTCGTAGGAACGCAACCATGACCAAGTCTCCCGACTCCCCCGGCGCCCCGTCCTTGCGCCGTCTCACCATCGGCTATCACACCCGTGACCGGCGACGGGACGGCTTCTGGGCCGGCACGCGCAAGGTGCCGTATCTGCATCTGTCCGGCCTCTGGCTGCAACAGGCGGGCTTCCCTATCGGCGGGAGGGTCCGCCTGCGCGTGGACGAGGGCCTTATCGTGATTGAGCCGGAATGATGGAAGTGGGCGGGATACCCCGGGTCCGAGCTTTCCACGCGCCTCGCTCTTTGCCCTTCGATCCGCAACGTTGCACCATTCCTGGTGCAACGTTGGTACTTCTGGGCACCAACGTTGCAGATCGAAGCGGCAACGCCACAGCGCAAAGGGCCATCGATGCTGCTTTTTTGCATCGACAGTTGCCGCTCGGAAGAGCAACGTTGCTCCTCCGAGCACCGACGTTGCGGGTGGAAGGCTCAAGCGTGCGGCTCGAGGGGGTACGCCTGCCCTTTTTTGGTGCGACATAGCCAGATCGCACAGGCAACGATGCAGGTCAGAAGGCCAACGATGGCACTTTTTTCGTTATCACTGGCGGGACAGGGTTAACGCTGGTGCCCGAAGAGTCCTCGAAGCGCCGTGCCAGCCAAGCTGTGCCGAACGACGCTCGCAGAGCGTCGACATGCTCGACGAGCAAACGTTGCCGGCGTTCCAGCGGGTTGACGATGAAGAAGAACATGCCACCCGGCACGTATTCGCAGCGATAGCGAGGGAATGCCACAGCGTGCCGACGCTTGCATGCGGGCTATATCGGAAAAGTCCGAGCAACGTATTGGAATCCGTCACAACGCATGCATCGCCCACGGAAGGTGCGCCAAGGGCGCACCCTACGAGGCTTAGGGCGCGCCCCGGCGCGCCGTCATGTGCGGGTTACAGGCCTTTTGTATATGCAATGGCCATTATTCCGCCTATTCAACGTCGCGGAACAACTCAATGGGCGCCCCGCCCCCATATGCGCGGTTTACAAAGGTCAACGCTGATGTTCACCAACGCAAAGAGATTGAGCGTTAGACACATAATTTCTCACACCACCTTTTTCTTTAATAGAAAACGCGGCATAGAAACCATAACAACCCTGTTTAATTCCATATCTTTCGGAAATTTCAGCAGTTGGAATGGTTATTCCCGCCATTTCCGCAGAAAAAATAGGACCTTCCTTGTAAGCAACAGGAATCCTGTAAACAAAGTCTTTTTCTGGATTTAATATGCACGAGTTGCACTTTCCATCTTTCGTAAAAAAGAAAAATTTCAGACGCACTCCAACATCGGAGAGATCAATTCTGTAGCGCTCAGAAAGATCATCCACCCCTCTATTTGCAAAATAAATATCCAACCACCCATTACTGTTGCGTATGACAAATTCCGCTTTTGTTGAATTTTCTTTTCCGAAGGAATGCACCGGGAAAAAAAATCCGAAAAAAAATAGTGCTGCGATGCCGTATCTCACGATATCAGTCTCCAATATTAAAGCACGCCAATGCCTCAGGGCCGCACCCATTGTCTGGCTGCTTAAACCCATTTCTAATCCTGTAGTTTTCTATCTCCATAAGCCAGGCTCCTATTTGCCCACGCTTGAACTCATAAGATGCCCTAATGAAGCCCGGCCTTCGTGCCGCAAATTTATAAGCCTGAAATTCTCTTATCGATCTTTCATTTAAATCTTTAAATTTCCCATAAGCCATGTGCTGCCAAACATGCATTCCCTCATGATCGATCGTGCTTGCAAGCCCATTGTAGCCATACAGAAAAGCCGGCAGATAAAAGACAAGATGTCCATCATCGTTTTTTACAGCAGCAAGAATCGTCCTATCCTTGTATTCTCTATTATCCGATGAAACGCTGGTTGCATAGTCATCTTCAACTGAAATATTTTCCATATTAATATCGCTGAAGCCTTGGAGAACAAGCATTTTCTTAACAGCTTCAAGACGCCTTTTCGGATCCTCCAGAAGCGGCCTCAACTCCGCCGGCGCATCGCCGAAGCCTTCGCTTTTCTCAGAAGAATCCGTCGACCTAAGATAGTTCCACTCGCCATCATCTGCATCTCTTGTACTGAGGGAAGACTGGTTTGCGCCCTTATTCGAAGCTGCAACTTTCTTGTCTGCCGAACTTGCGAGATCGCGCCTGCTACCAGCCCCCATCACTCCCTGAGAGGCACTTCCACCATTTCCTCCAGAGCTTTTGGCACGATCATTCCCTGAGGGTTTTCCAATCTTGTTTATTTTCTCCGTGCCCGTTGGGATATCCGTCCCGGCACCCGAGATACACCCATTCGCATTCCCACTCGTACCCACTGCGCAAATGCTGCCGCGTGATGCATACCCCGTCGGATCGGTCCCCGACAGCGGATTGTTAAGGATGTAGCTGTACGGATTCAACGACTGCGAGTTCAACGGGAACTGGATAAACGGATCTACCCCCGTGAACCTTCCCAGGCCATAGTCGTACACCCGCCCGTTCATGTGGATCAGTTCGAGCTGGTTGAGGTGCTCGTGCTGGGTGAAGCCCTTCGGCGTTGTGGCAGTCGATGCGATCTTCGCCGGGGTCAGGTCGTTCCAGCTGCCGTCACGCGGTTTGCCGAAGGCGTCGTAGCCTCGCGTCTCCGTGATCGCACCCGCGCTGCTCGCCACCGCGTCCACGCTGCCGAGGCGGTCCTTCAGCAGGTACTCGACCTTGCGGGTGCTGCCCGTCCTGCTGACCACCGCGTAGTCGCCCACGTACACCTTCGTCTCGCCGGTGTCGGTGCGGTGCTCGTAGCCCGGCAGGTACACCCGCGCGCCGTCGCTGCCCCAACTGCGCGTGCGCTGGCCGTCCGCGCCGTAGCGGAACCAGTCCGTCTGCGCGCCGCGCGTCGCTTTGATGGGCAGGTTCTGGTGGTCGTAGGCGATCGCCAGGCCCGCGCTGTCGCTGGTCAGGTTGCCGTTCGCGTCGTAGCAGTAGGTCCGGCTGCCGCCGGCGGCCAGACTCACCGACTTCACCGCGTTCGCGCCGCCGCCGCAGCTGCCGCCGGTGTAGACGTAGGCGTTCGCCGTGTTCGCGCTGAAGTCGCTCTTCTTCGTCAGGTTGCCCACGGCGTCGTAGCCGTAGTTCACCGTGCCGCTGGCCGAGCCGCTGCGGATCGCGCTCACCAGCCGCTGCAGCTGGTCGTAGCTGTAGTCCTCGCGGCTGGCGCCAGCGTTGAGGCTCTGGCGCTTGAGGTTGCCGAACACGTCGTAGCCGTAGCCCAGCTGCCGCAGGTTGGTCGCACCGCTGCTGTAGGTGATGCCGGTCACCTGCCCGGTCTGGAACTGGTACGTCGCGTTCAGCACCACGCCGTTGCCGAACGTCTCCTGCGTCGACTGCCCGCGACCGTTCACCGCGTTGGTGCGGCGGTACTCGGTGCCCGTCGACGGATCCTTCTCCGCCAGCGCATGGCCGTAGACCGAGTACAGCTGCTGCACCGCCTCGCCGTTCGGGAACTCCTGCCCGACCGGGCGACCGTAGTAGCTGTCGTACTTCGTCCGCAGCGTGTACGTGCCGGTGCCCGCGGTCAGCGCCTGCGTCACGCTGGTCTGGACCGGCCGCGCCAGCGTGTCGTAGCTGGTCGTCGTGCTGCGCTCGGTCGTGCCGTTGATCGTCCGCGCCTGCGTCGCCGGCGCGCCCCTGGCGTTGACCGGGTCGTAGGTCCACGCATCCGCAACCGTGTCCGCCACGTTGTCGCCGGTCACGTCCACGCTCGCCGTGCGACCGGTCGGCCGGCCCAGCTTGTCGTAGCTCATGCTCGTCGCGATGCCGCGCGCATCGGTTTGCGTCTTCACCTCGCCCAGCGCGTCGTAGACGAAGCTCCATGTCCCCTGGTTCGGATCGGTGACGCTGCTGCGCTGGCCGATGGCGTTGTACGCCGCCTTGGTCACGACGCTGTTCGCGTCCTCGATCGCCGCGACATTGCCGTTCGCCTCGTACCAGAACCGCGTCCGCCCGTTCTGCGCGTCGCGGGTCTCGACGTAGCGGCCCAGGCTATCGGTCGTGCGCGACAGATTGAGGCAGTTCGCGCCGCCCGGCGCGTCGTTGCTGCCGCAGACCTGGATACCCGTCGTGCGGCCGGCATAGCTGTAGGTGGTCACCATGTCGCCGCGACCGTCCTCGCCCTGTTTCGGCACGATCTTCTGCGTCATCCGGCCCAGGCCGTCGTAGAAGAACGTCGTGTACACCCACGTCGACTGGCCCGAGATCAGCGGCTCGGTCGTCCACGTCAGTCGGCCCAGCGTGTCGTACTCGTTCACGACGTGGCTGTAGTCGCCATCCAGCATGCGCGTCGCCGTCACCGAGGCCCGGCCCAGCGCATCCAGCCGCTGGATCGTCGTCGGTGCGCCGTCCTGCACCGTCGTCACCTGCACCTGCTCCACCGGGCGCCAGCGCGGGCCGCCGTTGACGCAGCGCATCAGTGCCATCGTCTGGTCCGGCGCCACGTAGACGCTGTCGGTCGCGCCGCGGAACTTCTTGCGCGTGGCGAAGCCGAACGCGTCGTACTCGATCAGCGTGCGCAGGCCGTTCGCGTCCGTCACCAGCGTCGGCTGGCCGTCGCGGGCACGCACGCTCGTCGTCGCGCTGTGGCCCAGCGCGTTCGTCACCGCCAGCGGGAAGTAACCGTCCGCGGTGTAGCTGGTGCCGGTGCTGCGCGTGCCGTTCGGATCGCCGTCCGCGCTCACCGCCACGCCGGTCGGCAGGCCGTAGTTGTTCGTCGCCGGGTAGGTGTACGCGGTCACGCGCTGCTGGTTCGCCACCCCCGCCTGCACCGTCTCCGTCGCCGGCGTGCGGTCCGCGTTCCAGGTGTAACTGCTGGTCACCGTGCGCACCGGGTTCGAAGTGCCCGACGGCAGCGCATGCTGCGTGCCGTCCCATGCCACCTGCGTGGTCGCGGTGCTCGCGTCGAGCCGATCCAGCCACCAGTTCGCGGTGTCGATGGTGTAGCTGCGCGTCTCGCTCACGCACTGGCGGTCGAGGCGGTTGCTCGTGCCGCTGGCCGTGCCGGAGCCGAGGTCGCGGCTGATCGTCGTGTGCGCGATCAGGTTGCCGTACGCGTCGTAACCCGATGCCGTCGACAGCGTGCCGACGCAGGCGCCGTCGTTCGCGGCGATCTCCTGCACGTACCCGGTCACCGCCGGCGTGCCCGTACCCAGCGCGGTCGTGCCGTCGTAGGTCCACGTCTCCTTGGTGTCGAGGAACGGGAAATACTTCGTCGGCGTGCCCGGGACCGGCACGCAGGCGGTCGCGTTCGCGCGGTTCGTGCGGTCGCAGCGCCACGTGTACGCCGTCTTGGTGATCGCGCCGTCCTCGCCGCTGCGCGACATCGGGTTCACCACCACCCGCTCCGGCTGGCTGGTCAGCGGGAACTTCTGATGGAACGTCGTCGTCGTGCGCAGGCCGCCCTGCACGTCTTCCTCGATGACCGTGCGGAAGCCCTGGAAGCCGCGGCCCTGCGTGTTGTACATCGCCTCGGCATAGCCGTAGCGCCACGTGCGATAGCCGCCGAGGCCGTCGCTCCGGATCATCGTCACGACCACCGGCATCGACGAGGTGAAGTAGATGTGGCGCTCGTCGATGTAGCGCTGCGAGGCGACCGTCGGCACGGTGTAGAGCGGCGTCATGCCGGCCGTGCGTCCGTCCTTGCCGGCCAGCGGCGAGTAGTTCCACACCGCCTGCTGTCCGAACCCGTCCGTCGCCATGGACATCAGGTCCTGCGTCTGCGGCGTCAGGTTGTCGCTGCCCTTGAGGCCACCGGGTCCCTGCCCTTCGTTGATCAGCACGTTCGGCGTGAGGATCGGCAGGTTGCCGGGGAACGTCCGCGGCGACGCCGTCGTCGACAGCGCCGTGCCGTTCGCCGAGGTGCGGATGCCGAAGCTGTCGCGCAGGCCATACTCCGGCGAGGTCCGCATCATGCCGTCTTCGTGGCCGTCGCCGAACAGATCGTCCGCTTGCATGGCGGAAGCACCGGACAGCAGGCCCGTCGTCACTTCGCTCACCACCGGGGCGCCGCTGGCGTTCTCGGTGATGCGCAGCGCGTTGAGCTTGTAGGTGCTGAAGTCGGGGAAGCCGTACTGGTGCGTGCCGATGGCGATGTCGCCGACTTCCTGGCCGTCGAGGAAGCCGTCGCCGGTGTTGTCCGAAGTCACGCCGGCCGTGGTGCCGAGCGTCTGACCGGTGAGCGGATCCTCCGGGCACACCCAGCGGTCCCAGCACGCCAGGCCGACGCCGTCGCCGCCCGGGCAGGCGCCGTTGTCGTGCGGCTTGTAGACGCAGATGTTGGCGGCGAACGCGACCGGGAACGTCAACTCACCGCGACCGTCGCCGTCGTAGTCCTTCACGCCGATATGCTGCGCCTGCCAGGGCTGCCAGATCTCTGCGCAATGACTGTTGGCCACCGTGTTGCCGGCCGCCGGGCCATCGCCGCAGCCCGCCAGCCCGGCGCTGGTACCCAGGTCGTAGGCTTGGCCGAGTACGCCGCCGCGGTTGTAACGCAGCTTCCACTTCACATCGCTGCCGATGTACAGCCAGTCGCTGAGACCGTCGCCGTTGGCATCGATCCACATCGTGTAGAGGCCCGTCTTGGCCTCGTGCGAGGTCTGCGGATAGCCCGATTGGAACAGCGACGAGAACGACTGCGGCGACAGTGAATACGTGCCGACCTGCTTGCGGCCGAACACGATGCGCGTCAGCTTGCGGCCGCGTTCCTGCTGCGCCGTCCACCAGTCGAGCGTCGAACCGATCAGCAGATCGGGCAGCCCGTCGCCGTCGAAGTCCTGGATGCCCTGCAGTTCCTCGCCGTCATAGATGGCGACCACCGGGTCGGGATACGAGAGGCAATGCGTCGCCAGTTCGGGGAAGGTCGGCGCCGACGTGCCGTTCGGCGTGTTGCGGTAGATGTGGATCTTGACGCCGCAGCTGCCGGCGATGTTGTAGTTGCGCACCACGACGATGTCAGCGCGCCCGTCGCCGTCCATGTCGGCGACCTCGACCCGTTCGCCGGGCGTGCTGCCGATGCCGTTGATCGCGATGCCGGTGTTGATGATCGTGCCGAAAGCCGTCGCGAAATTCGTGTCGGTCGGCGATCCGCTCCAGGTGCGCACGACGAGCGTGCCGGTGGTCGCGTCGCGGCCGATGAAGTCGACCCGGCCGTCCTGGTTGAAGTCGGCCGGATGGCCCCAGGTGATGCTCGAATACTGCGTGGGGACGGCCATCGTCCAGCGCACGGTGCGCTCGGGCGTGAGCGAGACGATCTTGTTGTAGTCGATCGCGATCTCGGTCGCGCCGTCGCCGTCCATGTCGCCGATCGGCGCGATGTTGTGCGCGGCACCGCCCGCCAACTGCGGGAACGACGCCAGCGTCTTCACGCCATAGGTCGATGCGCCCTGCTGCCACGAGAACGACGTCGGCGGACGGCAGATCCAGTTGGTGCCGTCGTGCGCGCAGTCGGTGGCCGACTGCAGCAGGCTGCGGCCGGTGGTCGTGCTGAGCGTGTAGGCCAGAGTCAGGTTGCGGACCGGCGTGCTGGCGACGAAGGTCGTCACCGCGGTCAAACGCTTGGTCTGGCGGGTCAGGCCGCCTGCGAGGTACGAAGAGGAACGATCATTGCTGTTGCCGCCGAGCGGACGGTCCTCGTAGGTGAACGCCACGCGGCGGTCGCCCAGCGCGCTCGACGTGCCGGTGTACCAGATGCCGTTGACGAGCGTCTCGCCGCTGCCGTAGTCGGTGTAGGCGTAGTGCATCGCGTTGCCCACGCGATCGAGCACCATCGCCACCATCCAGGTCAGCGGGACCGACACACCGGCGGGGATGACCCGTGCGGTCGACGCACCGGTGCCGGTGTTGCCGTAGTACGCGATCTCGCCCGACTTGCGTTCGACCTTGAAGTAGGTCGCCGCCGACGTGAGATCGCCGCCAAGCTGGGTCACGCGGACGAACGATTCGAGTTCGGTGCCGTAGGTCGCGCCGGAGGCGCCGTACGTGCCGCCGGTGAGCACCAGCCGCTGGCCGTCGAGGCAGAGCTTGTCCTGCGCGTCGAGTTGGACCGGTCGTATCGTGGCGTCCTGCTCCAGCGTCTGCGGGCAGCGATGCACCGATGACAGCCCCGAGAGCGACCAGCCCATGCCGGCGATGCCGTTGCCGGACCGACTGCTGTAGCCGAGCGAGAGCGACGGCTGCATCCCGCGCCGGCCCGGTGGTACGACGATGGGGATCTCGTACGTCGCGGCGCCGCCGGACACGCCGGCCTCGCCGGCGAGGCGGCCCACGGTGGGATCGTGCGTGTTCAGATCGCCGGACAGGCTGACCGGCGTCTGGTCGCCGATGAGGTCGAACGGCGTCGGCGACGACTGCGCCCACGCCTGCGGCGCCTAGACCGGCTGCACCAGACCGGCGAGCAGGGTCAACAGACACGCGCCGAGGCACGCGCGCCAACGCGATGCGGACGCCATGTTGCGCGATGCATGCCCCGGACGCCGAGCGGCGCCCCCGTGCCGTTCGATCATCGATCTCGCCCCCTTGTGGTCGGGATCGAGTATAGGACCGCCCGATCTCGGAACGAGAGATTCGTCACATCGTTTTTGCCAATGGCGACGCGTCGGCGATGCATGCGCGATCGCCCCGGGCGCATGCGACCCGATGGAACGATCGGCGCATGAAAGCGTGACGACGGAAGGGTGACGACGGAATGGTGGGCCGTGAAGGATTCGAACCTTCGACCAAAAGATTAAAAGTCTTCTGCTCTACCGACTGAGCTAACGGCCCACGGATACCGGCGAGGCCGGCCTCGGCGTTGCGCCGAGGGCCGCATTCTAGCCCAATCCGCGGGGTGGGTCAGCCGACGTAGCGGGTGGGGTCGGCGACGCCGGCGGCGGTGAAGCCGTCGGCGCGGAGGCGGCAGGCGTCGCAGTGGCCGCAGGCGCGGCCGTCGGCGTCGGCCTGGTAGCAGGAGACGGTCTGGGCGAAGTCGACGCCCAGGCGCAGGCCTTCGCGGACGATGTCGGCCTTGGTCATGCGCATCAGCGGGGCGTGGACGCGGAAGGCGGCGCCTTCGACGCCGGCCTTCGTCGCGAGGTTGGCCAGCGCCTCGAAACCAGCGATGAATTCCGGGCGGCAGTCGGGGTAGCCCGAATAGTCGACGGCGTTGACGCCGCAGAACAGGTCGGTGGCGCCCAGCACTTCGGCCCAGCCCAGCGCGACCGACAGCATGATGGTGTTGCGCGCGGGCACGTAGGTCGACGGGATGCCGGCGCCGATGACGTGGCCGTCGGCGTCGGTGGGCACGGCGATGTCGTCGTCGGTCAGCGCCGAGCCGCCGAGGCTGCGCAGGTCGACGTGCACGGTCTTGTGCGCGGTCGCGCCCAGCGCCTGCGCGACGCGCGCGGCGGCGTCGAGTTCGGAGGTGTGGCGCTGGCCGTAGCGCACGCTCAGCGCGTGCGCGGCGAAGCCCTGCTCGCGGGCGATCGCGAGGACGACGGCGGAGTCCATGCCTCCGGAGACGAGGACGACGGCGGGTTTCATCGGAAGCGGTTCCTCAACGACCGGGGGCGTCGCCCCACAGGAGCTTGTGCAGTTGCATCTGGAACTTGACCGGCAGGCGGTCGGCGACGATCCAGTCGGCGAGGTCGTGCGCGGCGACCTGGTCCTTGCTCGGCGAGAACAGCACGTCGCAGCGCGCATCGAGGCGATGTTCGGCCAGCACGCCGCGCGCCCAGTCGTAGTCGGCGCGGTCGCAGATCACGAACTTGATCTGGTCGTGCGCGGTGAGCAGCGGCAGGTTCTCCCAGCGGTTGCGCGCGACTTCGCCGGAGCCGGGCGTCTTGATGTCGAGCACGCGCGAGACCCGCGGATCGACGTCGGCGATGTCGAGCGCGCCGGAGGTTTCCAGCGACACGACGTGGCCGGCGTCGCACAGCCGGCGCAGCAGGTCGAGGCAGCGCTTCTGCGCCAGCGGCTCGCCGCCGGTGACGCAGACATGACGGACGCCGTGGCTGGCGACCTCGTCGACGATGGCGTCGATGTCCCGCCACTCGCCGCCGAAGAAGGCATAGGCCGTGTCGCAGTAGCCGCAGCGCAGCGGGCAGCCGGTCAGGCGCACGAACACCGTGGGCCAGCCCGCATCGCGGGCCTCGCCCTGCAGAGAGAGGAAGATTTCGGTGATCTTGAGGCGGTCCGCCGCGGCAGCGGTCGGCGCGGGGGCGGTATCGACGTTCACCCGCCCATTCTACCGGGCCGGGCGGGGAATCGGCTCGGGAGCGGGATTCGTGCGAATCCCGCAGGCCGCGTCACTTCACCCGCGACAGCTGGATCGCGCGGAGGCGGTCGTCGGCGCTGCGCGCGGCCTCGGTGCCGGGATAGCGCGATACCACCTTCGACAACGTGACCTGCGCGGCGTCGATCTGGCGCAGGCCATACTGGCACAGGCCGACCTTCAGCAGCGCGCCGGCGGCCTTGTCGTGGGTGGGATAGCGGTTGAGCAGCGTCTGGAACTGCTCCAGCGCCAGCGCGTAGTTCTGGGTGACGTAGTAGCTCTCACCCAGCCAGTAGAAGGCGTTCGGCGTGAACACGCCGTTCGGGTAGGCGTCGAGAAAGGCCTGGAACGCGCGCGAGGCATCGGCGTAGCGGCCGGCCTTCAGCGCGTCGAACGCCTGGTTGTAGGCGCCGCGTTCGTCCTCGGCGCGACCGGTGAAGGCCGCGGAGTCGCCATAGACCTTCGGCGACGGCTCCTGTGCAGAGGCGGGCACGGCGGTCGACGCGGGCGGCGGAACGGCCGCAGGCGTGGCCGGCACGGATGTGGCGGGCGCTGGCGCGGCATTCACGGGTGCGTCGCCGCCTTCGAGCCGGGCAAGGCGACTGTCGAGATCGAGGTACTGGGTCTTCGACGCCTGTTTCTGCTGTTCGAGCTGCTGCTGCAGTTCCTCGACCTGGCCGCGGAGCGACTGCACTTCGCCCTTCAGTTCGCCGATCTGGTTGAGCAGGTCGAGGTTGCCCGACCGCATCGCCGACAGCTGCTGTTCCAGCGCGGTGAGCCGGTCCGACGTGCTCATCCGCTGTGCCGAAGCCGGCAGGCAGACGGCGCAGGCGAACAGGAAGACGAGGACGACGACAGGACGCGGAAGGCGGCGGAGATTCACGACGGCAGGGACCCGATCGACGGCAGGACGGACAGGAGGACGCGATGCGGACACGACGCGGGGCGCACGACGGCGCCCCGCGGGTGGAACCACCGCTTACTTCGCGGTGTAGACGATCTCGACGCGACGGTTGCGGCCCCAGCACTCTTCGGTCGACTCGGTGCAGGTCGGACGCTCTTCGCCGTAGCTGACGACGGTGACCTGGGTACCCGAGCCGCCGTTGGCCTGGACCGCGGACGACACCGCGTTGCCGCGGCGCTCGCCGAGGCCGATGTTGTATGCGCGGCTGCCGCGCTCGTCGGCGTTGCCTTCGAGGGTCATGCGCGCGCTGGGACGGTCGCGCAGGTACTTGGCGTGGCAGGCGACGATGGCCTGGAATTCCGGCTTCAGCGCATCCTGGTCGAAATCGAAGTAGACCACGCGCTCGCGCAGGCAGGCGTCGGTGTCGAGGTCCTCGGGACCGTACGCACCAGTGCGCGGACCGGGGGTGTTGCCGATCCCGGACGACGTGGGACCGGTGGACTGGCTGCTGCCGTTGCTCACGGTGGCGTTGGCGTTGGGATCTTCCTTCACCTTCTTCGTACAGGCAGCGGCGGTCACGCACAGGATCGCGGTGAGCAGCACTCGGGAGGTCGTGTTCATGCGGGGTCTCGGGTGGTCACGGGAGGGGTCGGGGAAAGAAGAAACGAATGGCATCATCGGATGCGCCGTCAGCGCGGCAGGCGGTACGGGCCCCAAGCGGGCTCGCGCACGTCGCCGTTGGCGAGGACGAGACGCTGGCGGACGCGGGCATCGGCGGAGACGGCATAGAGCACGCCCCGGCCGCCTTCCCGCGCGGCATACAGCACCATCGCCGCGTTTGGCGCGAAGCTCGGGGATTCGTCGAGAGACCCCGGCGACAGCGTGGTCCAGCGCGGCGACCCCAGGCTGCGGTCGAGCATCGCGATACGGTACACGTTGCCACTGCCCTGTGCCACGGCCAGGCGCTTGCCGTCGGCGGACACGGTGGCGCGCGCGTTGTAACTGCCCTGGAACGTGACGCGGCTGGCCGAACCGCCGCCCACCGGTGCCTGGTAGATCTGCGGCTTGCCGCTGCGGTCCGAGGTGAAATACAGCGAGCTGCCGTCGGCGCTCCACACCGGCTCGGTGTCGATGCCGAACTGGTTGGTGACCTGGCTCAGCGCGCGGCTGCCGAGGTCCATCACGTAGATCTCGGGATTGCCGCTCTTGGACAGCACCATCGCCAGGCGACGACCGTCGGGCGAGAAGCTCGGCGCGCTGTTGATGCCCTTGAAGCCGGCGACGACTTCGCGCGAACCAGTGGCGATGTCCTGCACCACGATCGCGGAGTTGCCGCGCTCGAAGCTCACGTAGGCGAGCCTGCGGCCATCCGGGCTCCACGCCGGCGACAGCAGCGGCTTGTCCGAACGCACGATGGTCTGCGGGTTGTAGCCGTCGGCGTCGGCGATCATCAGCGCGTACTGCGCGCCCTTGCCCACGCCGGTCTGCACGATGTACGCGATGCGCGTCCAGAACGCGCCGCGCACGCCGGTGAGCTTCTCGTAGATCGCGTCGGCGATCTGGTGGGCGACGTCGCGCATCGCGTTGGCGCGCGCGGTGAGCGCGAACGCCAGGAGGCGGTTGCCGCCCATGTCGTACAGCTCGTACTCGACGCGGTAGCTGCCGTCCGCGGCATCCAGCACGCGGCCGACGACGATGTCGTTCTGCTTGAGCTGGCGGAAGTAGGCGAAGTCGATGTCGGCGCCGCGGCTGGGGCGCTGCGAACCGAGGTCGGCCGGCGGCAGCGGCCGGAACTGGCCGGAGCGGGCGAGGTCCGCGCGCACCACTTCGGCGATGTCGGCCGGCGGCGGCGTGCCCGTGCCCTGGTAGGGCATCGACACCACGGCGATCGGCGTGGCCGCGGCGTTGCCGCCGACGATGTCGATCTCCAGGCCGCGCTGCTGGGCAGACGCCGCCCACGGCAGCAGGGCGAGCAGCAGCAGGCAGAGGACGAGGGCGCGGTTCGGCAGGGACGTCGGCATGCGGGTCATCGGCGTTTCGAGGGAGCGAGCGCGTCGGGAGAAGACGGCCGGGGGGACAGCTTGGCCGCGAAACCGGTCAGAAAGATGAACGGACCCGGACTCGGGCAGACCGCAAGCAGCGATGCACGATGGGTCCGAAGGCCGGCGATCAGCGGTCTTCGGCGCGGAAATTGAGGATCAGCGTGCGGTTGAAGACGCTCTCGAACCCTTGGTACGGCAGCGGCTGCGCCTTGAGCACGGCGGCCTCGACCGAACGGCGGCCGGCCTCGTCGTAGGGGCAGGACGGGTCGACCTGGGCGTCGATCACGGTGCCGCCGGGGATCTGGCGGATCACGATCTTGCAGGCCTGCCCGGGCGGGACGTTGTCCGGGCGGGTCCAGTTGTCGCGGATCTTCTCCATCAGCGCCTGCCGGTACAGCTCGCCGGTGTTGGGATCGGCGCCGCGCTGGCCGGGCGGCGCACTGGCGGCGGCCGTGGCCGAAGCCTGCTGGGCGCGACGCTGGGCCAGTTGTTCCAGACGCTGCTGGGCGAGCGCGATCTCGCGCTGGTTCTGCTCCTTCTGGCGCTGGATGTCCGCGAGCTGCTGGTCGCGCTGGCGCTGCATCTCGGTCTTGCGCTGTTCGGCCTGCTGCTGGCGCTGGCGCTCGTCGGTCAGGTCGACCTGGCCCTGCCGCTGCTTCGCCTCCTGCTCGCGCTGCGCGGTGTCGGCGGAGGTCGCGTCGGGCTTCACTTCCTGCTGGTCGACCGGGTCCGGGTCGGGCAACTGCTCCTGCGGCAGCGGCTGCGCCTCGGGCGGGGTTTCTTCCAGCGCATCGGGCAATGGCTCCGGCGGCGGCTCGGGGGGCGTGTCCGGCGGCGGCGGTTCGACCGACGGATCGGGCGCGGGCCGGGTCCGCAGCGCAGCGCGGACATCGGCCGACAGCGCGTTCGGATCGACCACGTCCGCGTTCACCGGCTCGCCGGCCGACGACGGCGGCGACGCCGGCAGCAGCGATGCCATCAGCAGTACCGCCACCGGCACCAGGTGCAGCAGCAGCGAGAAGCCGACCGCGAGCGCGGTGTCTTCGCGACGTTCGCGCATCTACGCCCCGCCCTGCCCCGCCGCGGCCCGGCGTCCGCCGCGCGCGATCACTGCGTGTCCTCCGGCAGGCTGACCAGGCTGACCTTGGCGATGCCGGCGTCCTTGATGAGATCGATGCCGCGCATGACCGTCTGGTAGCTGGCGTCGCTGGCGCCGTTGACCAGCACGGTGATGTCGTCGTTGCGCTGGCGCACGGCGCGCAGTTCGGCGACCAGGTCCTTCGCGCCGACGCTGCGGTTGCGGCCGCGCTCGAGCATCAGCGCGTAGCCGCCGTCGGCGTAGATGCTGACGACGATCGGATCCTTCGGCGTCTGCAGCGACTTCGCGCGCGACTGCGGCAGGTGGATGTCGGTGCCGAGGTTCAGCAGCGGCGCGGTGACCATGAAGATGATCAGCAGCACGAGCATCACGTCGATGTACGGCACGACGTTGATCTCGGCTTTCAGCTTGCGCTTGCGGCGACGGCCGGCGGCTTGGAGGGCCATGGTCGATGTCCGGTGAGGCGGGAGACGGGGACGATGCGGTCAACGGTCCGATGGAGACCGCGGGGTCAATGCTCGTCCATGTGCGCCTGGCGCTGCAGGATCGAGGCGAACTCCTCGGCGAAGGCGTCGTAGCGCACCGCCAGGCGTTCGACGCGGGTCGCGAAGCGGTTGTAGGCCCACACCGCGGGGATCGCCGCGAACAGGCCCATCGCCGTCGCCAGCAGCGCTTCGGAAATGCCCGGCGCGACGGTGGCGATCGTCGCCTCCTTCATGCTGGCCAGGCCGTGGAACGACATCAGGATGCCGAGCACCGTGCCGAACAGGCCGACGTAGGGGCTGATCGAGCCGACGTTGGCGAGGAATTCCAGATTGTGTTCGAGCCCGTCGAGTTCGCGCGAAGCGGTCGCGCGCATCGCGCGCTGCGCGCCTTCGAGCTGGCTGCGCGCGTCGACGCCGCGGCGCTGGCGCACGCGGTTGAACTCGCGCAGGCCGCCTTCGAAGATCGCCTCCAGCCCGCTGATGTGCTGCTTGCGGCCCGCGGCCTCGGCGTAGAGCCGGCCGAGGTCGCCGCCGGCCCAGAACCGCTCCTCGAAGCCGTCGGCTTCCTTCTGCGCGCGGTCCAGCACCCGCTTCTTGCTGAAGATGATGACCCACGACGCCACCGACGCCAGCAGCAGCAGCGCCATCACCGCCTGCACCGGCAGGCTGGCCTCGACGATCAGCTTCAGGTAGTTGAGGCCCGCCTCGGGCGCGGCGCCAGCGGCCGGAGCCGCGGCGGACAGCGCCTGCGCGGGCAGCGGCTGGACATCGGTGGCCTGGACGGCGGTGAGCATGACGGACAGCAGGTTCATCGCGGGATTCGCTCCACGTTCGGTTCGTCGCGGCGGGCATCGCCCGGCGCGGGGGATTCCTGGGATCGCAGCATCGACAGCAGATCGTCCGGGATCGCCATCGGGCGGAAGGTCGACGCCGCCAGCGCCGCGACCCGCACCTCCGCATCGATCAGGCGCCGGCCCTCGCGATCGATGGTCTGCGCGATCACGAGGCTGGCGCGACGGCATTCGGCGAGCCGCACGCCGACGTCGAGCGCGTCGTCCAGTCGCGCCGGCTGGCGGAAGTCGAGGGTCATCGCGCGCACCGCGAACACCAGGCCGTAGTCTCGACGCAGGCGTTCCTGCCCCCACCCCTGCGCGCGCAACCATTCGGTGCGCGCGCGTTCGAGGAAGGCCAGGTACTGCGCGTGGTAGACCACGCCACCGGCGTCGGTATCCTCCCAATAGACCCGTGTCGGCCAGCTGAACCCGGCTGCTCCGGATCGGGACGCCTCCGTCGCCGCATCACGCACCGTCGCCGCCCTCCGCGAACAGGTCGCGCGCCGGCGCCCGCGGCTTCAGGCCGAAATGGCGATACGCCTTCTGCGTGGCCATGCGCCCGCGCGCGGTGCGCACGAGGAAGCCCTGCTGGATCAGGTACGGTTCGATCACGTCCTCCAGCGTGCCGCGCTCCTCGCTCAGCGCCGCGGCCAGCGATTCCACGCCCACCGGGCCGCCGTCGAAGTTCTCGAGGATCAGCTGCAGCATGCGCCGGTCGAGTTCGTCGAAGCCTTCGGGATCGACCTTCAGCATCTTCATCGCGGCATCGGCGACATTGCGATCGATATAACCGCCGGCGCGCACCTGCGCGTAGTCGCGCACGCGGCGCAGCAGGCGGTTGGCGATGCGCGGCGTGCCGCGCGAGCGGCGCGCGATCTCGCCGGCGCCGTCGGGCTCGCAGGCGATGCCGAGGATCTGCGCCGAGCGGCGCACGATGCGGGTGAGTTCCTCGGCGCTGTAGAACTCCAGGCGCTGGACGATGCCGAAGCGGTCGCGCAGCGGCGCGGTCAGCAAACCGGCGCGGGTGGTGGCGCCGATCAGCGTGAACGGCGGAAGGTCGAGCTTGATCGAGCGCGCCGCGGGGCCCTCGCCGATCATGATGTCGATCTGGAAATCCTCCATCGCCGGATACAGCACTTCCTCGACCACGGGCGAGAGGCGGTGGATCTCGTCGATGAACAGCACGTCGTGCGGCTGCAGGTTGGTGAGCAGCGCGGCGAGGTCGCCGGCCTTCTCGATCACCGGCCCGGAGGTGACGCGCAGGTTGACGCCGAGTTCGTTGGCGATGACGTGGCTGAGCGTGGTCTTGCCCAGACCCGGCGGGCCGAAGATCAGCACGTGGTCCAGCGCCTCGCCGCGGCGCCTGGTGGCCTCGATGTAGATCGCCATCTGCTCGCGCACCGGCTGCTGGCCGAGGTATTCGTCCAGCCGTTTCGGGCGCAGGCCGGCGTCGGCGAGGTCGTCCTCGCGGGTGGCGCCGGAGGCGATGATGCGATCGGTGGTCATGCCGCCATTATGCCCGGCGGCACGCGGGACGCGGTTACGACGCGGCCACGGCGACGGGCCGCGCGGCCGGAGCGGACGCCCCGGCGTCGCGGCACGCATCGGCCGCGAGCGCGAGCGCATGCCGCCGCGCCGCGTGGTCGAAGAGGTTGATGGTGACCATCAGTTCGTCCGGACGATGGCGGGCGACGAACGCGCCGATGCCGGCGCGCACGCCGGCCGCATCGCCCAGCATCACGCCGGACAGCGCCTGTTCGACCATCGCCTTCTCGTGCGGCTGCCAGCAGGCCTCGATGTCGTCGACCGGCGGCGGGACGCGACCGGGCTGGCCGCGGATCAGGCGCAGGAACCCCTGCTGCTGGCTGGTGAACAACCGGCGCGCCTCGGCGACGGTGTCGGCGGCGACGACGTTCAGGACCACCATCGCATGCGGCGCCGCGAGGGATCGGGACGGCTGGAACCGGCTGCGGTAGAGCGACAGCGCCTCGCCGGTCAGCCCCGGCGCGAAGTGCGAAGCGAACGCGAAAGGCAGGCCCATCGCCGCCGCCAGCTGCGCGCCGAACAGGCTGGATCCCAGGATCCAGACCGGCACGTCGATGCCGGCGCCGGGCACGGCCTGCACCATCTGGCCGGGGCGCACCGGCTGGAAGTAACCGAGCAATTCGGCGACGTCCTGCGGAAATCGGTCCGCGCCGTCGCCGTACCGGCGCAGGGCGCGCATCGTGACCTGGTCGGTGCCCGGGGCGCGGCCCAGCCCCAGGTCGATGCGGTCCGGATGCAGCGCGGCCAGCGTGCCGAACTGCTCGGCGACCTGCAGCGGCGCGTGGTTGGGCAGCATGATGCCGCCGGCGCCCACCCGGATCGTGCGCGTGCCGGCGGCGACGTGGCCGATCAGCACCGACGTGGCGGCGCTCGCGATGCCGGGCATGTTGTGGTGCTCGGCCAGCCAGTAGCGGGCGTAGCCCAGGGCCTCCGCATCGCGGGCGAAATCGAGCATGTGGGCGAAGGCGTCCTGCGCGGTGGCGCCTTCGTTGACCGGGGCGAGGTCCAGCAGGGAATAGGGAATCATCGGCGACGACGGTCCATGTGTGCGATCGCCGATTATGCGGGCCGCCGCGCGGATTGCCATGCCTGGCCCGGACGCGCCGGGATCGGCTCAGATCTGCACCTGGGCGCCCAGTTCCACCAGGCGGTTGCCCGGGATGCGGAAGAAACCCGTCGCCGAGGCGGCGTTGCGATGCATCAGCGCGAACAGCTTGTCGCGCCAGATCGGCATGCCGCGGTGGGCGCTGGCGACGATGGTCTCGCGGCTGGAGAAGTAGGTCGTGTCCATCGGATCGAAGTGGATGCCGCCCTTGTCGCAGCTGCGCATCAGCGCCAGCGGCACGTCGGGCGTCTCCATGAAGCCGAAGCGGATCACGATGCGGTGGAAATCGTTGCCGATGGCCTCGATCTTCAGGCCCTTCTCCTTCGGCGCGTACGGCACGTTGAGCGTCTCCACCGTGAGGAACACGTTGCGCTCGTGCAGCACCTTGTTGTGCTTGAGGTTGTGCAGCAGCGCGTGCGGCACCACCGACTTGTCGGCGGTCAGGAACACCGCCGTGCCCGGCACGCGCACCGGCGGCGCGAGCATCAAACCCGGCAGGAAGCTGTCGACCTGGATGCCTTCCTTGCGGATCTCGGCATGCAGCAGTTCGCGGCCGCGGCGCCAGGTGCGCATCATGGTGAACGCGCTCAGGCCGATGAACAGCGGCACCCAGGCGCCGATGCCGGTCAGCAGCTTGGCGCCGTTGGCGAACAGGAACGCGCAGTCGATGGTCAGGAACAGCGCGCACAGCGGCAGCACCCAGCGGCGCGTGTCCGGCCAGCGCGTGTAGGCCACGATCGCCAGCAGCAGCGTGTCGATCAGCATGGTGCCGGTGACCGACAGGCCATAGGCCGTGGCCAGCGCGGTCGCGCTGCGGAACGACAGGGTCAGCACGACGACGGCAGCGAACAGCGTCCAGTTGATCGACGGCACGTAGATCTGGCCGATCGTGTCCTTCGAGGTGTACCGGATCGCCAGTCGCGGCAGGTAGCCCAGCTGGATCGCCTGGCGCGTGACCGAGAACGCGCCGGTGATCACCGCCTGCGACGCCACCGTGGCCGCGATCGTCGCCAGCACCAGCATCGGGATCTGCGCCCAGTCGGGGATCGACATGAAGAACGGGTTGGCGATCGCTTCCGGATGCACCAGCAGCAGCGCGCCCTGGCCGTAGTAGTTCAGCACCAGCGCCGGCAGCACGAAGCCGAACCAGCCCCAGCGGATCGGCGTCTTGCCGAAGTGGCCGAGGTCGGCGTACAGCGCCTCGCCGCCGGTGACGGTCAGCACGACCGCGCCGAGCACGAACACCGCGTGCCAGTTGTGGGTCATGAAGAAGCGCAGCGCCCACACCGGGTTGAGCGCGGACAGCACCGACGGATGCTGGGCGATGTTGTAGACGCCGAAGGCGGCGATCACCACGAACCACGCGATCATCACCGGGCCGAAGGCCTTGCCCACCTGCGCGGTGCCGAATCGCTGCATCGCGAACAGGCCGGTGAGGATGACCAGGCTGATCGGCACCACCCAGGTCTTGAACACCGGCGAGATGACCTCGAGGCCGGCGACCGCACCGAGCACGGTGATCGGCGGCGTGATCATGCCGTCGCCGAAGAACAGCGCCGCACCGAAGATGCCGAGGATGCCGACCGTGTAGTTCAGCCGCGAGCCGGTCCTGAGGCTGCGCTGGGCCAGCGCGGTGAGCGCCATGATGCCGCCCTCGCCTTCGTTGTCGGCGCGCATGATCACGATCACGTACTTCAGCGTGACCACCAGCAGCAGCGCCCAGAAACCGAGCGACAGCAGGCCCTTCACCGTCGCCTGGTCCGGGGACAGCCCGTAGTGCGGACTGAACATCTCCTGGATCGTGTACAGCGGACTGGTGCCGATGTCGCCGAACACCACGCCGACCGCTGCGACGACCAGCGCGGCGAGCCCGCCGGTGCCGTGGGACTGCGGCGAATGGGAGTGGGAAGCATCGTGGGAAGCGGTATCGCTCATCGCGGGAATGCCCGGAGGCCCTCGTGGGTGGCGCAGGTCAGCGCAGGGCCGACTGCAGCGCCTTGCGGATGATGGTGGCGGCGTCGTCGCCGGACGCCGCGGCATCGCGCGCCATGCGCACGGCCTCGGCGGGTTTGTAACCGAGCTGCTGCAGGGCGATCGTCGCCTCGGACTGCGCGTCGCCGATGACGCCGGGGTTCAGCGTGGTGCCGGCGCCGGCGAAATCCGCGGCGCGGTCGCGCAGTTCCACGACCATGCGCTCGGCGGTCTTCTTGCCGATGCCCGGGATGCGGGTGAGCGCGGTGACGTCGCCGGCCTGCACCAGCCGCGCGAATTCGTCGACGCTCACGCCCGACAGCACCGCCAGCGCGATCTTCGCGCCGATGCCGCTGACCTTCTGCACGTCGCGGAACAGCCGGCGCTCGCTTTCGCGCAGGAAACCGTACAGCGCGACGCTGTCCTCCTTCTGCGCGTAATGCGTGAACAGCACGACCTCGCGCCCGATCTCGGGCAGGTCGTAGACCGTGCTCATCGGTGCCTCCAGCTCGTAACCGACGCCGTGGACGTCGATCACCAGCCACGGCGGCTGCTTGTGGACCAGCACTCCCCTGAGTCGACCGATCATGACCGTCTCCGTCGCGCGGCGGCGCGACTCACTCCTTCAGCACCATGTCGATGCACATCACCGCGGCCATGATCAGGATGCGGACCTCGTCGTCCGCGGCCACGGCATCGGACACCGACAGCACGTAGTTGTCGGCGCTGGTGAACAGCTCCTTGCCCAGGCCGGCCCACTTCTTGCTGACCCGCGCGAGTTCCTTCTCGCCCTTGAGGAACTGGAATTCCCAGCTGGTCCACTTGCCCTTGAGCACGCAGACCTCGTTGTCGCGGGCGTCGAGCACGCGGAACGCGCCGCCGATCGAGAAGAACTTCTGCTTGAAGCCGCCGACCACGCGGCCGTTCTCGTCCAGCACCTCGACCTTCGAGAGGAAGAACGACACGCCGCGGCGCACGGTCAGCGCCTTGCGGCCGTCGGTGCCGGTCAGCACGACCTCGAACGGGGTCATGCGCTTGTAGTCGGTGAAGCGCAGCAGCTTGGTGAAGAAGCCGAGGTTGGGCTCGCGGCATTCCAGCAGCCTGGCGCCGCCGGCCGGATCGAACACGTCGTAGTTGTTGGCGGCCTTGAACAGGCCGGCATGCTCCTTGATCAGGAACAGGTTCTGGCGCAGGACGGCATGCATGCGGACTCCGGAGGGAAGCGTAGGAAAGAGAGGATGCGGGGATGCGAGACGGGCGCGCTCAGCGCTTGCCCCAGGCCTCGCGGGTACCCACGCCGAGCCGGCGCGCGGTCGCGCGCACGTGGGCGTGGGTGATGGCGACGGCGAGCGCGTCGGCGGCGTCGGCCTGGAGCTTGCCCTTCAGGTTGAGCATGAGTCCGACCATGTGCTGGATCTGGGCCTTGTCCGCGCCGCCGGTGCCGACGACGGCGAGCTTCACTTCCTTCGCGGCGTACTCGTGGACCGGCAGGTCGCGCAGGACCACGGCGCACAGGGCCGCACCGCGCGCCTGGCCTAGCTTGAGCGCCGAATCCGGGTTGCGGGCCATGAATACCTTTTCAATCGCCACTTCGTCGGGACGATGGGCGTCGAGGATAGCGCCGAGGCCGTCGAGCAATCGCTTCAATCGGGCCGGGAAACCGCCGAGGCCATTGCCTTCGTCGTCGTCCGCGACCAGCAGCCTGATCGGCGCGTGGAACACGTGCGTCGCCTTGCCGGCCGCATCGACGTCGATGATGCCCACGCCGGTGCGCTGCGAACCGGGATCGATGCCGAGGATGCGGGTCACGACGATGCG
This sequence comes from Lysobacteraceae bacterium, assembly GCA_051952955.1. GTDB lineage: Bacteria > Pseudomonadota > Gammaproteobacteria > Xanthomonadales > Xanthomonadaceae > Lysobacter_I. The sequence continues at coordinate 6,459 of JBQCJG010000230.1, read as the reverse complement.
CTCGGCGATCGCGGGGTCAGGCGTACGCGTCGGCGCCGAGCTCGGCGTTGGAATAGACGTTCTGCACGTCGTCGAGGTCTTCCAGCCAGCGCAGCAGCTTGACCACCTGCTGCGCGGTCTCGCCGGCCACCGGGCTGTCGTTGTCGGCGCGGTAGGTCACCTCGGCGATGTCGGCGGACAGGCCCGCGGCTTCCATCGCGGCCTTGACAGCGGCGAAGGCGTCGGGCGAGGTCAGCACGTCGATCGCGCCGTCCTCGGGATACACCACGACGTCGTCGGCGCCGGCCTCGATCGCGGCTTCGGTGACTTTGTCTTCATCGGCACCGCCGGCGAACGACAGCACGCCGGTCTTCTTGAACATGAAGGACACCGAGCCCTCGGTGCCGAGGTTGCCGCCGAACTTGCTGAAGGCGTGGCGCACGTCGGCCACGGTGCGCACCTTGTTGTCGGTCAGGCAATCGACGATGACCGCGACGCCGCCGGGGGCGTAGCCCTCGTAGCGCACTTCCTCGTACTCGACGCCTTCGAGCTCGCCGGTGGCCTTCTTGATCGCGCGCTCGATCACGTCCTTCGACATGTTGACCGCGAGCGCCTTGTCGACCGCGCTGCGCAGGCGCGGATTGCCGGCGGGATCGCCGCCTCCGGCGCGCGCCGCGACGCCGATCTCGCGGATGATCTTGGTGAAGATCTTGCCGCGCTGCGCGTCGACCGCGTTCTTGCGCGCCTCGATGGAAGGACCTCTGCCCATGGGGGAACCGCACCTGGTCGGAATGCCGAGCCGCGCATTTTACCCCAGTCGCGGCGCCGGCCACCGTTCGCGAGTCACTCGCCGAAGCGGCCCTCGCTCAGGAAACGGGCGGTCCGGGCGGCGACCTCGGCCGACAGCACCAGTCCGCTGTGGCTGGCCGGCAGCACGCAGTGGTCGGCCAGGCCGTCCAGCCGGGTCTCGGCCACGGCCACGGTGCCGTCGGAGGCGCCGTCGAGCGTGGCGAACAGGCCGCCCAGGCCCTTGGCGCGGTCGCCGGCGATCACCCCGACCTCGGCCGCGCCGGTCCACGGGGGACAGCCGCGTTCCAGCAGTGCCCGGCTGCGGCCCAGCGCCAGCCCCAGCGGCGGTCGGGCGACCAGCCCGGCGGCGGCGGCGCTGCCGCGCAGCGGCGAGCCGAGGCAGACGACCCGCTGCACCGGCAGGTCCGGCGCGCGGCGCAGAGCTTCGAGGATGACCAGCCCGCCCAGGCTGTGGCCGACCAGATGCGCCACCGGATGACGGCGCAGGTGCGCGATCAGCCGGTCGCCGGCGGTCTCGGGGTCGCGCCAGACGCTGGCGTAGCCGAACACGGACGGCGCCAGGCCTTCGGCGCGCAGGCGGAGGGCGAACGGCGCCAGCCACGCGCGGGCGTTCCAGATGCCGTGGACCAGCAGGACGGCGGGAGCGGACTCGGGGCGGCGGGCGGACATCGGCATCGGCTCCAGACTCGGCGGCAGGACACCCGGGGACATGGGCGCGCCCGTGCGACGGCGCAACCGTGCCGGACGGCACGCGCGCGGCGCCTACGCGTCGCGGCGGAAGATGAACTCTTGGTCGTTGGTCTGGCCGACCGGGAACAGGTACTCGCCGACGCGGCCGAAGCCGTAGCGGGCGTAGAACCGCTGCGCGCCCACGTTCTCGCTCCACACGCCCACCCACAGCGTGCGCCGGCCGTCGCGCAGCAGCCAGTCCAGTGCGGTCTGCATCAGCTGCGCGCCCCAGCCGCCGTTGTGGGCGCGGGCGAGGATGTACAGCCGCTTGATCTCGCCGTCCTCCTCGCGCGCCTCGGGATGCGGCAGGCCGCACGGCCCGACGAGGATGTGGCCGATCGCCTCGTCGCCGTCCTCCAGCAGCCACACCGCGCAGCGCGGATCTTCCAGCAGCGTGCGCTGCGTCGACGGGATGTAGCTGGTGTCGAGGAAGTACGCGAGGTCTTCCGGCGGATACAGGTGGCCGAAGGTCTCGGTGAAATTGCGGCGCGCGATGTCGGCGACGCGCTCGGCGTCGGCGGGCGTGGCGCGGCGGATGGCGTAGGACATCGCGAACACCTCAGTTTTTGCCGATCGGCAGAGCGGTGGATCAAGCCTCGAGCGGACGCGGACGCACCTGCACGTGCACCTCGGCCAGCTGCGCGTCGGGGATCGGCGACGGCGCGCCGGTCATCAGGCACTGCGCGGTGGTGGTCTTCGGGAAGGCGATGACGTCGCGGATCGATTCGGTGCCGGCCATCAGCGCGGCGATGCGGTCGATGCCGAAGGCGATGCCGCCGTGCGGCGGGGCACCGTACTTCAGCGCGTCGAGCAGGAAGCCGAACTTCAGCTCCGCTTCCTCCGCGCCGATGCCGAGCAGGTCGAACACCGCCGACTGCATCTGCGAATTGTGGATGCGGATCGAGCCGCCGCCGATCTCGTTGCCGTTGAGCACCATGTCGTAGCCGCGCGACACCGCGGTCTTCGCGTTGGCGCGCAGGTCGGCGATGTCGTCGACCGCCGGCGCGGTGAACGGATGGTGCAGGGCGACGTAGCGCTGTTCCTCGGCGTCCCATTCGAACATCGGGAAATCGGTGACCCACAGCGGCTTCCAGCCGGCTTCGACGAGATCGAGATCCTTGCCGAGCTTCAGGCGCAGCGCGCCCATGAAGTCGCTGGCGGTCTTGTAATCGGCGGCACCGAAGAAGATCGCGTCGCCGCTGGAAGCGCCGGTGGCCTGCACGATCGCGGCCAGCGTCGCGTCGTCGAGGAACTTGGCGATCGGCGAGGCGATGCCCTCGCGGCCCTTCGCCGCATCCTCGATCTTCATCCACGCCAGGCCCTTGGCGCCGTACTTCGCCGCGTGCGCGCCGCAGTCGTCGATCTGCTTGCGCGACAGCGCCGCGCCGCCCGGGGCGCGCAGCGCGATCACGCGGCCATCGGCGTGGTTCGCCCAGTCGGTGAACACCTTGAATTCGCCGGTCTTCACGAGGTCGGCGACGTCGACGAACTCCAGCGCGATGCGCAGGTCCGGCTTGTCGGAGCCGTAGCGGCGCATCGCCTCGGCGTAGGTCATGCGCGGGAACGGATCGGCCAGGTCGACGTCCATCACCTCCCTGAAGACGGTGCGGATCATGCCTTCGGTGGTGTCCTGCACGTCGCGCTCGGACACCCACGCGAACTCCATGTCGAGCTGGGTGAATTCCAGCTGGCGGTCGGCGCGCAGCGCCTCGTCGCGGAAGCAGCGCGCGATCTGGTAGTAGCGATCGAAGCCCGCCATCATCAGGATCTGCTTGAACAGCTGCGGCGACTGCGGCAGCGCGTAGAACTCGCCCGGATGCATGCGCGCCGGCACGAGGAAGTCGCGCGCACCTTCGGGCGTGGCCTTGGTGAGGATCGGCGTCTCGATGTCCTGGAAACCGCGCTCGTCCAGCCAGCGGCGCAGCGCCTGCACCAGGCGGATGCGGGTGCGCATCGCGTGCTGCATCTCCGGGCGACGCAGGTCGAGGTAGCGGTACTTCAGGCGCACGTCCTCGCCCGGATTCTCGTGCGCGTGGAACGGCAGCGCCTCGGCCTTGTTGAGCACTTCGATGGCGGTCGGCACGATCTCGACCTTGCCGCTGCGGAGCTTGTCGTTGACGGCGTAGCGGGCACGCACCGTGCCGGTGACGCGCACGCAGTCCTCGCTGCCCAGCGCACCGGCGATCGCGAAGAGTTCGGGCTGGTCGCTCTCGACCAGCACCTGCACGATGCCTTCGTGGTCGCGCAGGTCGACGAAGGCCTGGTGGCTCTGGGCGCGGGCCTTGTTGACCCAGCCGCACACGGTCACGGTCCGGCCGATCAGCGCCTCGTCGACGAGGCCGCAGAAATGGGTACGCATGGGGGGAACTCCGGGTGTAGGATCGTCCGGCGTCAGCCGGGCCGGGCATTCTAGCGGTTGCGGCGCCCGCACGTGGCCGCAGCGGTCGGTGCGCGGGATCGGCGCGCCATTCCCGTCGTCATGGAGACACCCGCATGCCCGCCCTGCCCGTTCCCACGCCCCGCCGTCCATTCCGGCACGCCCTGCCCGCCCTCGCGCTGCTGGCGGCGCTGGTCGTGCCCGTGCTGGCGGCGATCTCCGCCGCACAGGAACCGGGCGCCCCCGGCGACGTCGGGGCGCCGGGCATGGCGAAGGCGTACGCACCGGAACGCCTGTGGGAGCTGGACGAAGGCGCGCAGCGCCGGGCGATCGCGCAGGAATACAGCGACCAGTCCGACGGCCGCACCATCCCGGACGACCAGATGCGCTTCTACCTCGGCCAGGTGCGCTTCTCGCGCTGGACCTTCAGCCAGGTGCGCGCGGACATCGCCGAATCGCTGGCCGGCCACGGCGTCAGCGACGGCGCGCCGGCGAACACGATCCGCTGCGAGAGCAGCGACGGCCGCCAGCGCACCTGCACGACGACGTGGCAGGGGCGCTCGAAGCTTGTGCGGCAGTTGTCGAACACCGCCTGCGTGGAGGGCGAGACCTGGTCGTCGTCGCCGGGGCAGGTGTCGGTCAGCGGCGGCTGCCGCGGCGAGTTCATCGAGGAACTGGACACCTCCGCCGGCGGCATCCGCTGCGAGAGCACGAACGGCCAGGCCCAGACCTGCCCGATGCCATGGTCGGGGCGGTCGAAGATCATCCGCCAGCTCTCCGGCACGCGCTGCGTGGCCAACCAGAACTGGTGGACCACTCCGGGCGAAGTCCGCGTCTCCGGCGGCTGCCGCGCGCTGTTCGCCTCGGTCGACGGCGAGGTCGCCGGCTCGCAGATCCGCTGCGAGAGCCTGGACGGCAAGTACCACGAGTGCGGCAGCCAGCTGTACGGCACCCCGGAAGTGGTGCGCCAGCTCTCGGACACGCATTGCACCCTCGACCGCAACTTCGGCCTGCGCAACGGCAAGCTGTGGGTGAACCTCGGCTGCCGCGCCATGTTCAAGGTCAGCGACGGCTCGCGCGACGGCTACAAGGTCACCTGCGAGAGCACGAACGGCAAACTCAACGAATGCACCTGGGACCACAGCCGCGGCGCGCCGCGCCTGGTCCAGAAGCTGTCGGACCGCGGCTGCCAGCAGGGCTACTCCTGGGGTTACAACCGCCGCGCCAAGCTGTGGGTGAACTACGGCTGCCGCGCCGTGTTCGCGCCGCGCTGACCCGCCTCCCATCCCGTCCCACCATCACGGCCTTCCCATGACGACCTTCCGCTTCCTCTCCGTCCTGCTGCTCGCGTTCGCCGCCACGGCCCCGGTCGCGCCGACCGCCCGCGCCGAACTGTTCGACAAGGACACCGTGCGCTGCGAGAGCAAGGACACCCGCCGCGAGACCTGCAAGGTGTCGTGGCCGGGCCAGACCCGGCTGCTGCGCCAGTTGTCCGACACCGGCTGCGTCGCCGGCCGCACCTGGGGCTCGGCGCCGGGCAAGGTCTGGGTCGCGGGCGGTTGCCGCGCCGAGTTCGGCCCGCAGTTCTCCGGCAAGGAAATCCGCTGCGAGAGCACCGACGGCCACCACGAGACCTGCGGCCGCGATCTCTACGGCAACGCCGACCTGATCCGCCAGTTGTCGGACGCGCCCTGCCGCGAAGGCAGCACCTGGGGCCAGCGCAACGGCGCGATCTGGGTCGACAAGGGCTGCCGCGGCGTGTTCCGCGTGGGCCAGAGCAACGGCCGCTACAGCACGACCTGCGGCAGCGAGAACGGCCGCCGCCAGAGCTGCACCTGGGACGTCCGTCGCGGCCGGCCGGTGCTGCTGGAGACGCTGTCGAAGTCGCCCTGCACCCAAGGCCGCAGCTGGGGCTACGACGCCCGCGGCGGCCTGTGGGTCGACGAAGGCTGCCGGGCCCGGTTCGGCGTGCACTGACGCCCCCGGCACCGCGCCGCCCACGAAAAAGCCCCGCCGGAGCGGGGCTTTTTCATTGGGCCGGATCGGTGCGCAGGACTGCGCGCCAGCATGCGCGGCTCAGGCGCCGGTCGCGCCGCCGGCGGGCTTCGCGGCCGGCGCCGGGGCGGGCGCAGGCGCGGGGGCCGCGGATTCGGCCTTCGCCGCCGGGGCGGACTCGGGCTTCGCCGCGTCGCCCTTCTCGACCAGGTTGCGCTTGCGGTCGCCGTCCTTCTTGAAGTCGGTCTCGTACCAGCCGCTGCCGGCCAGGCGGAACGCCGGCGCGGTCAGCTGGCGGCGGACGCGCGGCGCGCCGCAGGCCGGACAGGTCTCGGGATCGGGGTCGGAGAGTTTCTGCAGGCGGTCGAAGGCATGGCCGCAGGCGTCGCACGCGAAGGCATAGATGGGCATGGGCGCGGAGGAAGGTTCGGAACGGGCTGGGAATCTGGCGGCCATGTTAGCGATTTCAAGCGCCGGCCGGCGCAGGGCGCCGCCGGCCGCGCCCGGCGGGCCGCCGGCGGCCCCCCCGAAACCCCCCCCCCCCGGACAAAGATTTAAAGTGCGAGCCG